>JBBWZK010000081.1:0-19948 GCA_039648975.1 Blastocatellia bacterium
GTGCCGCCGGCATAGATGCCCATGTGCGCGTGATAGCTGCCGTCAGCAGTAAGCTGCGACGCCAGATAACCCGGCCCTGCGGGGCTCGCTTGCAAGACGACCGCGCCCGCCCCGTCGGCAAAAAGCGAGCAGGTTCGCTTGTCTGTCCAGTCCACATACTTGCTCATCGCATAGGCGCCGATGATCAGAATGTTTTGATATTGTTCGTCGGCGATGGTGAACGTTGCGGCGGTGTCGAGCGCCGTCACGAAACTGGCGCAGGCGCAGTTGACGTCGAAGTTCGCTGCGCGCCGGGCTTCCAGACGGCTTTGCACAACCGATGAGGTCGCGGGCGAGATGTATTCCGGCGTATCGCTGGCGACGATGATCAAATCCAATTCGCTCGCTTCAATACTTGCCGCTTGCAAGGCGTCGCGCGCGGCGTTGATAGAAATATCCGCCGTGCTTTCGTCGTCGGCGCAGACGTGACGCTGGCGTATGCCGACGTTGCCATAAACAAACGCATCGATCTCTTCGCCGAGGCGGCGGCTCAATTCGTCGTTGGTAATCAGGCGCTCAGGGACGTAGCGCCCTGTGCCGATGATTCTGGCAAATCTTTGCATAGGCGATTATCCTCACGACGGCTTGCCCGTTGAGGGTGCGGTGAAGGAATGCGCGACGATTAAGATAACCCAGGTCGGCGGCTCACGCTACGGCAGCCAAGCGGATTGAAGCATGTTTAAGGATGTCTGAAACGCTGCATTATCGACCTTGTTCAGTCCCGTAGGGACGAAATGTTTATAGTGACAAGCGTTGAAAAGAACGCAAGCCCCGACGGGGCAATGGCATTAAGTTAGGCGAAGCCTTTGGAGTGCGGCGACTGGTCGGGGCTTTGGTGTGGGTGTAAAAGCGCCGACTTGTCGGCGCACTCCAAAATGGCCGCCCCTCGCTCTCACTCTTAACTTAATGCCATTGCCCCGTCGGGGCGCAATGTCAACATTGCGCTCCTAACGGAGCTTGGTTCTCCTTTGCCATATGGTTCTATAAACATTTCGCCCCTACGGGGCTGATGACTTCAGCAAATCGTACCTGTTCAGCAAGGGGATGAGATGATTGTGAAGCCGACGATGAAGACCAGGCACAACATCGTCAGCACCTTGAATTGACTTCACAGCCTGGGCGACAGGCCGTGTCAGGCGCTGCGCGCTTGTTGATAAGCGGCCACTACCGCCGCCGTGTCAATATATTCTTGGAAGCCGATGACCTTGCCGCCCTGGATGGTGAAGACGTGCGCCCAATCCGCTTGAAACTCTCGCCCGGTCGCCTTCACGCGCCAGCGATAATGCCCCTGCGCCACGACTTTGTCGCCCTGAGCGGTGAAGTCGCCCGGCTCAAATGCTAAAACCTCCTGGTTGTCTGCGAGGCTGGCAAAGAACGCGGCCACCTGTTCGCGGCCCTGCCGCTTGCCGGCAAATGGGACGTTTTCCATATCCGGTAATTGCCACTGAATATCATCGGCAAATCGGGCAAGCAAAGCTTGTATATCGCCGCTCTTGAAGCTGGCGTAGATTTGTTGCACGACGTTCGTATTCTCTTGTTCACTCATGATTTGCTCCTTTCTATGCGTTGGTGATCGAACTCCGATGAGCCGGTTTTATCTCACTTTCTGAAGTCGATCAGAAGCTACGGACAAACGCCTGAAGCGGTTTGCGGCGGCGGCGATGAATCCCTATGCGGCGTTCTCTCCTGAATCCTTGACTAAAGCGTGCGCGTGACTTTCGACAGCGAGCGCGGCGTGTCGGGGTTCAAACCTTTGGCGTCGGCCAGCAAGGCGGCGAACAACTGCGCCGGCACCATGTAGGGGATGGGCGCGAGCAGTTCGTCAATCTCAGCCGACATACTGATGCTGCGTGTGCTCATCCTGGCAAGCTCCGCATCATCGGTGATGATCAACTTGTCGGCGCGCAGTTCGCTGAGTCGTTCCATCAATTCTTTGACGCCGCGCCGGGTTGCGCCCGGCTGCGAAAACAGGATGATCGGAAAATGGCGCTCGACAATCGCCAGCGGGCCGTGCAGAAAATCCGCCGACGAAAAGCGCTCGGCGACGACGTAGCAGGTCTCCATCAATTTCAGCGCCAGCTCATAAGCGTTGGCGTAGAGCAAGCCGCGCCCAACGACGACGCAGTTTTCCATGAAGACGTAACGCTCGACCAACTGGCGAATCGCTTCACGATGATCGAGCGCGCCGGCGACGTAGTCGGGAATCGCTTCATAGCGTAGATCACTATTCGCATCACTCAGCGCCGCCGCCAGCATATAGAAGAGCATCATCTGGCCTGTGAAGGTTTTCGTCGCCGCCACCGAACGCTCGCGCCCGCCGTGCATCAGTAATGTTTCATCCACCAGGCCAACCATCGAAGACGACGGCTCATTGGTGATGCCGACCGTGGTTGCGCCGCCGGCGCGCGCCATGTCGAGCACGCGATTGATGTCTTCGCCTTCGCCCGATTGCGACACGCCGATGACCAGCGCGCGATTCAACCGGAGCTTCGCGCCATAGAGCGTATAGACCGACGGCGCGGCCAACGACACAGGGATGCCGGTCGTCAGTTCCAACAGGTAGCGCCCGAATAGCGCCGCATTGTCAGAACTGCCGCGCGCCACCAGAACGATCAGATCGACGTCGCGCGCTCTGAGGTGCGCGCCGAGCCGCGCGACTTTATCGCGCTCCTGTTGAATGGTTCGTTCAAGCGCCGACGGCTGCTCGGCAATTTCATCAAGCATCAAGGACATCGCGGATTCCTTTCTTACCCTTCTTCAGCGCGGCAGTTCATGCCTTTTTCAACAAGACGATCTGGCCTGCGTGATAGAGCGTGTGTTGAATGACGCCGTTAATGGCGAAATAGGCCGACTCTTTGCCTTCGGCCAGTCGTTCATGCAAGCGTTCGTCTTCAAGACGGCTGACCGCTTCGCGCAGCTTGCGATGCGTTGCATCGAGTTTAGCAAGCGTCGCCTGCCACGCCACATCGCTGGTATCAACAACAGCGGGCCAGTCGCCTTCGTCGGGTTCGGCAACATAGCGGCCTTCGATGCGGCTGAGCACGGCACTTTCCCACGCTGAGATATGCAGCACCAGTTCCCAGATCGTGTGTGCCGACGGGATGGGCCGCCGCGCCGCCTGTTCAGCCGTGACGCCCGTGAGGATATGCGTCAACGCCGGGCCATGCCACGCTTCGCCTTCATAGGCACGCTTCAATTGACTGAGCAAGCGTCTGACTTCAGACATAAAGCCTCCCGGGGTCATTGCATGATTGTTGGTACGCCAACAGTGTTCCTACACTACCAGTGAGGTGCGAGGCAAGTTGCCGGAAGACTTTTGTCGGATGAATTATTGCGAGGCTATAGCAGATTGCGAGCATGTAGGGGCGGGCGTCCCTGCCCGCCCCAGACGCCGCCGACGGACGCTGGGGCGACCACAGAGGGTTGCCCCTACATGCCATTGCAAACTGATCTAGTCCCAGTCCGCGAGAATGACGTGAAGCTGTTGCGGGCCGTGAACGCCGACGACCAGCGTAAGCTCGATGTCGGCGGTGCGGCTTGGGCCGGTTATCAAGGTAACGGCGCTGCTCAACTCGCGACTGTCTGAAGGCAGGAGCGCAAACAGATCATCAAGGCCGCGAATGATCTGCCGAGGCTGCAACACAGCGATGTGAACCGGCGGCAACAGCGATGCCGTGCGCGGCTGGTTTTTCTTTGCCAGCAAACAGAGCGTGCCGCTATCGGCCAGCGCATAATCAACCGGCGTGATGCCGATGGCGGCTGCGGCGGCTTCATTGATGAACGCCGCCTTATCAGCGCGCGCCGCGTCCGTGATGAACTCGATGCCGAGTTCGGCAAACCCGGCGGGCAGGCCGAGTTGCTGAAGCCAAGGCGAATGCCAGCCGACGGCCTTCTTTGCCTGCACACTGGCAGCGATGTCGGCCACGCGCTCGCAAACCATTTGCGCATTCGCGGCAACCGAGAAACGCCCGCCGACGCGCAAGAGCGCCGCCTCGAATTGCTTGATCAATTCAGATCGCTGTTGCTCGGCGATGAGATTGATTTGCTGCGGCGAAAGCTTCGTCTGATCTGGTGGAGGTGATGGCGCAAGGCCGCTCGGCAAGCTAACAGCTTGCGCCCCATCGTGCGCCGCATCAGGCTTGCCGAGCGCCTTCTTTACTTTTGAGAGAATCTCGTCTCGCGCCGTCATGGCTTGTTCATCTCGCGCCACAGCGCGCGGAATGGCTTGCGGGCGATGGCGGGAAAATCGCGGTTGCGCGTCCAGTTGCCCGCCGCCAGCGGCAAGCGCTCGAACTTGCCGTCTTTCAAGAGCGGCCCTTGCAAACGGGCGGGCAAACGAAACGACCAGTTGTACAGGCGCGGATGCTTCATCGCAAACGCCCAGACTTTGATGGCCATGCGTTCGACGAAGGGCGCGTGCGGACGGTGTTCCGTACCGCCTTCGCTCCACTCGCTGCGCAGATGCAACAGGACGTGCGGAATGTTGATGCGCACAGGGCAGACCTCGCGGCACGCGCCGCACAGCGTCGAGGCGAACGGCAGGTCTTTCGACTGTTCAAGCCCCGCAAGCGGCGGCGTGATGATCGAGCCTATCGGCCCCGAATAGACCGAGCCGTAAGCGTGGCCGCCGATCTTTTGATAGACCGGGCAGACGTTCAAACACGCGCCACAACGCAGACAGTAAAGCGATTCGCGCTTGTCGGCGTCGGCCAGTATACGCGTGCGGCCATTGTCCAACAGCACGAGATGAAACTCGTCCGCGCCATCGACTTCATCGGCTCGCCGCGCGCCTGTAATGAAGGATACATAGCTCGACATCGTCTGCCCTGTGGCGCTGCGCGCCAGAATCTTCAGAAAGACACGCAGGTCGGCAAAGCGCGGGATGAGTTTTTCGATGCCGACGACGGCGACGTGCAGGCGCGGCAGGCTGGTGCTCAAGCGTATGTTGCCTTCGTTTTCGACGAGCACGATGGTGCCGGTTTCGGCGACGGCGAAGTTCGCCCCCGTAACGCCCATCTCTGCCGAACGAAAGCGTTCGCGCAGCATCCCGCGAGCGACGGCAGCCATCTCTTCGGCTTCGTGCAGATTCTTGGTGCCGAGCTTCTCAGCGAACAACGCGGCGATGTCGCCTTTCGATTTATGAATGGCCGGCGCGAGAATGTGCGAAGGCGGCTCATCGGCAAGCTGCACGATGTATTCGCCGAGATCGGTTTCAACCGCTTCGATGCCGGCGCGTTCGAGCGCCGCGTTCAACTCGATCTCTTCGGTCGCCATAGACTTGCTCTTGACGACGCGGCGCACCTCGTTGCGGCGCGCGATGTCGAGGATGATGGCGCAGGCTTCCTTGCCGTTGCGGGCCCAGTGAACGTGGCCGCCTGAGCGTTCAACGCTCTGTTCAAGCTGAACAAGATAATGATCGAGATTGGCAATTGTCTGTTCTTTGATTTCGCGTGCGCGGTCGCGCAAGGCTTCGCCGTCGGGCAACTCGGCAAAGGCCGCCGTGCGCCGCAAGGTGAAGGTATCGAGCACACGCAGGCGCTTCTGCAACCCGGCGTCGGCGACCGCCGCCTCGGCATTAGCAGAGAAGTTTTCCGACTTGAGATGCATAAGGGAAGTGATGCGTGATGCGTGACCGGACGGGTGGCGAGTGACAAACCATTACTAAAATCTTTATTCAGATCGTCTTTGTGCTTATCACGTTTCACGCATCACGTTTCACTCATTTACTTTTAGCACGGCGAGGAAGGCTTCCTGCGGAATCTCGACTTTGCCGACGCGCTTCATGCGCTTCTTGCCTTCCTTCTGCTTTTCGAGCAGCTTGCGTTTGCGCGAGATGTCGCCGCCGTAGCATTTCGCCAGGACGTTCTTGCCCATCGCTTTGACGCTTTCGCGGGCAATGATCTTGCTGCCGATGGCTGCCTGAATCGCTACCTCGAACATCTGGCGTGGAATCAACTGGCGCATCTTCTCGACCAGGGCGCGGCCTCGCGCGTAAGCGTGATCGCGATGCACGATGCTCGACAGCGCATCGACGTGCTCGCCGGCAACCATGATGTCGAGCTTGACCAGATCGCCTTCGCGATAGCCGGTCAATTCGTAATCGAACGACGCATAACCGCGCGACGACGATTTCAAGCGATCATAAAAATCGAGCATGATCTCTGACAGCGGCAGCTCGTAAGTCAGCAGCACGCGCTTTGTCGTCAGGTACTCAAACCCCAACTGCGTGCCGCGCTTTTCTTCGAGCAGCGCAAATATCGGCCCGACGACTTCATCATTCGTCATGATCATGGCGCGGATGATCGGCTCTTCGATCTTTTCGATCTTGCCGGGATCGGGCAAGCGCGACGGGCTATCGATCTCGAAGGTTTCGCCGGCGGTCGTCGTCACGCGATAGCGCACGTTCGGCGCAGTGGTGATCAATTCGAGATCGAATTCGCGTTCGAGCCGCTCCTGCACGATCTCCATGTGCAGCAAGCCCAGGAAACCGCAGCGAAAGCCGAAGCCGAGCGCCGCCGACGATTCCGGCTCGTAAAAGAACGACGAATCGTTCAAGCGCAGCTTGTCGAGCGCGTCGCGCAGTTCTTCATAACGATTCGATTCGACCGGATAGAGGCCGGCGAAGACCATCGGCTTGATGCGCTTGAAACCGGGGAACGGCGTCACCGTCGGGCGCGCCGCTTCGGTGACGGTGTCGCCGATTTCAACGTCGGCGACCGTCTTGATCGACGCCGTGAAGAAGCCGACTTCGCCTGTGCCAAGCTGATCGATCTCGCGCGGCTTGGGCGTCAAGACGCCGAGCGCGTCGACTTGATACTCTTTGTCTGTGTTCATCAGGCGCACGCGCATGCCTGTGCGAATCATGCCGTCAATGACGCGCATCAAGACGACGACGCCGCGATAACTGTCGAACCACGAATCGAAGATCAAGGCTTTGAGCGGCGCGTCGGGGTCGCCGGCGGGCGGCGGCACCATGCGGATGATGGCTTCGAGCACGTCTTCGATGCCGATGCCTTGCTTGGCGGAAATCATCAAAGCGTTATCGATTTCAAGGCCGATGCTATGTTCGATCTCTTCGAGCACGCGCTCAGGTTCCGCGCCCGGCAGATCAATCTTGTTGATGACCGGAATCAGTTGCAGGTTATGATCGAGCGCCAGATACGTATTCGCGAGCGTCTGCGCTTCGACGCCCTGCGAGGCGTCAACGACGAGCAGCGCACCTTCGCAGGCCGATAGTGAGCGCGAGACTTCGTAAGAAAAATCGACGTGGCCGGGCGTGTCAATCAGGTTGAGCAAGTAGATTTGGCCGTCTTTAGCTGTGTAATTCAATCGCACGGCATGGGCTTTGATGGTGATGCCGCGCTCGCGTTCAAGATCCATAGCGTCGAGAACCTGCTCGGACATCTCGCGCTGCGTGAGCGCCCCTGTGACTTCAAGCAAGCGGTCGGCAAGCGTGCTCTTGCCGTGATCGATGTGCGCGATGATGGAAAAGTTTCTTACCTTCGAGTGGTCTATCATTATGAAATTCTGACTTCCAAATTCAAGGCTTTAGTGTACACGAACTATCCTTGGGACACCATCAATCGGGGCTTGATCCGCTATTGACAAGCAAGGTGAAGGCAAGTAATTTATAGCCCATTTACAGGCCTGTAGTAGCTTTTGCCTCATTTCGGAAACATTAGGAGCCAACAGATGATTTATCGAATTTTTCTGAGGATTTTGAGCAGGCATATGAGGCTCCACCTCATCCTGCCCTTGCTCATTGGCATAGCGGTCGAAATCATTTCTACTCGGCTTTGGCAACAGCTTTCACCGGAGGGGAAGGAGCCCCGCGCACCAATACGACTCGCTTTTCTGATCGCCGGAATTATCATCACTTATGTACTGATCATGTCTTGGGCGCTTTACAAGGAGACTGCTCAACAGTTTGAGATGCTCCAACTCGATGTGCTGCACGAAGCATTGCAAGGTGCCAAAACGTATTTCGCGGTTAGCACCATTCCCCTGAAAGAATGGTTTGATCCGTATATGCAGGTTTATTTCGCTACCATCGTCCAGCATCAGCTTGAAGACTCAAACTTCTTGCACGAGCGCGTTCTGTTCTTTTTCACAAAGCGAGATCTACAAAATACCCAACATATCAATCTCGATGGATACTATGCAAAGGCTCTGAAGGACATCCACATTCATCACCACATACCTCTGGCATTCCTGGAACGGCGTAACATACTTCATATCGTAAACAGCCTGTCGTTTGAGGAGGCAAAAACAATCGGCCTTTATCCGAAATGGGTTGCCTGGCTGCCCAATGGCTTTCTGCGAAAGTACAAACTCAAATGGCGTCGCAGATTTCCTGAGTTAGATTATGCTTTGGTCGAGGATCAAAGCGGCGTTAAGTGCGTATTTCCATTCAAGAAGCATGGTGAGGATGTAATAATCGAAAGGAATGACGATCCATCCATCGTGCGATTATACGAAAAGGTGACCCAAACTATCAGGGGGCAAATCCACGTCCATCACGGAACAACGCCTCCAATCGCAGTCAGCCATGACTTCACCAAAAAGGTTCCTTTTTAAAGTTCTTGCGGGAGTGAATAGAGTCGAAGAATGAACGTGGCAAGCAATAGAGTCAATGAACGTAATCATCTGTCGTGATGCGCCGAAGGTCTTCGATAGTCATCCACACGATCTCCTGATCGAACTGTTGCTGACAGTCCAACTTCAACTGATCAAGATAAGCGGCCAAGTCAGAAGTGGTTGACGGGACATGGACATCGGCGATGATCATGATAAGGTTATCGGCCTCGACTTGTTGGGTGGAGAGGTTAAACCATTGACCTTGAAACACGGGCGGACGGAACACACTTGTAGTAACCCCGCCACAAAGCCTGATGAGATCCGTAAGAACGTCATTTAATGCTAGAAACTGATCTGGCGTATTAGGCACAGGGAGCAAAACGGTTACTCTCGTATAATCCTGTTGGGGCATCCGTGCCGTCACGAGCGCATGTTTCGTCTACTTCTACCGGCCAACTGTCTGAGCGTTTCCTCTGCCTCTTCCCGTGTTGGAATATGACGGCGGCGCTCGGGGGCCGCTTCATGAACGACTGCCGAAGAATCTGTTTCCAGTTTATACAAAAACCGCTGAATCTCCTGCGGAAGTTGCTTTGGGGATTTGGAAAGGGAAATAGTTTGTGATCCGGCCAAGCTGAATGACACATGATGGTCATTAAGCGCCTGACAAAACTCTCCAAAGGCTCTGCGATTTTTAATTGTGATCCCTACCATACTTCCACCACGTGCTTCATTCGAGGGATAAGCCTCATAAGCACTTCCTGTTCTCAGCAATCGCGCCATTACATTGTTTCCTCCTTTGATGTTCTGTGCAGTTTACGTGTTGCACAAACATTTCTGCTCAACAAGAGGTGCATCCACCTACGATCTAAGAGCAAGACTTGTTCCTATCTTCAATCGCTTCAACTCATCTGCAATCGCTCTATGATAAGTATAACGTTCTCAACGGGATTATTTGCAAGCTAATTAATTAGTCGTTGCATTGCTGTCGGCACTACGTGTAAACTTTGTATCCACAGTGAGTAAAGCTTGTCCGCTATTTCTATACTGTATACTCCGCTCTTCGTAGCTATTCTCTACTAGCGATGGCGCAGTCTAACGAAAAGGAATGCTACTGACCGCGTCGGATCTGAAATCCCAAACCAGTCTGGAAACCTTCCCACTTATTGAGACGCGAAGCATATTCCCGATAGTCGGGAAAAGCAACTCGGATTTTACAGAGCGGATGCAGGATGCAGAGACCTGTTTATGCCCAACGACAGAGGCTCCTCTAACCAACAATAATTCAGATAGCGCAGGGGCATCCATATTCACTGAGCCTGATCGCGGGCCATCAGCGCCGCGCCGATCATGCCTGCGGAAGGGCCGGCTTTGGCGATGACGATCTCGCAGCTATTGAATGACGGCGGGAAGGCGCGGCGGCGTGTCTCTTTGATGGTCGGCTTCAAGATCAAATCGCCGGCCTCCATGACGCCGCCGCCCATCACCACCATCTCGATGTTCAACAAATTGATTACCGCCGCCAGCGCGATGCCTAAGAACATCCCCGTGCGCTCCATCATGACTTGCGCCATCTCGTCACCTTCGCGGGCGGCGCGGGCGATGTCTTCGGCAGTGAATTCGCGGTCGCGCGGAATCGCCAGTCGCGATAATGAAGAGGTGCGGTCGCGATACAAGCGTTCGCGCGTGCGGCGCACGATGTTCGGCCCCGACGCGATGGTTTCCAGGCAGCCGACATTGCCGCAGCCGCATTCGATGCCCTCCGGGTCAATCGTCATATGGCCGAACTCGCCGGCAAAGCCGGCAGCGCCGCGATAAATCTGGCCGTTGATGATCAACCCCGAACCGATGCCCGTTCCCAGTGTCACGAAAAACACATCTCGCCGACCGCGCGCCGCGCCGACCTGCAAGTCGGCATAAGCCGCGGCGTTGGCGTCGTTGTCCATCACGACGGGGAGGCCGACGACGCGCGCCACCTCGCCGATGATGTCCACGTGCGCCAATTCCGGCAGGTTGGTCAGCACCTCTATGCGATTCGTCTTGCGATTCACCAGCCCGGGAACGCCTATGCCGATGGCGGCAACGCGCCCGCCGGCTTGCGGCTGGTCGCACAGGGCGAGCGCCGCGTCGACGAGTTGCGCAAATAGCCGCTCGGCGTTTTCCTGCTCGGTGTTGAAGCGCGTTTCGTAAAGAATCTCTCCGGTTGCCGAAACCAGCGCGGCTTTCAGCGTCGTGCCGCCGAGGTCGAGGCCGATGAAGACGGGGTCGGTAGTAGGAAGTGTTGTCATAAAACAGATGCCCGATTCCAGATGCGGATGTCAATCCAGAGGCAAAGCCTGCGAAGCGAGCGCCCGGCGTGACATCCTTGGTTTGTGATTGAACCGCAAACTGCGCAATGAATCAGCCTTTCGAGAATAACAAAGGCGCGAATGGGATGTCAATTTTCGACTCGTTAGGCTAAAATCCACAAGCCCGACGGGGAAGGTTTCTAGTTTCTGGTTCCTGGTTCCTGGTTTCCGGGTTGCGGCTCACGATTGAATCGCATCCAATGCCATCAACCAGAAGCCAGGAACCAGAAACTAGAAACTACACGCATGTACGAACTGCTCAGAGAGTACGGGTTATGGGCGGTCTTCTTCGGCACGATGATCGAAGGCGACCTGACGCTGCTGCTGGCGGGCGTGTTGGCACGCGCCGGTCTGTTCACTTTTGGCGAAGCCTTGCTGGTCGGCACGGCGGGCGGCGTGGTCGGCGATTCGCTCAGCTACTTCATCGGCGCGCGTTTTCGCCAGCGCGCCCTCACGCTCAAGCTCTTCCTTAAAGCGCGCGCGCGCATTGAAAAGCTGATGAGCCGCTTCGGCGTGCTGTCGGTCTTCATCGTCAAGTATGTTTACGGCCTGCGCACGGCGAGCGCGATTTTCTGGGGGCTGGCGCAGTTCGGCTATTTGAAATTCGCGGCGCTGACGCTGGCCAGTTGCGTCGTCTGGGTCGGCTTGCTTGCCGGGCTCGGCTTCACGTTCGCCACCGGCGTTGAAAAGCTGATCGGCGACCTGCATCGCATACAGATCATTCTGCTGATCGCGCTGATCATCATCGCCACCGTCTACATCATCAGCCGCTTCGAGCGCCAGGTGATCGAAGAAGAGAAAAAATTCTTCGTCGAGACCGAAGAAGAAAAAGAGATGATCGAAAAGGGCAAAGAGATTCTGCAAAAGGCGATGACCCATGTGCATCTGCCGGCGCACCACGACGACGACAGCGACGAACCGAAGCCTGCGGCGCGCGAGAAGACGACCGGCGAGGATTGATCGAAAACCATAAACGCCGTGCGGTGCGTACTGCCAGAGTGATGTCAGCGATGGCGGAAACCATTTCTCATTATCGCATCAGCCGGAAGCTCGGCGCGGGCGGCATGGGCGAAGTCTATCTCGCCGAAGATCTGCGCCTGGGCCGGCAGGTGGCGCTCAAGTTTCTTCCCGCTTCTTATCAATATGACCCAGACCGCCGCGCCCGCTTTCTGAAAGAAGCGCGCGCCGCTTCCGCCTTGCGCTCGCCCTACATCGCCGCCATCTACGACATAGGCGAACAGGACGGCATGATGTTTCTGGTGATGGAATACGTCGAGGGCGAACTGCTGGCGACGCGCATCGAGCGCAGCGCCATCGTCGCCCGCGACGCCATTGAGATTGCCGAGCAGATTGCCGATGCGCTCGACGAAGCACATCAACTCGGCATCGTCCACCGCGATGTCAAAAGCGCCAATCTGATCCTGACGCCGCGCGGCCTGGTGAAGATGCTCGACTTCGGATTGGCGAAAGTCAGCCAGGTGCAGGGCAAGTCGAACAGCAGCGATTACACCACACCGCTCGGCCAGCAGACCGCCGCCGGCATCGTCCTCGGCACCGTGACCTATATGTCGCCCGAACAATCACTGGGTCGCGCGATTGACGGGCGCACGGACATCTTTTCGCTTGGCGTCGTGCTCTACGAAATGCTCACCGGCAGGCTGCCGTTTACGGGAGCGAGCGCCACCGAAATCATCGATAACATCCTGCACAGCGAGCCGCTTGCGGTATCGCGTTTCAACACCAATACGCCTGCCGAGCTTGAGCGCATCGTCAGAAAGTGTCTGGAGAAAGACCGCGACCGGCGTTATCAATCGGCGCGCGAACTGGCTATCGATTTGCGCAATCTCAAACGCGATCTGGATTCCGGCGCTATTTCGACCTCGGCCTTAATGACGCAAGGTTACGCCGGCCCATCCGTGCGCCGCACACGCTCGCGCCGCGCCATCGATTCGCTGGCCATTCTGCCGCTCGTGAATGAAAGCCGCGACCCGGAGACCGAATATCTCGCCGACGGCATCACCGAATCGATCATCAACAACCTGTCGCAACTTTCGAAGCTGCGCGTCATGGCGCGCTCGACCGTGTTTCGCTACAAAGGCCGCGATATTGACCCCATCGCCACGGGGATCGAACTCGGCGTGCGCGCCGTCCTTATCGGGCGCATGCTCAGTCGCGGCGATACGCTGATCATCAAGGTCGAACTGGTAGACGCCAGCGACGGCTCGCATCTGTGGGGTGAAAATTACAACCGCCCGATGGCCGAGATTTTCGCCGTTGAAGCCGAGATCTCCAGCGTCATCTCCGAAAAGCTGCGCTTAAAGCTCGACAGCGCCCAGAAAAAGAAGCTCGCCAAACGCCACACCAACAAAACCGAAGCCTATCAACTCTATCTCCAAGGCCGTTTCTATTGGAACAAGCGCACCACCGAAAGTCTGAAGCGCGGCATAGACTATTTCAATCAGGCGATTGCCGCAGACCCGGCCTACGCGCTGGCTTACACGGGGCTTGCGGATTCCTACAACATCCTGGCAAGCTACAGCGCCTTACCGCCGGATGAGGCGTTCCCGAAAGCGCGGGCGGCGGCAACCTGCGCGCTACAGTTGGACGAGCGCCTGCCCGAAGCACATGCGTCGATGGCTTTCGTGACCTTCGGTTATTCGTGGGACTTCGAGCAGGCCGACCGTGAATTCAAACGCGCCCTCGAACTCAGTCCCGGCTATGCAGTGGCGCATCAGTGGTATGCATTATATTTGGCGGCGATGTGCCGCATGGACGAAGCGATTACAGAAATCCGCCGCGCCGAACAACTCGATCCGCTGTCGTTGCCGATCATCACCAACAAGGGCTGGATACTTTATCTGGCGCGTCGCCACGATGAAGCCCGTGACACCTTGATGAAGGCGCTTGAGCTTGACCAGGATTTCGTGCTGGCGCACAGGCGGCTCGGTCAGGTGTACGAAGCCCGACAGATGTACGGGGAAGCGCGGCGCGAGTATGAAAAGTGCCTCCAGCTTGCACCCGCCGATGTCGAATCGCTGGCGGCGCTCGGCCACGCTTACGGCGCAAGCGGCGAAGTTGAGCGGGCCCGCGAGAGCATCGCCAAATTGAGTGACTCATCGCCCTGCCGCTACGTTCCGGCTTACCTGATCGCCGTGATTCACATCAGTCTGGGTGAAGCGGACACGGCATTTGCCTGGCTCGAAAAAGCATTTGAAGAGCGCTATGGCTTTCTCGCCTACATGAACGTCAGCCCGGTCTTTGATCCATTGCGCAACGATGAACGGCTAGACCATCTCGCGTCGCGCGTCGGCCTCGCCCATTCAGTTGGCTAAGATAAAAATCAGAGAAAAGCCCTGAAGGGGCGAGATTCAATAGCCCGGTGCAGCGCGCCGGGTGAATTGATCGAGATGATGAGCAAGCCCTGAAAGGGCGAAATACGCCATCCTATATTTCGCCCTTTCAGGGCTTGTCGCTCTTGCGTTGGTCTACACAGGGCGATGCCCTGTGCTATTGAATTGCGCCCTTTCAGGACTGAGGACCCGCGCATCGGTTCATGCTCTGCTTATAGCGGTTTTCAAATCGGTTTAGCATGTAGGGGCGAGCCTGCGGTGGTCGCCCCAGTGTAGGCCGGCGCAGTCTGGGGAGGCCACAGAGGGCCTCCCCTACATGGTGGCGGCTTAATCCAATTGATATCTGCTCTAGGCTATTTCGTAAACAATGATTGATCGTAACGGTAGCAGTGAATATCCAGTTCGCCGAGCGCGAAGTGTACAGGCTTGCAGACGTAGTGGCCTGCGGGCAGGGCGGTGTAAGCGGCGGGCGTAAGCAATATCTCATCTTCTTCGGCGATGTCTTCGCCGAGCTTGCACGCCAGATTCATCTCCGAGCCGAACAAATCTTCGTCGCCAATGACCAGCGTGTTGCCGAAGCCGATGCCGATGCTGCCGTGCAGATGACGCGCCGGCGGCAGCACTTTGTTAAGCGCATTGAAGCCGCGCCGGATGTTGAGCGCTGCTTCAAGCGCCTGCACGGGATCGCTGAAGACGGCGAACAGGTCATCGGCTTCCTGCTTGATGACGCGCCCGCCGTTGCCTGTGACTGCCGGCGTCGAGACCTCTTCCATCTGGCGAATCATGGCCAGAAAGTGAATGATGCCGTGCGCCAGAGTTATGCTTGTGAAGCCGCACATATCCATCGCCAGAATCGCGACTCTCTGCTCAAATGTCTGAAGAATCTGCTGGTCAATATCAGTGGCGCGCTCGGCGTGCTGATTTCTTTCAGAGAGTAATTGATTCAGATAAGCGCGCCCGCTCGCAAAAGGCTTGCCGTGCGCCGGCAGGGCGCGCGTCTCCGGCTCGTCAGGTTGTCTCTCAGATTGCCGATTCGCGATGTCAGAAGGCGGCTTGCTGCGCGGCGGCTGATGGCTCATCGTTCTTACTCCGGCGTATAGGGGAAATGATGAATGATGAATTAAAGAGGAAGGCGGATGATTTATAAACCATCCCACGTCCATTTACTCCCCTCATTCATCATTCATCATTCATCATTCATCACTCATCATTTCCTTTTCTGGCTACTTGCCCGCAACGAATTCGCGGATGTAGCCGTTCACGAGTTGCGGCTTTTCGTGAATCACCCAGTGGGTGCCGTCGGGGATGCGCTTGATTTTAAGGTTAGGCACATACTTGTCCAAGCCTTCGAGATTGCCGGTCAAGAGCGCCGTGTCCTTCTCGCCCCAGATCACCAGCGTCGGCACTTTGACGTTGAGCGAAGGAAACGTCGTGGCAAAGCTTGCGCCTTCCTTCTCGCCTTCCGCAGGCGGGCCGATGCGCGCGGCACGATAGTAATTCAGACCACCCGTCAATGCCCCCGGCTGCGACCACGCAGCGATGTAAGCCTGCTTGTCTTCTTCGGTGAACGTGCCCGCCTTCAAGCCTGCGCCGAGCACGACCCCGACCAGCGCGGCGTAGTTGTTCTCCGACAGCTTCTCTTCGGCCTGCGGGCTGCGAAAGAACAACATATAGCCCGATGCCTTCTGTTGTGCAGGGTTCTCTTTCAACTCGCGCGCAAAGACGCCCGGATGCGGCGCGTTAATGATGACCAGCTTTTCCAGCGTCTCCGGGTGGGCGATGGCGTATGCCCAGGCAATCGCGCCGCCCCAGTCGTGCGCCACCAGAATGAACTTCTTGTGGCCGAGCTTGTCGGCGAGCGCGCGAACGTCTTCGATGAGATACTTGACCTGATACTGATCGACTTCGGCAGGCTTGGCCGACAGGTTGTAGCCGCGCATGTCTGGCGCGACGGCGGTGTAATCCTTGCCGAATTCAAGGAGCTGGTTTTTCCACTCGTACCAGAATTCCGGGAAGCCGTGCAGGAAGACGATCAACTTTTTGCCGTTGCCCGCCGTCGCATAATGCAGGCGGACGCCATTCACTTCCGCATAGTCGTGTTTGATCATGGGCTGGCCTTTCTTATCATCCGCGGTGCGGGCGGCGACGCACATGCACAGAAGCATGACGACGAAGCCGCTTGCCATCAGTTGCTGCGTCCAGCGAATTTTGTGGGCAATCATACAGTTCACCTTTGCGCTTTCCGGCCCGCTACTTTTTGCCTGTCGGATGCAGATACTGCTGCGGCGGGCCTTCGTAGATGGTATAGCAGCGCTGGCAGCGATGCAGCGTGTTGCCGGACGCGGCTTTTTTCAACGCCTCGGGCGGCGCGGTCAGCCACTGTTTGACGTGGGCCTGACAGCGGACGCCTTTTTCGTTGCGGGCGGTGCAGACGGTCTGGCCGGGCAAGAGCGCCGTGTAGGCGGCGGTTTTCTCTGTGCCCGGTTGAATCATCCGCGATTGGATATTCGCGACTCCCGCTGGTTCCATTGCTTACCCCCTGAGCGGACGTTACCCGCCGCATGATATGTCAACGCGCCGCTTGAAGGAAAGGCGACGTGGGAGGAAGCGACGCGGGGACACGGCGACACGGCGACGCGGCGAAGGAGAGACACAGTGATAGGCATTTGTGCCTAATCCTTACCCCGCGTCGCCGTGTCGCCGTGTCCCCGCGTCGTCTCGGCAAAGCCGAGACAATTTTTTACACAACCCGCGTCCGCGTTCTTGAGATTTCCGTAATATACTCTCGATGATGCGCAAGTGGCCAAAAGTCAATCTGTCTTCAAAAACCCGGCTCATCGCCATCGTCGTTATCGCCCTGCTGCTGCCGACCGTGGTGCTGTCGGCGATTCAGTTCCGCTCGCTCGTCGACCTCGAAGATAAAACTAAAGTCGCGGTGCAGGAGAATATGCGGCAGACCTTGCAGACCGTGTCGCGCAAGGTCGAAGAAAACCTGAAGTGGCTGGCGCGCAAGAACCTGGGCGACATCGGCCTCGCCGATCTTGAGCCGCAGAGTTCTCAGGCGCTCGAACGTCGCTTTGCCGCCATTAAACAAGAACACCCTGAGATTGACACGCTCTTCGCCTTCTCAACCTGCCAACAGACGATGAAGTATAACGGCCTCTTCTACATCGATGGCACGTTACGCCGCCTCGACTGGCCGGCAATCGAAAAGAGCCCGGAAGCGTATGCTGCCTATAAGGCTTTTTACAGGGCCTTCGCTTCGCGCACACCGGATTCGAAAACTGATTATCTGTTCTGGCAGACCTCGTGCTGCCAGGATTCGCCCAACAAAGACGGCAACAAATTTCAGGAGTACATCTTCCGCCCGCTGCTCTGCTGCGACACCCAAGACTGCCTCGCTTTCTCAGGCTTTTCGCTCAAGCCGAGCTACATCGCCGACACTTACCTGCCGCAGATGATTCCCGCCCTGCTGCGCAGTTGCGACATTGACGATAAGGATTCGGCGCTGGCTGTGGGCATCCTCGATGAACGCAGCAATGAACTTTACACGAACCGCACCGGCAAAGGCGATTACGAAGTCAAGATGACGTTCGCGCCGGCCTTTCCGCAATGGAAGCTGGCGCTCGGCTATAAATACACGACCATCGAACAACTGGCGAAAGAGAACTTCACCAAGAATCTGTTGCTGACGCTGCTGCTGCTGTCGATTTTAATTTTAGGAATTATCCTTACCTTGCGCGCCACGTCACGCGAGATGAAACTGGCGGAAGCGAAATCCACCTTTGTCTCGAACGTCTCGCACGAATTGAAAACGCCGCTCGCCTTGATTCGTCTGTTCGCTGAAACGCTGGAACTGGGCCGCGTCAAAAATGCCGAGAAAGCCCACGAATACCATCGCATCATCAACAGCGAGAGCCGGCGGCTGACGCAACTGATCAACAATATTCTCGACTTCTCGAAGATCGAAGCGGGCCGCAAGGAATATCAGTTCATCGAATCGGATGTCGCCGAAGTCGTCGAAGACGTGTTGAAGAGCTACGAGTATCAGATCACCAGCGCCGGCTTTGAACTGACGACCGACATCACCGCTGATCTGCCGCCGGCTTTGATTGACCGCGACGCCATTTCGCAGGCGGTGTTGAATCTCGTCAACAACGCCGTGAAGTATTCCGACGATGTCAAAAAGATCAGCGTGCGATTGCGCCGGCGCGATGGCTTTGTGGCGATTGAAGTGGCCGATCAGGGCATCGGCATCCCGCGCTCGGAGCAGGAAAAAATATTCGAGAAGTTTTATCGCGTCAGCACGGGCCTGGTGCATGACACGAAAGGCAGCGGCCTGGGCCTCGCGCTGGTCAAGCACATCGTCGAAGCGCATAAAGGCAAGATTCAGCTTGAGAGCACGCCGGGGCGCGGCAGTCGCTTTACCATTCTGATTCCGGCTAACGGCGTCGAGACCGCATCAAAGCCCGTGAAGTTTGACGGAGGATATCACGTTGCAGAAAGTGCTAATCATTGAAGACGAGCCGGACATGGTGCTCGGTCTAAAAGACAATTTCGAGTATGAAGGCTATGACGTGATGGTGGCGCGCGATGGCCGCGAGGGCCTGACGCGGGCGCTCGCCGACCGCCCCGACCTGATTCTGCTCGACATCATGCTGCCGAAGATGAGCGGCCTGGATGTCTGCCGCGAACTGCGCAACCAGGGCCTCGACACACCTGTGATTATGCTGACGGCGCGCGGCCAGGAGATTGATAAAGTCATCGGCCTGGAGATGGGCGCAGACGATTACGTCACCAAGCCGTTCAGCATTAAAGAACTGCTGGCCCGTGTGCGCGCACAGTTGCGCCGCGCGACCCGCCAGGTCGCCGAGGTCGAATCGTATACCTTCGGCGACGTGGCGTTGAACTTCAAACGCTACGAAGCGACCAGAAGCGGCGCAGCTATCGAGCTATCGCCGCGCGAGTTCGAGTTGTTGAAGTATTTCATCCAGCATCGCGGCGAGACGATCACGCGCGATCAATTGCTGGACGATGTCTGGGGCTACGACAATTACCCGTTCACGCGCACGGTTGACAATCACATCGCCAAGCTGCGGCAGAAAGTCGAAGCCGTGCCCGCCGACCCGAAATACATCATCACCGTCCACCGCGTCGGCTATAAGTTCCTCGGATAAAAGAATCCACGAAGGCCACGAAGAACACGAAGAACACGAAAGATTTTTTGCGGTCTTTCATACCCTTCGTGTCCTTCGTGGCCTTCGTGGATGCTCTTATTGAGCCGGTCTAACTGCGGCGATACGCAAGCGGCGATAATCCGCGTACCAGACACGGTCGCGGAATAACTCAGGGCGCAACTCCTCTTCGACCGCATGGATGATCGCTGCTTGCTGGTCGGCAGGAACCTGCTTCATGAAATGATCGGTGAAGACCCTGAGCCAATCGCGCAGACCCGCATCATTGCCTTCAAGCGGCGTCGGGCGCTCGAACCAAACCGCATAGGTCACTGTAAAGCCGATGCCTTCAAGTAACCTTGCATACTCACCAATACTCGGAAAGTAATAGTAAGTTTCATCACTCGCCGTCTAACCGGCTTGCTGAAGGGTGCGGCGCAGCGCCGACTCAATGCTGCGGATG
>JBBWZK010000118.1:0-3477 GCA_039648975.1 Blastocatellia bacterium
CGTCTCGCCCGCCGGTCTTTGGCGCGTGAGCGATTGCGGGCGAGACGCCCGCGCTCCCAGGAGCAGATCAACGCGACTCGCGCCTTGATGCTACAGGCTGCTAGGATACTAGCGTATGAAAGACGTAATCATCGTCGGCGGCGGCGTCATCGGTTGTTCGATTGCGCTGCGGCTGGCTCGCGCCGGATTGAAAGTCGCCATCATCGAGCGCGGGCGCACGGGATGCGAAGCGTCGCGCGCCGCCGCAGGCATGCTGTCGCCACAGGCCGAAGCGTCGGAACCCGGCGCCTTCCTCGATCTCTGTCTGCGCAGCCGCGCGCTGTACCGCGAATTCGCCGAACTGCTGAAAGACCTTTCCGGGATTGATATTGAATACCGCGATGAAGGCACGCTCTGTCTGGCGCTCGAAGGCGAAGACTCGAACCAGATTGCGCGCTGGGCATCCTGGCAAAAGACGGCGGCGCTGCCGCTTGAAGAATTAACCGCAAGCGACATCGCCGCGCTTGAACCAGCAGTCACGAAAGCGGCTGCCAGAGGCGTTTTCGTTCCCGGCGATCATCAGGTTGAAAATCGCCGTCTTCTGGACGCGCTCGACGCGGCGATTCGCCAGGCGGGCGTCGAAGTCATCGAAGGCGCAGAGGTCGCTGCGCTGCTCATCGAACGCCAAAGGGCTGTCGGGATTATCTGCAATGATGCAAGGATGCGTGCAGGCGCGGTCGTGGTTGCGGCGGGAAGCTGGTCGAGCCGCTTGCTTCAGCCGGTAGGTCTGGGTGTCCGTGTTACGCCGGTGCGCGGCCAGATTCTTGCCGTGCGCGGCGCAGCAACGCATCTCAGTCACGTCTTGCATTCGAGCCGCGCTTACCTTGTGCCGCGCACTGATGGGCGCGTGGTCATCGGCGCGACAGTCGAATATGTCGGCTTCTATAAAGCCGTCACTGCCAGCGGCATTCGCGGCTTGCTCGATGCGGCAATCGAGATAGTGCCGGCGCTCGCGGATGCGGAAATCGTCGAGACATGGGCAGGCTTCAGGCCGGACACCGAAGACCATCTGCCGGTCATCGGGCCGTGCGAGATTGCCAATCTGTTTCTTGCCACAGGTCATTTCCGCAACGGCATACTGCTCGCGCCGATCACGGCGGAACTGCTCGCGCAATGTGTCATTCAGCAAACCGTCCCTGATGCGTTGCGACCATTTCTGATAAATAGGTTTGACGAAATACCAATCACTGGTAGCATACAGAGTGCAATCTCCAGCCCCTTTTAATGGGTTGCCTGAATTTTTATTTCAAGGGGTTATCCTGTCGTTCGTGAGCACTGCGGTCGAATCAATCGAAAGCCTGCAAGACGCCGGCGAAACCTTTAAGCCGTTTCGCGCAGGCGTGGTCATCGTCAGCTATAACGCTAAACAGAAACTCATGGTCTGTTTGGACTCGTTGCGTCGCTCGCTGCCTGCGGATTGCGATCTGGTGGTCGTTGATAATGCGTCTGCGGAAGGCAACGCCGATGCCATTGCCGAACGCTTTCCCGAGGTGAAGCTCATCCGCTCGCAGGTCAATCTAGGCTTTGCCGGCGGCTGCAATCTCGGCGCGCAGCATACACGCAGCCGCTCGCTGGTTTTTTTGAATCCTGACACAGTGGTTGAACCCGGCTGGCTTGACGCACTGGTCGCGCCGCTTGAGGCCGATGACCGCACGGGGCTGACGACGGCGCAGATTCTACTGTTGAGCGACCCGCAACGGTTGAACACCTGCGGTTGTAACATTCATCTCACAGGGCTGACGCTCTGTCGCGGCATGGGCCGCCGGCGCGACAGTTATGCGCAGCGCGATGCGGTGGGCGCGATTTCCGGCGCGGCGTTCGCGATCCGCAGCCGGTTGTTTGAACGGCTCGGCGGTTTCGATGAAGAGATGTTTCTCTATCTCGAAGACACAGACTTATCCTGGCGGGCGCGGCTCGCAGGCTGGCAGACGGTCTATACGCCCGACAGCCTCGTGCTGCATGATTATGAGTTGCGCATCACGCCGCTGAAAGTTTTCTGGGAAGAGCGCAATCGTTATCTGATGTTGATCAAGAGCCTGCGCTGGCCGACTTTGTTGTTGCTTGCGCCGGTCTATCTGCTGGCCGAGATCATCACCTGGACGTTCGTGCTCCTCAAAGACCGTCCGCATGCCGGCAACAAGCTGCGCGCCTACGGCTGGATGCTGGCGAACTGGCGTTTGATTATGCGCAAGCGCCGCGCGACGCAAGCCCTGCGCGAGGCGCGCGACCGCGAGATGCTCAGGAGCACGGGGTTCAGGATCGACTTCGGTCAAGCTTCAGGAGGATTCATCGCCGCCGCCGCGCGGACGATCTTCGATCCTTTATTTTATGTCTTGCGGGCTATATTGCTGGCGGTGGTCTGGTGGTAGCCCAACATCAATGATAAGTGATGAATGATGAATGATGAATTGAGAAAACCAACTCGTTCCCGTCATTCATCATTCATCATTCATCATTCATCATTATGAAAAGTCTGGTCATCATTCCAGCCTATAATGAAGCTGAGAACCTCGGCTCGGTGATTGCTGAAATTCGCGGGCTGCACGCGGCGATTGATCTTGTCGTGGTCGATGACGGCTCGGCAGACGCGACCACGCAGATTGCCGAGCGCGCCGGCGTCAAAGTGCTGCGCTTGCCGTTCAATCTCGGCTACGGCGCAGCCGTGCAGACCGGGCTGCTCTACGGCGTCGAAAACGGCTATGACGTTTGCGTCTTGATCGACGGCGACGGCCAGCACGATCCACAATACATTCCGCAACTGCTCGCGCCGGTGGCCGCCGGCGAAGCCGATCTGGCGCTCGGCTCGCGCTTTCTCGGTAAAGCCGATTATCAGATTCCGCTCGGTCGCCGTCTAGGCATCTCGCTGGTCCGCAAGCTGGCCTCGTGGGTCACGCGCCAGCAGATTACCGATCCGACGAGCGGCTTTCAGGCCATCCACCGCCGCTTGATGCTATTCTTCGTCAACGATAATTATCCGCATGATTATCCCGACGCCGACACCTTGATCCGCCTCTACTTCGCAGGCTTCCGCATCAAGGAAGTGCCGGTGACCATCCGCCCGCGACTGCGCGGCCAGTCCATGCACAGCGGCGCAAAGACGCTTTATTACATCTACAAAATGCTCTTCTCGATCTTCATCGCGTTGACGCAGAAACGCATGCTTCGACAAGGAGAACGCCATGCCGCTAGCCACGAGAATCATGATGGCCATTGCGAGCCTGCTTGTGCTGCTGACGATCATCCAGTTAGTACGACGCAAACAGCTCGATGAAAAATATGCTTTTCTCTGGGTGATTGCCGGAATCTTTATGCTGTTTGCGCCGCTGGCGACGCGCGCGCTCGATGCCTTGAGCCTGGCGCTTGGCTTTCATAATCCGGGCTTCATCCTGCTGCTCGGATTCTTCGCCATTTGCCTGATCAACCTGCAATTCTCAGTTG
>JBBWZK010000125.1:0-21927 GCA_039648975.1 Blastocatellia bacterium
GCTTTGAAGTGTTGGTCCTCGAAGCCGGCCCGCCGGTCAATCCCGAACGCGATATGAATTCGCACAAGAATCCGTGGGAGTCCATGTATCGCGGCTTCGGCAAGCCCGGCTGGCGCGACTACGATCAATGGATGCAGGACACGGCGGGCGAATTCTCGCGCCACTTCTACGTCAAAGACACAGAGCATCCGTACACCACAGATCCCGGCAAGCCGTTTATGTGGGTGCGCGCACGCATCGTCGGCGGCAAGAGCCTGCACTGGGGACGCTTCTCCTGGCGCATGTCGGATCTCGATTTCAAAGCCGCCAGCCACGACGGCTTCGGCGAAGACTGGCCGGTGAGCTATAAAGACATTGAGCCCTACTATGATAAAGCCGAAGACTTTGTCGGCATCAGTGGTAATCAAGATCACATTCCGCACCTGCCGGACGGCAAATTCATGCCGGCCATGCCGCTCACCTGCGGCGAGCACATGCTCAGGCGCGGCGCCGAAAAGACGGGCCGTCGCGGCATCTCTGCACGCGTCGCCATGCTGACTGCCGCGCCGCGCCCGCACATGAAGGGGCGTAATAAATGCCACTTTTGCGGCAACTGCGGCGACGGCTGTGATGTGGGCGCGAGCTTCAGCTCGATTGCTTCGACGCTGCCCATTGCGCAGGCGACGGGCCGCATGACGCTCAGGCCGAACTCGGTCGTGCGCCATCTGATAACCGACACGAACACCGGCAACGCCAAAGGCGTCGCCTATGTGGATCGCCTCAGTTATCAAGAATACGAAGCCTTCGGGCGCGTCATTGTCGTCGCCGCCTCGACGCTCGAATCAACCCGCATCCTGTTCAACTCGAAATCACGCCAGCACCCAGCGGGGCTGGGCAATTCATCGGGCGTGCTCGGCCATTATCTGGTGGATCACTTCGGCGGCATCGGCGCGGGCGGCTTCTTCACCCAGCTTGCCGGGCGCACGCCCGTGAACGAAGACGGCAAATCGGATGGCCTCTACATCCCGCGTTTTCGCAATGTGAACAAGGATACAAAACATCCACGCTTCCTGCGCGGCTATGGCTTTGAGTGCGCCTCGCAAATCTGGCGTTATCCGGGCGTCGCCAAAGACCCGTCGCGCGCGCCGGGCTTCGGCAGCGAGTTCAAGGCGGCGGTGCGCCGCTGGTACACCGCGCCGGTTTATATGACGACGCGCGCCGAGATGCTGTCGCGCTTTGAAAATCACGTCGAGATAGACCCGAACGGCGTCGTCGATGCGTGGGGCATTCCGGCCTTGAAGATTCACTGTCAGCATTCGGACAACGAGCGCGAGATGGCGAAAGACGCTGCCGAAACCAGCGAAGAAATCCTCCGCGCGGCGGGCGCGGAAGTCACCTGGAAAGGCGGACAGATCACTGCGCCGGGGCGCATCATTCACGAACTCTGCACCGCCCGCATGGGCAGCAATCCGAAGACCTCTGTGCTCAACCAGTACAACCAGTGCTGGGATGCCAAGAACGTCTTTGTCACCGATGGCGCGAGCTTCACGTCGAGCGCCTGCCAGAACCCGACGCTGACCATTCTGGCCTTGACCATGCGCGCCTGCGACTACATCGCCGATGAACGCAAGCGCGGCAACCTGTAACGATTTTAGATTTTGGATTTTGGGTTAGCGGACTGAAGCTCTAGGCGGCCATGTCCTGTTCCTCAATCCAAAATCCAAAATCTAAAATCTAAAATCCGAGGGATTATGTTTTTTAATCAGGCTAACAAGAAAGCCAGGCAGCCGGCGCGCAAAGCGGCGACGACAACGCGCGGCGCAAGGACAAACGGCGGGCGCACGCTCTACTCAGTGCCAGTGTGGATGCACGAGCGCGCCCTCGCAGGCGAGTTTGAGCTTGGTGGCAGAAGCTACAAATTGACTTTTGCGCCGGCGCAGGCTGAGATTGCCGACCACGCCTTGCGATTGCGCGGGCGGCTGGTCGTCAACGATGGCAAAGCCGGATCGCCGGAGGTCAAAGACGCCCGCGCGACGCTTGCAGGCATTCAGGGCGGCATCGGCGACGGGCCGGCGCGCTACAAGATGCTGGCGACGGGGGCGACCCCAGGCCCGACCGAATCGCCTACGGAAAAGCAGCAGAAAGCCGGCGAAAACGAGAAGCAGGCCGGCGAGCCGGCGGCCTCCGAGAAGGCGAGAATGAGCCGTTTGACGATGACTGAAAACACCGGGCCGACGGCGTTCGCGGCGGTGATGTTCTTCCATCTCGATGCGCTCGACCATCGTGCGCTTGGCGTGCCCGCCGATATGAGCCACGTGCAGCTTAACGCGCGGCTGGCGCCCAAAGACCCGATGGCGAAGTCGCTGCACAGCCTCTATACAGCGCTGACCAACGCGCTGGCCGGCGAGCAGGCCGATGAACGATTGGCGGCGGCGCTGATGCGCGAACTGAATCAGATTCTAGCTGGTTAACGCGAGCAACATTTCATCACTTCAAGGGAGAAGGAGTTCGTGAGAAGGATCAAAATTGTACTGTCGGTTACTTTTCTTGCAAGCCTGATCGCGGCGCTGGCGACGCAGTCCATCGCTTACCCGCCGTTCCTGGCGAAGGCCAAGAAGTTCGGCGCGAAAGACTGTCGCTTCTGCCACGTCAACCCCGAAGGCGGCGTGCCGTTCACCGAGCGCGGCAAGTGGCTCATCGCCCAAAAAGAACGCCGCCACGCTGATGCGGTAGACCCGGAATGGCTGGCCGCTTACAAGCAGTCGTCGAAGAAGAAAAAGTAACCTCGCCGGCAATTCCCGCAGCAACACCACAACCGAGATTCAATGCCGCGCGCGGCCTCGAAACGAGATGCGCCGCGCGAGGCATTCGTCTATTCTTAAAGCAGATGACTTAAAGGCCAACGCGGAGGGATGAGATGAAACTGACCTTTGCGCTCGCGATCTCCCTGCTTTCGTTTTTGACGATGTGTAAAGAATCACAACTCACCGAGTTGCCGCGCCAGCCGGTTGTTGATGGTTGGCGGCAGTTGTTCAATGGCCGTGATCTCGACAACTGGCAGCACGTCGGGCCGGGTAAATTCGTCGTCGAAAACGGCGAGCTACGCACTGAAAGCGGCATGGGCCTGCTCTGGTACACCCGCGAGCAGTTCGGCAATTGCCGCATCCGCGTGGTCTTCAAGACGACCAGCGCGGCGTCGAATTCCGGTGTCTTCGTGCGCATTGCCGACCGCCCGAAAGATGAGTGGTTCGCCGTGCATCACGGCTATGAAGTGCAAATCTGCGATAGCCAGGACGAGTATCACCGCACCGGCGCGATCTATTCGCTGTCGAAATCCACGAGTCTCGCAAGCAAACCACCGGGCGAATGGAACGTGATGGAGATTACGCTGAACGGGCCGCGCATTTTCATCAGCTTGAACGGCGTTGCGGTCAACGATTTCGATCCTGCACAGGCGGTGCCGCCGCGCACCAAAGACTTCGAGCCGGAACGCGGGCTGCGCCCTGAAGCCGGGTACCTCGGCATTCAAAACCATGATGACTACGCCACGGGTGAACACGTCTACTTCAAAGAGATCAGCGTGCAAGGGCTTTCCAGTGACAAGTGAAGCGTGATGCGTGAAACGTGGTGCGTGATCAGCAATAAGATAGTGTGAATGAGAAATTCAGTATCAGCTTGTCACTCGTAATCCTTCCGGTCACGCATCACGCACCACGCATCACGTATCACGTATCAGTTTTGACAGACGGCGCGCGATGATTATTATAAGAGCAGTGGAATTCCAACCAGAAGGACGCGCTATGAAGACAAAGATTACGATGATCGCTCTCGCGGTAGTCGGCGCGGCGGTGTTATCCATCGCCGCGTTGAGCCGCGCCAACGATAAAACGGAGACGGCAACTGTGGCAAATTCGGTATACGACTTCACGCTCAAAGACATTGACGGCAAAGAGGCCGGCCTGGCGCAGTATCGCGGCAAAGTGCTGCTGCTGGTCAACGTCGCCAGCCGCTGCGGCCTGACGCCGCAATACGAGGGCCTGGAGAAGGTTTATCTCAAGTACAAAGATCGTGGCCTAGTCATTCTCGGTTTCCCGGCCAACAACTTCGGCGGCCAGGAGCCGGGCACCAACGAAGAGATCAAAACCTTCTGCTCGCTCAAGTACAACGTCACCTTCCCGATGTTCACTAAAATCTCGGTCAAGGGCGAGGACATCCATCCGCTCTACAAGTATCTGACCGATAAGCAGACCGATCCTGAATTCGCCGGCGAGATCAAATGGAACTTCAACAAGTTCCTCATTGGCCGCGACGGCAAGATCATCGGCAGGTTCGAGCCGCCGGTGAAACCCGAAAGCCCAGAGGTGGCGCAGGCCATCGATAAGGCGCTGGAATAAACCGACAAGGTAACAACTCAGCCCGCTTCATCGGGCTTTTCCGCAGGGCAATTAGGCCAGCCGTTTTACGGCTGGTTGGTGACGGCTGCGATTCACCAATAGGGCGTTTCAACGTCCTTCTCCATTCGGCTTTAGCCACCTCCTGGACACCCGGCTAAAGCCGAATCAGGTAAGCACGCTTAAGCGCGCTCAAAATTAACCGTCACGCATCAACCAGCGCTAAAAGCGCTGGCCTAATGGCCTTCGGAAAGCAGCCTGAAGGCCGCTGCGGAATTACAAATGCAAAGCATGTATCGCTAAATGCAAAGCATGTATCGCTAAAGGACTGACCATGGATGTGCAGCATAGCAAAGAAATCGCCACGCTCGCCGGCGGATGCTTCTGGTGCCTGGAAGCCGTCTTCAAAGATTTACGCGGCGTTGACAGTGTCGTATCCGGCTACAGCGGCGGTAGTGTAATGAACCCTACTTATCAGCAAGTCTGCTCCGGCACCACGGGCCATGCGGAGGTCGTGCAAGTCACCTTTGATCCGCAAACCGTGACGTTCCGCGAAATCCTCGAAGTCTTCTTCACGATTCACGATCCGACGACGCTGAACCGGCAGGGCGCGGACGACGGCACACAATACCGCTCGGCCATCTTTTATCATTCGCCTGAGCAGCGCGAGGTCGCCGAGCAGGTGATTTCGGAGCTAACCGCAGAGCAACTCTGGCGCGACCCCGTGGTGACGGAAGTGACGCCGCTCACCAAGTTCTACGCCGCAGAGGATTATCATCAGGATTATTTCGAGCGCAATCCCTATCAACCCTATTGCGCGGCGGTCGTCGCGCCGAAGGTCGCCAAGTTCCGCAAGAAATTCCTCGACAAGCTCAAGAAGTAATCGCCCGGCGGGCGAGTTCCTATAGCGGTTTTCAATTGGATGTAGCGCAAGCTGTTAGCTTGCGCCCGCCAATGCGCAAGCTAACAGCTTGCGCTATAGGGGAAACCCCATTTGAAAACTGCTCTAATGGAGGCGGATGAAAACACGTTTTATGCTTTTGCTCATTCTGTTCGCAAGTTTCGGGCTGAACGGCTGGTCGATGATCGCCCAGAATCAAAGCGCCTTGCACACGCCTGCCAAAGGCAGCAATGAGCGCAAAGCGATCATGGACGTGCTACGCGATGATTTTCTCAAGCAGGGCGGCCAGCGCGTCATCTTTCAGGTGAATTATCTGAAGGTGCATCAGGGATGGGCGTGGGCCGATGTGACGCCGCTCGATGACAAAGGCAAGGCGGTCGCCGAAGGCGGCCCGGCACTGCTGCATTATGAAAAGGGCGCGTGGACGGTGGTTGATCTCTCGGTGGTTGCTGATGATCCGGACGACCCGCTCGGCCCTATGGATCCCAGCCCGCTCTACATCAAGTACGTGCAAATGAAATATCCCGGCGTTTCAACAGTCATCTTTCCGGCGCGACGCAAATAGCATCGACCGCTTCAGGCACGCCGGCGACTCAACAGGGCGTAAACCGTCGGCGTCACGATGAGCGATAACAGCAACGCGATCATCAAGCCGCCGATCACGGCAATCGCCAGAGGCTGAAACATCTCTGCGCCCGCGCCGAGCGCCAGGCCCAGCGGCAAAATGCCGAACATCGCCGCGAGCGAGGTCATCAGCACGGGGCGGAAGCGCCGACGCCCAGACCTGAGCAAGGCTTCTCTCAGCGTGTCGCCCGCTTTCAAGTGATCTTCGACGGCGTCCAGCATCAGAATGCCGTTCTTGGCGACGATGCCGATCACCATGATCATGCCCATCAACGACACCACGTTGAGCGTCGTCTTGGTGATGAACAGCGCCGCCAGCACGCCGCTGAGCGCCAGCACCGCGCCTGTAAGTATGGCTACAGGATGCGAGAACGAGCGGAACTCAATCAGCAGGGTGACGAAGATGAGCGCCACCGCCAGGGCCAGCGACAGCAGCAACTCGCGGAAGCTCGACTGCTGCTCGCGATAAAGCCCGCCATACTCAATCGTCATCCCCGGCGGCAGTTTCACGTCTTTGGCGAGCTTCGCTTTGATGGCGTTGATGGCGCTGCCGAGGTCTGTGCCCTCCAAACGCGCCGTCACCGCCACGGTCGTGCGCAGCCCGTCGCGCGCAATCTCCGCCTGTCCCTTGTCGTACTCGACATCCGCGACTTGATCCAGCCGAAAGAGCGTGTTCTTGGCGGCAGAGCGAATCTGTAGCGCCTTCAGCGTATCGAGCGAGGCTTTGGCGGTCGGCGGCAAGACAACGCGCACAGTGATCAAGCGACCCTGCTGCAAGATGGACGAGCTGGCGTCGCCGGTCAGGGCCGTCGTCACTGTGCTGGCGATGTCGGTCGCCGTGACGCCGAGTTGCGCCGCACGCTGCGGATCGACGCGGAAGGTGATAGCCGGGCCGCTCACTGTCAATTCCACACCATTATTAACATCGACGATGCCGAGCTTATCTTTTGTATGCATATCCTCAAGTAGCTCGCCAATCTCTTTCGCCTTCTGGCGCAAGGCCGTCGCGTCTTCGCTGAACAGCTTGATCTCGATGGGCTGCGGCGAACTGGTCAAATCCGCAATCAGATCACTGATAATGCCGGGAAACTCAAGCTCGCTCAGGCTCGGCTCGGTCTCTTCAATCTTTTCGCGCAGGTCATGGATGACTTTTTGAGTTTTGCGTTTGCGGTTATCCTTGAGCTTGACCAGAAAGTCGCCGGTGTTCGGCTCTGTAATTGATAATCCAAGTTGCAGACCTGTGCGCCGCGAATAGCTTTCGACTTCGGGCGTCTCTTTCAACATCTGCTCGACGTGGCGCAGGATGCGGTCGGTCTCCGAAAGCGACGTGCCCGGCGGCGTGAAGTAATCGAGCACGAACGCGCCTTCGTCAAATTCTGGCAGGAACTCTGAGCCGAGACCGCGATAGAGCAGATAAGAGAAGACCATCACCGCCAGGCAAACCACTATAACGAGCAGGCGATTATCCAGCGCCCTGCCCAACAGCCACTCGTAGCGCCCGACGACGGCGCGCAGGATTCGCCCTTGTTGAGCTTCTTCTTCGCGCTCGGTGGCGAGCAATTCCTGCTGGCGTTCGCTCACCTTCGCTTCGCTCTCGCTCGCCGCCGGCTCACCTTCCGGCGTTGCGTGCGGCTCTTCGTCTGGCGTCGCCTCGCGCGGTTTTACCTTAACAAAGAACTCGGCGAGCACAGGCGTGAAGGAGAGCGCCAGCACCAATGAAGTCAACAGCGCGACGGCCATGGTCAGCGCCAGCGAACGGAAGAATACGCCGGTCACGCCTGTGAGCAACGCCAGCGGCAGAAAGACGACGACCGGCGTGATCGTCGAGCCGATGATCGGCACAGTGATTTCAGAGACCGCCGCCTGCACCGCCGCGCGCCGCGCGCCGCCGCGCGCCAGATGCGTGAAGATGTTTTCGACGACGACAATCGCATCATCGATCACCAGGCCGATGGCCGCCGCCACGCCGCCCAGCGTCATCAAGTCGAAGCTCAACCCCGCCAACCACATCGCCACGAAGGTCGCCAGCACAGTAACAGGAATTACTAAGATCGCCACCAGCGTCGTGCCCCAGTTGCGCAGGAAGCCGTAGAGGATGGCCACAGACAACAGCAGGCCGATGAGAATCGAATCGCGCACCGATTTAATCGCGGCGCGCACCAGCAGGGATTGATCGTAAAACGGCGCGATCTTCACATCTTTGGGAAGCTGCGCGCGCATAGCGTCGAGTTCGGCTCGCGTTTCGTCGACGACGGCGACGGTGTTGGCGCTCGGTTGCCGCGTGACGTTGAGCAGCACCGCCGGGTGGCCATCAGCAGTAACAATCGTGTAGTTGGGGGCGATGCCTTCGCCGACCGTCGCCACATCGGCAACACTGACCGGCGCATTATTAACCGTGGCAACGACAATCGCGCCCAACTCATCGGGCTTGCGCGCCTGGCCGCTGACGAGCGTGAGTTCGAGTTGATGATTCTCTTCGAGCAGCCCAGGCGATTCGATGACGTTGGCGTTGCGCACGGCATCAACGACTTGCTGCAAAGAGACGCCGCGCGCGTTGAGTCGCTCAGGGTCAATCGCGATGTGATATTCGCGGGTTTGGCCGCCGGCGACGGCCACTTCGGCAACCCCCGCGAGTCGCGCCAGGCGCGGGCGAATCGTATAGGTCGCCAGTTCGCGCAAGGATTGCGGGTCGCGCGTGTCGGAGGTCAGGCTATAACCGGCGACAGGGAAGACGGCAAAGGTCAAGCGGTCGACGCGGCGTATGGCGGCAGTCGGCGGCAGGCTGGAGGTCAATTGCGACAGTCGCGCTTGAACCAGTTGCAGCGACTGAAGTATGTCGATGTTCCAGTTGAAGAAGAGATTGATGTCAGCGCCGCCGCGCTGCGTCGTCGAACTGATGCGCTGGATGCCCGGTATGCCGTTCATGGCTTCTTCGATGGGCCGCGTGACTGAGACAAGCATCTGCGGCGCCGGCACAACGCCGTTATCGACGATGATGACGATGCGCGGGAAATCGGTCTGCGGAAAGATGGCGATGGGCAATTGAAAAGCGGCGTAGACGCCAGCCGCACAGAGCAGCGCGACGAAGACGAGAACTGCTCTTGATTGATTCGATATCAGCCGCGCCAGGCTCAAGGCTTCACCCCCGGTTGTGTTGATGGTTTAGCGCCCGATCCGGCTTTCGTGTTAGGCGTCGCCTTGGTCTCGGCTCCGCTCTTGGTTCCCGTTCCCTGCGGCGTCGTCCCCTTGTCCGATGGCGATTGCGGCTTTTGGCCGGCGGGATTGTTTGGAGTCGTTTCCGTATTCGGCGCGGTCGCAGGGTTCGTTGCGCCGCCCTCCTGGTTCGGCTGCGCGCTCTCATCGGCGGGAGTCCCCTGTTGTGGTGTGCCGCCGGGCGCTGCGCCACCGCCAGTCCCGCCGCCTTCGTCCGCTCCTTCCTCCTCTTCATCGCTGCCGGTGCTGACTTCGACCTTCGCCTTATCAGGCAAAGCATAGTTGCCCTCGATCACCACCGTCTCGCCGCCTTGCAGCCCCGCAGTAATCTCCATCTGCTCCGGCGTGCGTATGCCGACGGTCACTTTAGTTTCATGGGCGACGGACTCTTCATCGACGACCATCACCGTGCCTTCGTCGGCGTTGGTCGCCTTGAGCGTGACGGCGGCTGCCGGGACGATGACCACATCGGTTGCCGTGTTAGTAACGGCAACCACTTTTGCGGCGCTGTTGGCGCGCAACTGCCCGCCTTCGTTTTTCAGTTTGACCCAGATTTCGACCGTGCGATTTTGCGGGTCGCTGGCGCGGCTGATGAGCGAAATCTTGCCCTCGATTTTTTCGTCCGGCGACTCCTGCGGCAGCACCGTCGCCGAGTCGCCGACTTTGAGATCAACCGCCACCGTGTCAGAGACCGGCGCTTTGACAATCACTTCGCTGACATCGGCGATGTTGAGCAATTTTGCGCCGGCGGCGGCAAACTCGCCTTGATATTGAAACTGGTCGGTGATGACGCCCGCAAACGGCGCGCGAATCACTGCATAACTCAGTTGCGTGTCGAGGTTCGCCAGACGATCTGCCGCTTGTTTGACGCGCGCAGCGGCGGCGGCGCGATTGTTGGGATTGGTTGCCGTCTGGTGCAGCCGTGCGGCGGCTTACGCCGCGCGCAGGTCGTTTTACGCAGTGGTCAATGCCAATTGCGAAGCTTCGAGATCTTTCTTGGAAATGCCGCCGCGCTCGAACAGCACCAGCCGGCGGTCATAGGTGGCCCGCGCGTTAGACACATTGGCGCGCGCATCGCGCAACGCCTTTTCGTCTTGCACGTTCCCTTCAGGAATCGTGCCGCCGCTCAACATGCGGAGGTTGGCCTGGGCTTCGTCTAGTGCGGAGGCGGCCTCGGCGCGCTGCGCTTGCAGGTCGCGGGCTTCAAGCGTCGCCAGGACATCGCCCGCCCGCACGGGTTTATTCTTGAGCAGCGCCATGCTCTTGATCTGCGCGTTGATCTTCGGGCTGATGGTCGCCTGCTCGCGCGGGAAGACGGTGCCGAGCGCCGTGACCTCCGACGAGATCGTGCCGCGCTCGGCTTTAGCGACACGCACGCTGACGACGACATCCGCCGCTTCTTCGTCGGCGGCAGCTTTCTTCGACGGCCATAGCCAGTAGGCTAAAACAACCACGGCCATGAGTGAGGCGATAGTAATCAACCAGGCGCGCGTGCTGACGTGTGAAAGGCGCTTGGCAAGCCGGCTTCGCGCCGTATCTGGTTCACCGTCAAGCGGCTTCTCATCGTGCAAAAGCTTATCTTCTTCGCGTGTCATTATTGTCCTGCTGCTTGCGCCAGGCGCGTCCGCGCGATCTGATAATCGAAGAGCGCCTGAAACAACGCCGCGCGCTGTGTTGCCAATATCGTCTGCGCATCGGTGACTTCCAGGATCGGCGCTTCGCCGGCGCGGTAGCGGGCAACCGAAGTCTGTCGGTTGCGCTCGGCGTCGGCCACTGCGGTCTGCAAAATCTGCACGCGCCGGGCTGCCGACAGCGCCTGCTCGCGCGCCGAATAAAATTGCTGGTTGAAGTTGCGCAGCGCCAGCGCACGTTGTGATTCGACCGACTGCGCGCGCAACTGTGCCTGGCGCTCGCGGCTACGGCTCACGCCCCAATCGAAGATCGGAATCGTCATGCTAATGGACGCCAGAACGCCGCTGTGCTCTCTGAGCGGTGAAGGTTTTAGAGAGTCCGTATCGAAGCCGCCGGTGAGGTTATAAGAGACTTGCGGGCGACGTTCGGCGCGGGCGGCGCTGACTTCCTGCTCGGCAGCGCGGCGCTGCGCATCGAATTGCCGAAGCTCCGGTCGCTCGGAAATGGTTGTCGCGGTGAAGCGATTAAGCTCGCTGATATCAGGCGGCGCGATGGTCAAGTCCGTCGTGGCAATCGGTCGGTTGAAATCGTAGCCGACAAAGACGCGCAAGGTGTCGGCGGCAACCAGTTCAACGGCGCGCGCCTGCTCCAGTTCATCGCGCCGCGTGGCGGTCTGCAAGCGCGCCCGCGTGTAATCGACCTCGGCGACTTCGCCTGCGTTAAACATCAATTCGGTTACCTGCTCGAACTCCAGCGCGGCGTTGAGGCTCAGTTCTGCCGAGCGGCGGCGGGCAGCGGCGAGCGCCAGTCCGTAATAAGCTTCATTGACCGCCTGCACCAGAGCGCGGCGGGCGACTTCGGTGCCGGCGCGCGCCGCTTCAAGCAAAGCGACGCTGCGGCGCAGCGAGGCGCGCAGGCGGCCTGAAAGATCAAGGTCGCCGCTGATGCCGGCCTGGGCATCGTACTCGCGTATGGCGTTGGCGGCGATGAAACTCTGGACGCCCGGTTGGGCGTTTGGGCCGAGCGCCGGCGAGTTGTAGATGAACGACAGCGGACTGGTCAGACGCGGCAGGAAAGCCAGTCGCGCCTGCCGCACATCTTCGGCGGCGATGAGTTCTTCGATGCGCGCCTGCTGAAAACTGGAAGCCTGCGTGATGGCCTGCTGCACGACATCGCCAAGCGCTAGAGGACTGCTCGCCTGTGCGGGCGTTTGCGCAGAGGGCGCAACGGGCGGATTCGGTTGCGCCGGTTGATTTTGCTGACTGGGATTGGGCGCAGGCTGTGGCGGATTCTGATTCGGCGATGGCGGCGGCGGATTCGGCTGTGGATTTTGATTGGGCGACGACGCGGGCGGATTCGGATTTTGCTGTGGTGATTGCGCTGGCTGCTGGCCGCGTCCGGTTGTGATCAAAGTAACAGAAAGCAACGCCGTAACAAGGCCAGCTACAACACGCGAGACGAAAGCCTGATGGATGATGCGAGCAGTGCGATTCGTAGGTTTCATCAGTTCCGTTGAAGTTCAAGCGGCGTGCTCAGGCTTCCTCTGCCGGAAGTCAACACGCGGCGGCTATCAGCCAGCGTCTTGAACGAGTATTAAAGATCATCCACATTTTCATCATAGCACCAGCACTACGGTGCGCGCATCCCAGTCGGTCATCGTTCGGACATCGCCGCTATTTGGCTTTGTTGATAGCCACATGATTGAACACCACATCGTTAGAACCGGACTTCAAATATTGAGGCGCTTGCCCGTTGCCTGAATCCCCATCCCGGCATCGGCGACGCGGCGAGGGAGAGATGCGTTGATACAGCGGCCACTTTAGCCATAGTGTTTGTCGCCGCGTCTCTCTTTCTCCGCGTCGCCGCGTCGTTTCTTCACCGCGTTGCTTTACTTGCCGTAGACCAGGATCACGAAAGAGCCGGGGACGATGCTCGGTCGCGGACGCGGGCGCTCAGGCGTGGCGGCAGGTGGCGGCCCGAACTGTGCCGTTGCCACGTAGACCGTATGCGTCTGCGGATCCAATGCCATGGTGCGCGCTCCTCTTTGTGTCGCCGCGTTCTCGACGACGCTGAACTTGTCGGCGGAATCTTCATGCACGACGGTCAGCGTGCCTTCGCCGTTCGAGCTGAAGGCCATCTTCGTATCCGGGTCGAAAGCCGTGGCGTCGACGCCGTCGCCTATCGGCAGATCGGCGACGACGCGCCCGTTGTCGGCATTCATCACGATCATCTTCTTGTTGCCGCAACCGATGAACAATCGTCGCGTCTTGCGATCCATCGCCATGCCGCTCGGCTCTTCACCGGGCGCCAGCGGCCAGTGCGCTTTAGCGGTCAGGTTCCTGGAATCTATCGCCACCACTTCACTCTTGTCTTCAATGTTGACGTAGACCATGCCTTTGCCGTCAGCGGCGGCGAACTCAGGCTTGCCGCCAAGCGCAATCGTGCCGGCGACCGTACCTGTGGCTGCATCGATAGCGGTCGCGTCGGCGCTCCTGCCGTTGAAGGCGAAGACGCGCCGCGATGCCGGGTCATAGATAATGGCGTCAGGATTCATGCCGGTTTTGACCTGACCCAATACTTTCAGGGTCTTCAGGTCGAAGATGGTCGCGGTCGCGAGCATGCCATTGCTCGTAAAGCCGCGGCCAAGCTCTGGCACGATGGCGATGCCATGCACACCCTTCGTATCGGGAATTTCGCCGACGATTGAACCCTTGTCCAGGTCGATGACCACGACGCGTGTGGCGTGCGAGACGTAGAGGCGATGCGCTGCGCTATCTACCGTGAGATAGTCCCAGCCACCTTCGCCGCCGACCTCTATGCGCTTCAACAGATGATAGCCCGTCGCAGGCTTCGTGCTGGTTGCCTGTTGAGCCTGGACGTTAACGCTGGCGATTGCCGCAAGCAGGAGAGCGCATAACAGAATATAGATTGATTTGACTTTTGGACGATGCATTACAAACGGTTCCTTTCGAGGAGATGCCGTGGGGATACGGCTGAAGCCCTCTTCTATCGAAATGAGTTCAGCTACTGGCTTAAATATTTCTAACCCTTCGACAAGCCAATGTCAACGAGACTGGCTATCGCCGGCTAAATCAGACCGCATGAGAATGGAACGGCGGCAGGATTTGGAGTGCTGCGACTGGTCGCAGCTTTTAGCCCTTTTTAGCCTGTGCGAGGCGGCCAAGCGGTGACAAGTCACCGCACTCCATATAAGTGAGTCTGCCATTCCCTTGCCCTCTGATTTAGATAGCTATCCTCAATGATGTATCAGGTGATGTTTGATCGCCTTGCGGTGTTTGACGACCTGATAACCCACACTGCCAGCCGGCCCGAATGCCGCGCCGATAGCAATAGGCGCTCCAATCGAAGCAATCTTTTTCATTTTCGAGTGGTGATGATGATGCCGCTTGTGATGGTGCCTCTCAGAAATCCGCACATGACGCATATGGGAATGATGATGCCTCGCAGCGAAGGATTCCGGCACAATGCCCATGAGCGCTATGCCTGCCGCTAGAAATAAAGCCAACATGCCTGCTCTGCTATTCATAATCCCTCCTCCGCTTGATGCGCCCTCTGCGATTATTCAGGCAACGGGGATGCCAGAACTCTTCCTTCAACCGGCACTCTGCATTCATCAAGCTGATCAGTTCACCGAGTCGTATTGAGCGGCATTGTTCGGATAGGGGTCATCTCGATCAAACAACCGTACAGGTGGGCGCATCTGCAAGCAGCGTGAGAGTTGCTGTGACCGGACGCAAGAAAATCGTAATACTTTGTGCTTTACAACGATTCAGCAAGTGGCGCATCATAATAAGTGAATCCCTACAAAGCACGAACAATTGGGTTAAGTTTTTTCAAGGAGCTTGTGCAATGCGTATCAATCGAAGACTCTCTCGCGCTGTGTCTGCGGTCACGGCGTCGATTATGGCTCTGGCCGTCCTGGCGGTTGCGCAAACCAGTTCGGACAGCCGCATATCAAACATCAGGATTAAAAACTTCGGCAAAGTCGATAAGAACCTCTATCGCGGCGCGCAGCCGAAGCGTCGGGATTACGCAGACCTTGCGGCGCTCGGCGTCAAGACCGTCATCGATCTACAGGAGGATGGCGAGGCCGTTGAGCAGGATGATGTCGAAGCAGCGGGCATGAAGTTCTACCGCATCGGCTTGAGTGATAGTTCATGGCCTGCGCCGGAAAAGACTGAGCAGTTCTTAAAGCTCGTCAACGACCCGGCCAATCAGCCAGTCTTCATTCACTGTCACGGAGGCCGTCACCGCGCCGGCACGATGACCGCCATCTACCGCATCAGCCACGACAAGTGGTCAGCCGATCAAGCTTATGCCGAGATGAAGCGGTACGATTTCGAGAGCGGCTTCGGCCATGGCGGGCTCAAGAATTACGTCTACGATTACGCCCAGAAGTCGCAAAAGAGCATCGTCGTCGATGCGAACACCAACAAGTAACCGCTGATACGGGAGAGGTTGAAAAGCAATGAAAAGCAGATTCAGCAGGTTGAGCGCCAGTCTGGTTGTGCTGGCGCTTCTGGTTTCCATCGGCGCGGCACAAAGTGAGCTACGCTACAAAGAGTTGCCGAATTTCAAAAAGGTGCAAGAGCATCTTTATCGCGGCGGCCAGCCGGCGAGCGGCGGCCTCAAGAAGCTATCCGAGTTGGGCATCAAAACCATCGTCAACCTGCGCGGCGAGGACGAGCGCACCCGCGCCGAAGAGGACGAGGCGAAGGCGCTGGGCCTGCGTTACTACGCCATTCCCATGCCGGGCTTGAGCCGCCCATCGCCTGAGCAGATGGCGCAAGCGATGGCCATCCTCGATAATCAGGAGAACTGGCCGGTCTTCATCCATTGCAAGCGTGGTTCTGATCGGACGGGGACGGTGGTTGCCTGCTATCGCATCTCGAAAGAGGGCTGGACAGACGAGCGGGCGATTACCGAAGCCCGGCAGTACGGCATGAGTTGGATGGAGTTTGGGATGCGAGGTTACATCTCGGACTATGCGCGCCAGAATCTCGATAAAGCCAATCAAGTCAAGACCGAAGCAACCACGAAGACTAATTGAATCTGAAGACAATCTGTCCGGTAACCTTAGAAAGCTCCGTCAGGAGCGCAATGTTTATAGTCAAAGCTAGAGAGAAAGACTAGTCCCGTAGGGACGCAATGTTGACATTGCGCTCCTGACGGAGCATGAACCATCAAAGGCATCTTCGACTATAAACATTGCGTCCCTACGGGACTTTTCAGACAGCCTCTGAGCGCGGCGGAAGCCCGACCGTCAGTTTCGCCTCTCTAATCTCCGGGGGCTGGTTCGGGCGCATCCGGCGCGGCTTCTAATGTACGCCGCTTGCTCCCCGACAGCTTCTCGACGACATAGAAGGTCGCCGGGATAAGGAAGATTGCCAGCATCGTCGCCGCCAGCATGCCGACGATAACCACTGTGCCGAGAATGCGCCGCCCGGACGCGCCCGACCCCGTAGCGATCCATAAAGGCACGCATCCCAGGATGAAGGCAAACGAAGTCATCAGGATAGGCCGCAGACGCAGCTTTGCGCCTTCGAGCGCCGCATCGACCAGGTCACGGCCCTTCTCGAATTCAGCCTTGGCGAACTCGACGATCAGGATGGCGTTCTTCGCCGCCAGGCCGATCAACACGATCAAGCCGATCTGCGCATAAACATCGAGATCATACCCGCGCAGCAGCAGGCCGACGAACGCCCCGAACACCGCTATGGGCACCATCAGCAAAACCGAAAACGGCAGCGACCAGCTCTCATACAACGCCGCCAGAATCAGAAACACGAAGATCAGCGACAGCGCAAAGCCGGTGATCGCTGCCCCTGAAGCTAGCTTCTCCTGGTAGGAAAGGTCTGCCCAGTCATAGCCCATCTCTGGCGGCAGCACTTCCTTCGCCACGGCTTCGAGAGCATCCATCGCCTGACCTGAGCTATAGCCCGGCGCGGCGTTGCCGGTGACCTGCGCGGCGCGATAGACATTGAAGCGGTTGGTGTACTCAGGCCCGTTGATGCGGCGCGTCGTCATCAACGACGACAACGGCACCATGTTGTTGTCGTTGTTACGCACGTAATACTGCTTGATATCTTCGTCACTCAGGCGCTCGGCGCCCTCCGCCTGAAGAAACACGCGCCACTGCCGGCCAAAGCGGTTGAATTGATTCAAGAACAGCCCGCCGAGATAAGCCTGTAATGTTTGATACACATCGCTGACCGCAACGCCCTGCTTCAAGACTTTGTCGCGGTCAACGTCGGCATAGATTTGCGGCACCGAAGCGGAGAACTGAGAATTGATTGTGCGCTTGTCAATCTCCGGGCGGTTGCGGCAGGCTTCGAGGAACTTCTGCAAATTTTGATCGAGAAAGTCTACCGAGCCGCCGCTGCGATCCTGTAGCCAGAACGAGAAGCCGCCGGCGGCTCCGAGTCCGGGAATCGAGGGCGGCAGAAAGGCGAAGGGGTTCGCTTCGGGAATGGGAGGCCCCATCTCTGCGTTCAACTTGTTGACGATGGCCTTTGCCTCCACCTCCTTACCGTGGCGCTCGCCCCACGGCTTGAGGATGACGAAGAAGAAGCCGTTGTAGCTGGCCGAGACGCGCGTCAGCAGGCTGAAGCCGCCGATGGTGTTGTAAGCCTGAATGCCTTCGGTGCGGTCGAGTATGGCCTCGATCTTCTTCAACACCGCATCCGTGCGTTCGAGCGACGCGGCGGGCGGGAGTTGCACGTTGAGTAGCAGGTAGCCGTAATCTTCGTCGGGTAGAAAGCTGGTCGGCACCTGCCGGCTGACAATGCCGTCAAGCGCCATGAACCCGCCGATGATCAGCATGGCAACGAGTCCCTTGCGAATCAGCGTGTGGCTGAAGTTGACATAAGCATGTGTGCCCTTTTCAAACCAGCGATTGAACAGGCCGAAGAAGCGACCGAGCGGCCCGCGTTTCGGCTTTCGCGGCTTGAGCAGCATCGCCGAGAGCGCCGGCGACAGCGTCAACGCGTTTAAGGCCGAGATCAGCACAGAGATGGCAATCGTCACCGCGAATTGATTGTTCAAGCGGCCTTGAATGCCCGGCAGAAACGCCACCGGCAGGAAGACCGAAGAGAGAATCAAGGCAATGGCAATCACCGGCCCCGATACTTCCTTCATCGCCTGCAAGGTCGCCTCGCGCGGCGACATGCCTTCTTCAATGTGATGCTCGACCGCTTCGACGACGACGATGGCGTCGTCAACCACGAGGCCGATGGCCAGCACCAGTCCGAACAGCGACAGCGTGTTGATCGAAAAACCGAGCAGCGGGAAAAAGGCGAAGGTGCCGATCAGCGATACAGGCACGGCGATCATCGGGATCAACGTCGCTCGCCAGTTTTGTAAGAAAAGAAACACGACCAGCAGGACGAGCACCATGGCGATGAGCAGCGTCTTGATGATGTCGCGGATGCCTTCGGTGACCGGCAGCGTCGTATCTAGCGTGATGACGTAATCGAGATCGCTGGGAAAACGTGTCTTCAAGTCGGCGATGGTTTTTTTGACGCCGTTGGCTACGGCGATGGCGTTCGATCCCGGCGCTTGAAAGATGGCGACGATGCAGCCGGGCTGGCCATTGACGCGGGCGATCTGCTGATAGTTCTGCGCGCCCAGTTCGATGCGCGCAATGTCCTTCAAGCGCACGCTTGAGCCATCGGGGTTCGAGCGCACGACGACCTGGCCAAACTCTTCGGGCGTCTGCAAGCGGCCCTGCGCGCGCACCACGTAAGTCTTCTCTTTGCCTTGTGGCGCGGGTTCAGCGCCGACCTGTCCCGCAGGGTTGACCGTGCTCTGCTGCTGCACGGCGCGCGTGATGTCTGGACCCGTCAGGCCGAGCTTGGCCAGCAAGTCGGGCTTGACCCAGATGCGCATGGCGTAATCGCTCGCCCCGAAGAGGCGGACTTCGCCGACGCCCGGTACGCGGTAGAGCGCATCGTTGATATTGATGTTGGCGTAGTTGGCCAGGAATAGCGAATCAAAAGAATGGTTCGGCGAAAACAGCGAGATGACCAGCATCGGCAGCCCTGTGGATTTGCGCAGACTGGTGCCGAATTGATTGACGTCCGCCGGCAGATTCGGCTGCGCCTGCGCCAATCGGTTTTGCACGTTGACCTGATCGGTATTGGGGTCTGTCGAGATGTCAAAGGTCACGGTCAACTGCATGGTGCCGTCGTTGGCGTTGGTCGATTGCATGTAGAGCATGTTATCGACGCCGTTCATCTGCTGTTCGATGGGCGTGGCGACCGATTGCTCGATGGTGACGGCGTCCGCGCCTGTGTAGGTCGTCGCAGCGATGATCTGCGGCGGCACTATCGCTGGGAACTGCGCCAGCGGCAAGCCGCGCATGGCGACGAGGCCGAGAATGATGGTGATGATGGCGATCACCATCGCCACAATCGGACGATTGACGAAAAACCTGGAAATCATGAAATCAGTCCTTGTCTGAAAAAGTCTAGCGAGTCCATCGAGTCTAGCCAGTCTGGAGAGTCAGGAAATGAAGTCCGACTCTCTGGACTTCCTTACTTGCTTTCGGCTGTAGAGGCGGTGAAGGGTTTCGGCGTGACTGCCATGTCGGGCTGGACCTTTTGTGTGCCTTCGGCGACGACGCTCTCACCGACTTTCAACCCATCTTCAATGATCCACATCGCGCCAACGCGCTCGCCGACCTTGACGGGCCGTATGCTGACTTTGTTGTCAGGGCCGACGACGGCGACGCGATAGCTGCCCTGCAACTCGGTGACGGCGCGTTGCGGCACCAGCAGCGCTCCCTGCTTCGTGCTGATGATGGCGCGGACGCGACCGTACTCGCCCGGTCTGAGGACGTTGCCCGGATTCGGGAAGACGCCGGCCAGCTTGATTGCGCCGGTCTTTTGATCGACGCTACGGTCGGCCATATAAAGCTGGCCTCTTTGCGGATAAACGGTGCCGTCAGAGAGCAGCAGTTCGAGTGCGATTTTGTTGGCTGCCGAGGCACGCCCGTTGGCAATCATCATCCCATGGATGGTCTTCAGGTACTCCTGTTCGCCCGCCGTGAACCAGACGCGGATCGGATCGACCGATGAAATGGTGGTGAGCGCCTGGGCATTCGGATTCAGAGGATTGACCAGATTGCCGACCTGCACCGCCGCGACGCCGGCAATGCCGTCAATCGGCGCAAGGATGCGGGTGAAACCGAGATTGAGTTGGGCAGTTCGCACCGCCGCCTCGGAAGCTTTGACCTGTGCCCTGGCAGATTCGATCCCGGCTCTGGCGGTCTTGACTCCGGCCTCAGCCGCTTTCACATTCGCTCTGGCGGCGAGATTGGCTTGCACCGCATTATCGTAGTCCTGTTGGGTAGCTACCCCGCTTTTGACGAGCTTGGTATAACGGTCAGCGTCGAGTTGCGTCTTGACTTGATTGGCTTCAGCCTGTGCGAGTTGCGCCTGAGCTTGTTGTAACTGCGCGTCGGCCTGTCCGAGTTGTCCCTGAGACTTTGCGAGGTCGCCTTTGGCTTGATCGAGCGACGCTTGAAACGGTCGCGGATCAATCTCAAACATCAATTGTCCCTTCTTCACAAAAGACCCTTCGGTGTAGTCCTTGGTCAACAGGTAGCCGGTGACTTGTGACTTGATGTCAGCGTTCACCATGCCGTCGAGCGTGCCGATCCATTCGTTGTAAATCGGCACATCCCTCTGTTCGACCTGCGCCACTTCGACTTCCGGCGCGCTCGGCGGTGGCGCGGTGGCGCGGGCCTTCGAGCAAGCCGCGGCGGCAACGAGCGCGATGAGCATACCAGCGAGCGCCGCCGCTTTGGCCAGCTTTTGTTTCATCTGCGTGTTGCAAACGCTTCGGAAAATTCCGCCCGTCAAATCCGTCTTTGATTCCTTGTTCATCACCACTTCTCTTTTCTCTACCAGCAACCATCTGTAACGCCGCCACAAAAAGGCGGCTATAAAAACATGAGTAACCGGCAGCACTGGGGCTGTCAAATGAGCAAACGCTCAGGCTAAATGTCCACTGAATCTTTTCAGAACGCGCCACGCATCTCGCGCTTAAGGTAACTGGATGGATGCCGCACCACCTCTTGCTTTACTTATAATCGTAGCTTTCTGCATTCGTGAGATCAACCCAGGGAAAGCGCAGTCGGCCATCAGCCCGCAAGCCGGCGCCTTTAGTAAGCCCTGGCGCAGATTGGCGCAAGCCGAACGATACGGCGAATTCTGTTTGGTTGGGGATTAGTTTCGACTCTCAGGATGTTCGTCAAAACGCTTTGCCGTTTTACCAGTCTGCTATGGTCTCAGCATATTTGCGGCGGACTGCTTGAAAGCGATTCGCCGCCCTCTTCCAGTTTGTAGCATGCCGCCTTCGTCAGCCTGCTATGCCACAGTATGTAGGATCGAGGCGAAGAAAACATCACGAGATCAAGTGGTTTTTTGCTACTACTTTTGACCCCATAGGGGATACCACTATCGTGGTAAGCGAGCATTACACGGCGCTGCCGCCAAAGGGAATCAGATGTAAACGCGCGGCACTACTTTGCAAGGGTGAAATCCAAATTAGCCATTCAGGTGAATCAAGTATATGAATGCCTTTACTTTTCCTCTTCGTCCTTCTTGCCTCGCCCCCAGGATTCCTTCATCGCTTCCATGCCAGGAATGAACTTCTCCAGGAGTTGTGGAGCCGAGGCGCTCATCTCCAACAAGCCGCGAAACCGCCGGTCAAATTCTTCTTTGGTTTTCAGATAAGCCGCGAAGCTGCTCGCCAGATAGTTCTTGAAAAAATCCTGCGCCGCCTCTTCCTGCGAGCGAATCAGTTGAAATAAGAATTGCACAGGCAAAAGGTTCTTGTGATTCTTTTCTTCTTCTAATATGGCCTGCATCAGAACAGACTTCGTCACATCGTGCTTAGTCCTTGAATCAATAACCTGTATGTCGTTGCCGTCGCGAATCAGCTTGATGACATCTTGATAATTGACGTAACTGCTGGTCTCCGTGTTGTAAAGCCGGCGGTTGCCATAGCGTTTAATAATCACCCCATCAAAGCTTGCTTTGCTCTTTGCCATGATTGCCTCACAATTTATCACAGATGCGATGTAGCTATCCAAGATCAGCGATTATCTTTAACAAAAACAGCAGGATAGCGAATGCCGCAACTGCGAAAACACTTCAGTTC
>JBBWZK010000133.1:0-3670 GCA_039648975.1 Blastocatellia bacterium
GCGTGACCATTGCCGGATCGTTCATGGGTTTCAACCGGATGGGGAATAAAACAGGGCAGCCGCGCGGCTGCCCTGTTCGTCTCGCTTGATTGGCAAGCCGCGCGATTAACTGCTCATCTTCAGCTTCGTCGCGTCGAATTGCATGGACTTGCCTTTGCGATACGACGCTTCGGCCATCGACACGATGGTCTGCACGTGCACGCCGAGTTCAATGTCGCAGTTCGGCGCGACGTTGGCGCGCAAAGACTGAATGAAGTTCTTCTGGTGCTTGGCGTGAGTCTCGCCCGAATCCGGCGGCGTCTCGTCTTTCGCTTCGATCTCTTCGGCATACGGACGTTCGGGGACGATCTCGACCTTCGTGCCGCCGCACAGCAGGTTCGCCTTCTGGCCGCGAATCACGTCTTCGACGCCGCGCTCGTTGACGGTCGAGCCGGCCAGGAAGATCATCACGCCTGAAGGGAACTCGACCGTCATCATGGTCGTGTCGGCGACATCACGAGGGTCGCCATTGCCCTTGTCGGTGTCGCAGAGGATGCCGCCCATACAGTTGACCGACTTGGGAAACTCATTCAAATTCATGGCCAGCATCAACGGGTGCAAGCGATGCGGCCACAGGTCGCCGATGATGCCGTTGCCATAGTCCCAATACTTGCGCCAGCGGTAATAGCGCTCGGCGCTGAAGGGGCGCTTCGGCGCTTTGCCCAGCCACTGTTTCCAGTCAATGTTCTGCTCGGTGGCCTCCGGCTCGATTGTGTAATTCCATTCACCTTTCGGATTGTTGCGGCAATAGCTGCCCTGCGCCCACAGCAGGCGGCCCAAGCGGTTGGCTTTGGTGATCTCGCGCGCCTTGTGCCACTTCGGATCCGAGCAGCCGTGCGAGCCGACCTGCACCCAGCGTTTCGTCTTGAGCGCCACTTCGCGCAGTTTGAAGGCTTCGTCGAGCGTGTGGGTCATCGGCTTTTCGATATAGATGTGCTTGCCCGCTTCCATCGCCTCCATGCCAATCTGTGCGTGCCAGTGATCGGGCGTGGCGATGACCACCACGTCAATATTTTTGTCTTCGAGCAGCTTTCGATAGTCTTTGTAGACCTGCGCGTCCGAGACCTTGGCGGTCTCCTGCGCTTTGCGGCGGCGTTTATCGAAGACGTCGCAGACGCCGAGGATGGCGACATCCTCTTCGTTCTTCTCGACCCAGGTCTTGATGATGTTCAAATGGCCGCTGCCCATGCCGCCGACGCCGATGAAGCCATAGTTGACGCGCCCATTCGCGCCGAGTATGCGCGCCGAGGTCGGCAACGAGGGGGCGGCGGCGCGTGTAGGTGTCGCTTCGCTGCCGATCAACGATGCGGCGACCAGCCCCGCTGTGGTGACGCCGGTCGTCTTGATGAAATCACGCCGGGTCAATTCGGTTTCTTTCTGCTTCTTACTCATAACTGCGCTCCTCCTGAATGTCATTTGAGTTCAAACCGTGATTTGTCAAAGGAAATGCGTGTGCCGGCAAGCGCGGCTTCGTTGGCTTTGATCGTGGCGACCGTCGCCACGTAGCCATCGAGCGCGCTCGATGGTGGCGCGGCATCGGTGCGAATGGCGCGGGCGAAATTGTCGAGCGCCAGATAAAGCGCCGTCTGCGTCGGCTCAACCGAGCCGTCTTTGCCGGGCTCTTTTCCGGCTTCGATGATTTTTGTAGCATCGGCTACCATGGCGATGCCTGTCTCGTTGTGGACTTCTTCCTTGCGGGCATAGACCTCCCAGCCTAAGAGCGGCGAGTCGGCTTCTTTAATCAGCCAGCTACGTTTCTCGCGCATGATCAGGCTGCTGTTGCTGCCCTGAAAGACGGTGAACGATTCGCTGAACGAACTGACGAGCGTGGATGAGAAGATCATGCGCACGTTGTTCGGATATTCGATGACGCACTGCACGGTGTCTGGCACGTCGCGCCCGTCTTTCCAGTTGACCAGCGCGCTATAACCGGAGGCAGCGACCGGCTGCGATTTCAAATACCAGTTCGTCAGGTCGAGATGATGTATGCCGATCTCGCCGATGAGTCCCGCCGATGTCGCTTTCGACAGACGCCAGTTCAAATCTTTCTCGCGTTCGGGAGTTGCCGCCATGCGCCGCCAACTCTGCTTCTTGGTCCACTGCGCCGTCACCTGCGCGGGTGTGCCGAGCACGCCGGTCTTGACGAACTTCGATACATGTCGATAGAGCGCGTTCGAGCGGCCTTGCAGACCCGATTGAAACTTGATCTTCGTCGCAGATTGCGCCGCCAAGGCAATCGCCCGCGCGTCGTCGACGGTCGTCGCCAGCGGCGCTTCGCAATAGACGTGCTTGCCCGCCTGGATGGCGGCGACGGCCATCTCTTTGTGTTGCGGCGTCGGCGTGGCAATGATCACTGCTTCAACATCCGGCGATTCGATCAGCTTGCGATAATCGCTAAAGGTCGCCGCCTTTGGCGCAATCTCTTTGCCTTTGGTGACCGCCAATTCGTAAGTGTCGCAGATGGCCGTCACCTGCGCAGAGGGCGAACGCGAAAGCGACGAGAGAATCTCTTTGCCCCACTGGCCGAGGCCGATGACGCCGAACTTGACGGGCGGGCCGACCGGCTTGTCATCCTGGCGGATCGCGCCTTTGATTAACTCTTCTTCGGTGAAGATCACCAGCAGCGAAGCCGTAGCCGTCTTGAGAAAATCGCGCCGGCTGGGTGTGTCGTTACTCATTGCTTGCTCCCTGCCAACCACGTTGGGCCAGCTTGATAAAAACGAATTAAAGAGAGGCTAGAGGCTAGGGGCTAGGGGCTAGAGAAAACCTCCGGTCGCTAGTCGCTAGCCTCTAGCCTCTCTTCCTCATACGTCGCACAGCGCGACGGCTTCGCCCAGCGATTTCAGCGCGTCGCGCGTCGGCACAAATTCGTGCGCGACGTAGCCTGTGTATCCCGTATCGACAATCGCCCGGCAAACGGTTGCCCAGTTCAATTCCTGCGTGTCGTCCAACTCGTGACGGCCCGGCACACCGCCCGTGTGAAAGTGAGCGATGTGCTCATGATTATCGCGGATGGTGCGGATAACGTCGCCTTCCATGATCTGCATGTGATAGATGTCGTAGAGCAGCTTGACGCGCGGCGAGTTGACCGCCTTGATCACCTTGACGCCGAACGGCGTATGGTCGCCCAGATAGTCTTTGTGGTCAACTTTACTGTTCAGCAATTCGACGCAGATGGTCACACCGTTGTCTTCAGCCATCTTCTTGATGCGGTTCAAGCCGGCGACGCAATTATCAAACGCCTCGGCATCAGTAATCTGGCCGCGATTGCCGAAGAAGGCGATCAGGTTGGGCACACCCATCTTGGCGGCGACGGGCAAGCTCTTTGTTAAACCGCGAATGATGACCTCATGGTTGGCTTTGTCGTTCAAGCCCTTCGGAATCTGCGCGCCTTCCGCCGGATAGCCCATCGAACAGATCAAGCCCTGCTGTTTGACGACCGGCCACTGCTCTTCGTTGAGCAGGTCAATCGCCGTCAATCCCATGTCGGCAACGGTCTTTGCGAACTCCGGCAGCTTGTACTTGCCCTGATAGCACCAGTACGAGACGGATTGTTTGAGACGGCCTCGCTTGACGATTTTTTCAACGGCGGCTGAGCGGGCGAGTTTCGGCAACATCAACGAGCCGACTG
>JBBWZK010000016.1:0-4662 GCA_039648975.1 Blastocatellia bacterium
CGGCGGTCTGGTTATATCAAGTCATCGCTTGGAACAACTATCAGCAAGGCAAACCGATTGCGGAAGTCAAAGAAACGGTAGATTTGGCGCGTTGGCGTGTAGCCATCTGAATTACGCGCACGCTTCACTTACTTAGCTCCGTTAGGAGCGCAATGTTTATAGAACTGTATTGCCAAAAGAAACCCAAGCTCCGTTAGGAGCGCAATGTCAACATTTCGCCCCGCCGGGGCTTGGATTTTCTTTGATGAATGTGACTATAAACATTGCGTCCCTAACGGGACTTCTCAGAAACGCTTCTCATTGTGAATGAATGGGGGAATTCATTATGGCCGGATGGCTGTCTGACCTGCGGTTCGGATTGCGCCTGCTGCGCCGCAACACGGAAGTGACAGGGGTTGCCGTGCTGGCCCTGGCCTTGGCCATAGGCGTTGCCGGCACTGTCTTCAGTGTAGTCAATACGATATTGATTCAGCCCTTGCCTTTCCGCTACCCTGAGCGCCTGGTGGCGATCTGGCAGGTTGATCCGGCCAATGCCGCGCAGTGGCGACCGGATGCGCCCGGCAATTACGCCGACTGGCGCAGGATGAACCAGTCGTTTGAAGAGATCGGCGCGGCAGTGAGTATTTCAAAAACCCTGACCAGCTTTGACGAGCCGGAGACTCCTTTGATGCAGATGGTGTCGTCCGGCTACTTCGATACGCTTGGCGTGCAGCCCTTGCTGGGCCGCACGTTTACGCCTGAAGAAGATCGTCCGGGGGCCAGGGCGGTCATGCTGTTGAGTTATGAATTGTGGCAGCGCAATTTTGGCGGCGAGCGCAATATTGTTGGACGAACTACAGAACTGGACGGGCTGCCTTATGAGATCATCGGCGTGATGCCGGCTGATTTCGATAATCCCATCTTCGGGCTGACCGAACGCCCGCAGGTGTGGATACCGCTGGCGCTGCCTGAAAACGGACTGGATCGGCGCGGCAACGATCATTTTGTGGTCGCACGTTTAGCCGGCGGCGTGACGCTCAACCAGGCGCAGCAGGAACTGACGCGCCTCTCTGCGGCGATCAAAGAACAATACCCGGACACCAACCGCAATGTCACAGCCCTGGTGACGCCGCTCAAGGAGAGCGTCGTGCGCGGCGTGCGCCCGGCGGTATTGCTCTTATTGGGCGCAGTGTTGTTCGTCTTGCTGATCGCTTCAAGTAACGTGGCGCATCTGCTGTTGACTCGTTCGGTGGTGCGCGAGCGTGAGTTCGCCGTGCGCCGTGCGCTCGGCGCTGGCACTGGCCGTTTGCTGCGCCAGTTGGTGATCGAAAGTCTGTTGCTGATGATCTTTTGTGCCGTGCCCGGATTGCTGTTGACGCTCTGGGGCACACGCAGCGTCGGGCTGCTGATTCCCACGGGCTTCAACATTCCGCACTTTGATTTTCAGGTGGATCGCAACGTCGTGCTCTTCACGCTGTTGATCGCGCTGCTGCCCGGCTTTGTCCTGGGATTGATTCCGGCGCTCTATGCACGGCGCGTCAATCTGGTCGCAGGGCTGACGGGAACCGCTCGCGCCACCGGCAGTCCCGCCAGCCGGCGGCTACAGCGGTTTCTGGTGATCGCCGAAACGGCCCTGTCGCTGGCGCTGCTGATTGGCGCAGGGTTGATGGTGCAAAGCTTCCGCAATCTTCAGCATCTCGATCAGGGATTCGAGCCCGCCAACATCCTGACGTTTCGCGTATCGACGCGCGGGGCCGTATACAAAGAGAGTGAACGGCGACAACGATTCTTCAAGGACATACACGACCGGCTGGCGACTATTCCGGGGGTGCGGTCAGTCGGCGCGGCGCAGTTTCATCCCTTCTATCCGCAGTTCGGCGCGACAACTGTGCTGATTGAAGGACAGCCTGTGCCGGAACCCGGAAAAGAACTGCGCGCCACCGCCGTCCGCAGCACGCCTGATTATTTCTCCACTCTGCAAATCGGTCTGTTGCAGGGACGCCTCTTCAACGAGAATGATACCGCCACGACGCCGCCTGTCGTCGTCATCAGCGACAGGATGGCGCGTCAGTTTTGGGGCAGTGAAGCGCCGCTCGGCAAACGGCTGAAGATCAAAGGCAGCCAGGATGTCTATCGTCAGGTAGTCGGCATCGTCGGCGATGTGCGCACAGACGCTTTTCCGCCTGACCCACAGCCGACGGTCTATGTGCCGCTGGAACAGGACAACGCGCCGCCGACAATTGCTTATGTCATGCAGACCACTGGCGATCCGCTTGCCTTGGTCGAGGCCGCGAAGAAAGAAGTGCGGCTGGTTGATCGCGCGATGCCGGTCTATCTGGTGCGCTCACTGGCAGAGATCGTTCAGGGATTGGACTGGCGCACGCGGTTTGTGATGTCGCTGCTGGCGATTTTTTCTGTGCTGTCGCTGCTGCTGGCGGTCACAGGCATCTATGCGGCGCTCTCTTATGTGGTCTCGCAGCGGACGCGCGAGATCGGCGTCCGCATGGCGCTGGGGGCTGAACGCCGCGACATTCTGAAGCTGGTCATCGGGCAGGGAATGCGGCTGACGCTCGCGGGCGTAGTGATCGGCGCGGTGGCGGCGGCGGCGCTGACCCGTTTGATGGGGAGCCTGCTGTTCGGCGTCAGCGCCACAGACCCTGCGACGTTTGTGATGATTGCCCTGTTGCTGATGCTCGTCGCGTTGCTGGCGTGTTACCTGCCGGCGCGGCGGGCAACCAAAGTCGATCCGATAGTGGCGCTGCGCCACGAGTAGTTTGAACTGTAAGGAAAAGTACAAAGCCTGAGCCAGCCATAACGCTTGCTCAGGTGAGAATATCGATGATCTTGCGCGTGCTGTGCGGCTCGCTCAGGCGGACGATGAAGTCTGCGGCGCTGATGAGCGTGCCGGGATGGCGAACCAGGAAGGCCAGCGCCGTGGTTTCATCGTCACGTCGCGCCAGCACAGGCTGTTGCTCGGCGGGCGTTAGCGGCGCGAGTGCTTCGGCCAGCCGCCAGGCTTCGTCGCGCGCTACGTCTATGCTCCAGTTGAGCACCGCGCGCTCGGTTCTGCCGCCGACCAGGTCGAGCAGCTTCATCCAATGCGAAATCTTTGTCAATTGTAATTGCACGCCGCCGGTCATCGCCGAAAGAATGTTGTTGATCTCATCGAAGTCATGTTTGAGCGGCGGCAGTTGATCGCCGGGACAGGTGATGGCGGCGGCTGCGCCGAGGTCGAAATTGATGTGCGCATTCATGCCGATCAGCAGATGTTGCAGGACAATCGGCGGCCATTCGCTGGCGGCGCGAAATGCGGCGGCCCAGCAGCGGGGCGTCGGCTGGTTGTGACGATAATCCGTAAGCGCCGTCAGATAGCGATTCGCAAAGTTGACGTCGAGTCGTTCCATGCGCGCGCCGTCTTCAAAGCGCCCCTGCTCGATGCCGCGCTTCACTTCAACCGTGACGTTGCGATAAAGCGTCGCAAAGTAACCGAGTCGGCTTTCTTCCTGCCACGTCTGCGCAATGATGTCGTTGAGATGTGCGATGACTTCATCAATCGTCTTCGCCGGGCCGATGGCTATTGCCGGTTGCGCGCTCATACACTTTCCTCCGCGTTGGCTGACTGTCGATTGAATAAACTGGTTGAAAGCAGCCGCAGTCTAACAGCGCGGCTCACCTGCATCAAGCCGAAATGTCGTGTGCATCACAACGGAAACCACAGATGAACACCGATAAAGAAGAGAGATAAACACAGATGCCGCATTGCAATCATCCGACACAGATGCATCGCTTGAGCTAGCAATCATCTGTGTTCATCTCTGCCGGTTCCATCGGTGTTCATCTGTGGTTTTATTCGATGAAGATGGCCGCCGCGTCTTCGAGGCGGGCGGTGATGTGACATTGCGGGATGCTTGCGAGGAAATAGCGGCCATAGGCTTTCGTGCGCAAGCGCGGGTCGAGTATCGACAGCACACCGCGATCACGCGCCGAGCGAATCAAGCGGCCAAGCCCCTGCTTCAAGGTGATGGCCGCCTGCGGCACCGAATAGTCGTAAAACGAATTGCCGCCCTGCTCGTCAATGTATTTCTGCCGCGCCGCCACCACCGGGTCGGTCGGCACCGCAAACGGCAGCTTGGCAATGATCACGCACGATAGCGCCTCGCCCTGCACGTCGACGCCCTGCCAGAATGACGAGGTCGCGAACAATACAGCGCCTTCGGTGTTGCGGAAGCGGTCGAGCAAGCCGGCTTTCGAGCCTTGCCCCTGAATGAAGATAGGATAATCGACTTGCTCGCGCACACGGTCATAGGTTTCGCGCATTGAGGCGACGCTGGTGAACAGCACGAAGGCGCGACCGCGCGTCGCTTCGAGTATCTTCACGATTTCGTCGACGGAAGCGTCGAGAAAATCGCGGCTGCGCGGATCGGGCATATCGGGCGGCAGGTACAACACCGCTTGATGTTGAAAATCGAAATGCGATTCGATGAGGTGCTGGCGCGCCTCTTGAATGCCGAGGCGATTGCGAATGAAATCGAAATTACCACCTGCCGCCAGCGTCGCAGAGGTCAGCACGGCGCTGTGAACCCGGGCAAAAAGTTTTTCTTCCAGGATGCCCGACACATCAATCGGCGTAGCGTTCAGGAAGATGCCACGCCCGCGCCGCTCGTACCAGTAAACGAAGCTCGG
>JBBWZK010000146.1:0-35534 GCA_039648975.1 Blastocatellia bacterium
AGATAGCGCTGCACCGCTTCGGCGCGCAGTTGCGCCAGCGACTCGTTGTAGCGCGTCGCGCGCGCCGTATCACCAAAGCCGGTGATCTCCAGGACGAAGCCGTTGCGGTCGGTGATCTGCATAGCGATCTGATCCAGTTGCGCCTGGGCTTCCGGTGTCAGCTTGGCGCTGCCCGGTTTGAAGAAGACCATTGCCGTGTTGGTGACGCTGTACTTGTCGAGATTGGCGCGCAATTCATCAACATTGCGCTCAATCCCTGTGACGCGCGTGTTGGCTTGTTCAGCAGACGACGCGGCACTGTCGGCGGTCTGCTGTGCGCGGTCGGTGCGGCCACGCACGTCATCGACGCCGGTGCGCAACTCGCCGATAGATTGCGTGTTGCGGCGTGAGGTCTCTTCCAGCTCGCTCGTGCGATTCTCAAGCGGCGTGGCACGCTCTGCAACGCGGTTGCGGACGTATTTCTTTGTAGCGCAGCCGCTCTCGAAGACTCCGATAACCAGTACCAGCGCGACCGTAAAGAGTTTCAGCTTCATTCGTTCCCTCCTCGATTCTTATTCAAATTTCAAGATGATTGAATCCGTTCCCCGTGCTCGTCACGAACAGACAAGCTGCAAATGCCGCCATCTGTTCTGCGACTCGCGTGCCATGACGGGCCTGAGCGGGGTGGGGCGCTAAATTGGTGCTGCGCGGCGTTTTCAGGCGAATAAGGGAGCGAGCCGGCAAGCCGGATTGTATTAGTTTCCTACTGCCTCTGAAAAATTTACATACTGAGACGGGTTATCAATCAGACGACCGCCGGGGCAAGCCGCCTGCCGGGCCTTTGCAGGTCGTGGAACTCGATAAAAACAATTGACATGAAGGGGAGGCATTGTACAATCGCAGTGGTCGTCCTGTCCCCGCATGATTCGCCCGGATTCCTCGACGCGCAGCCGATGTATTCACTTTTCAACGTACTCACCGATCAACATGGCAGCGAACTCATGCCGGTTCGTTGCAACCGGCAGACGGTCAAACGACTGGTCAGCTACTTCGAAGATCTGGTGAGCGAAAGTAAAAGCTCTGTGCTGGTGCTTGAAGGCCGCTGCCTGAATGGCGATCCTGAGCGCGACAGCGAGCGCCTGCAAAAGCTGGCCGGCGACGCCCGGCACCTTTTTCTGTTCACCTGCGACCGCCTTTGCTCGTCGCGCACATGGGACGCGGCGACGCTCAACAATATCACTCTGGTTGAAGAACGCGAGCATCACGAGTTGGACAACGGGCCATTCATTCTCATCGTCGATGCGCGTTTTTGCGGACTGCTGTCGTGCGCCGAAATGCCGCGCTCGCCGGCAACGCACGCCGAAACCTATGCCGTCGTCTGGACCTTCGACCCGAATGTCGTCTATACGGCTGCCGAATACCTGCTGGCGCGTATGGGCACGAAACGGCTCCAGGAGCGCAACGGCCTGGAAATGCTGCTGAACGTCACGACGACACGCCGCCCCTCATTGCAGGTGGCCTTGACCTTTACGACGAAACTGGCGATGTTGATGCAAAGGCAGAGCGAACTGGATATGGCAACCAGCCGTATCAGCTCGGCCATTTCGAGCACGCTCGAACTGGAGCCTATCTTACAAACCGCAGTCGAAGAGGTAGGCCGCGCGCTCAATGCCCGGCGCACGGCGCTTGTGCTCTGGCAAGAGGGCACGAGCTTGCCTGAAGGAATCAGCGTTTACGAACGCGCTGCGGATACGCCTGGTGACGCGCTGGCAAGCCGAGAAGCGCATAAAAAAAGACCGCTGGCGATGGATTCGGTAACCTCCTATGTCGAGCCGCCGCTGCTGCCGTTGGTCGAAAGAGCCGCTCACGACGGCGTTGGCCGCCTGACGCAAGGGTTCTCACCGCAAGACACGATTGAAAGTACCAGTCCGGGCGGCGCGGTTGACGTGCCCGGCTCGCTTGACATCCCGCTGACCTATCGCAACAGCATCATCGGCGTGCTGGTGGTCGAAGACGACACGCCGAATCGCGACTGGGAAGATGAAGAGATGTTGATGGTGAGGACGGTTTCCGACCAACTGGCGGTTGCTATCAGTCACGCACGCTTGTTCCGCCATGTGCAGACGCAGGCGATGACCGACGCCCTAACCGGCCTTTATAATCATCGTTACTTTCAAGAGCGGCTCGACCGCGAGATCAAAATGGCCGACCGCAATAATGAAAGCCTCTCGTTGATTCTCCTCGACCTCGATCACCTGAAGCGCATCAATGATACGCACGGCCATCGCGCTGGCGACGCCGCGCTCTGCCACGTCGCTCGCGTACTGCAATCAACCGTGCGTGATATTGACATCTGCGCGCGCTATGGCGGCGAAGAGTTTGTCATCATTCTGCCGCAGTGTGAACGCGAAGCGGCGTTCCAGGTCGCCGAGCGCGTCCGCGAAGCGATTGCCTTAAAGCCTGCGACGAGGGTTGGCGCGGTGACGGCGAGCATCGGCCTGGCTACTTATCCAACCCCGGCGAGGGCAAAAGAAGAGTTGATTGAAATGGCTGATCGGGCCATGTACCTGGCCAAGGATGCAGGCCGCAACCGCGTCCGCACGATGAATCGCGCCTCTGATGGATTGAATGTCTGACGCCGCGCCCGCCGTTGACTGGCTTCGCCACACTCCACATTTTTATTACTTGCGCGTGAAGATTTTAACGCTCTCGTAAGCGAACTGTTGCTGGAAATGTTCGGCGAAATCCCGTGCGAGCGCCGCATTGCTCTGAAGTTGCTCGGCGACCGGGTCACCTTCCTGATAAATGATCATCGTCACATCGGCAGGGATCGCCTCGTTGATCGCGTGCCATCGCAGCGAGCCTTCGTGAATGATCTGAGCAAACCGCAAACCGCCGCGCGGCACCATAGGCCCCAACGCCCCTGTATTCATCCAGACGCTCTGGCGCGGCGGATGGGCTTCGAGCCACGCCGCCGCATGCGCCCACTCGCGTGCGCGCGCCGAATTGAGGCCATTGCGATAGCCTTCCTGGTAGACCGCCAATTGCGCGGGGCCTTCTGAAATCAAATAGCCGTACTGCAAAAACACCAGCCCGCCGATAGCTGCGAGCGCCGCACGGCGCGCGCGCGGCTTGAATAACCAGGCGACTGCCGGCGCGAATAGCGCGACCGCCAGCAGGTGCGGCAGGCCATAGCGCACGTTGAGCAAGCCGAAGGCGCTGAACGGGAAAATCTGTATCTCGCCGCGCATCACGCTGAACGCATGAAAAAAGAAAGGAACCGCAAGCAGCGCCGCCGGCAAATATTCAATCAGCGCCCGCCTTTTCAAAGTAGCGAAAGCCACAAAGCCAGCCGCGCCGAGCAAGCCGATGAACGGGCCGGCGCACACGGCTGTCGTCACAGCCATCCACAGCAGCGAAATGACCGGATGGCCGATAAATACTTTTGCCCAGCCCAGGCGCGCTTCTTCGTGCAGAAAGATGCCGCGCGCCGAATGCGGCCCGCTCAAAAACTCAAGCGCGTTGCCGAAAATCGCCCAGTTGTGCCATAGCCAGTAGAGCGGCCCAATCGCCACCAGCGCGGCAAACCCGGCAATCTGCTTTGACCGGACTTTCCAATCGCCGCGACCGGCAAACGCGACGATCAACACAGACAAGGCGGCCACCGGCCAGGCTTCGTAGCGCGCCAGCGTCGCTATAGTCATTGCGATGCCGGCAATCACCAGCCGCTTCGTGCTCGGCTCCATCACCCAGCGCTGCAAGCAAAAAACTGCCGCCGCCATCGCTGCCATAAAGACCGTCTCGGTCATCGGCGTCGTCTGCATAAACAAGGCGCTCGGATTCAGAGCAAAGATGGCCAGTACCACGACAGGCATCCACGCGGCCAACCTCGCGTCTTCCTGGCGATACAGGCGGCGCGCAATCTGGAAGATCAGAGTTGCTGCGATGACAAAGGCGATCATCGAGACGAGACTGCCCGCCGCGCCGCTGCGCCAGAGACCGTCATTTGCCACCAGTGGCAGCATCAACACGGTTTGTAATGGAAGCCACGGAGTGCCGATTTGCAGGTAGCGCTGCCAGAGCGAACTATCCGGCGAGTCCACGACCTTGCGCGCGATGTTGACATGAGCAATACCATCGCCGTAGTGATTCGTCATGCCATTCGTGAAGAAGTAGATGAAGGAAACAATCGATAGAACCGTAGCGATTGTCGCAACCGCCAAACCGCCGTGTTGCGCAAGCCACTGCATTGCACGGTCATAGCGTATGGATGGCTTCTGCGTTGTGTCTAAGTTTTCTGCGGTGGGCGCATCGGCAGAGCCGGGCGCAGGCGATGCATCAATCGGGTGATTGCTTTCTTGCGGCGATGCGGCATCAAGCGGGCGGCTTCCCGGCAGCGGCGAAGCAGCAGGCGCAGCGACTTTTGCTTTTTGCCTTTTGCCTTTTGCCTTTTGCCTTTTCATACCGGGCTGGTTTCCGCCTCGGCAATGACGCGGTGAATGGCGCGTATTTCACGGACGAGCTGGTTGAACATTTCAGGCAACAACGCCTGCGGGCCGTCTGATAGAGCTTGTTCGGGATGATTATGGACTTCGACCATAATGCCGTCGGCGCCGGCGGCGATGGCGGCGCGCGCCATGGGCGTCACCTTATGGCGTTTGCCCGTGCCGTGCGACGGGTCAACGATGATGGGCAGGTGCGAACGATGCTGCACCGCCGGGATAATCGACAGGTCGAGCGTGTTGCGCGTGTGGTCGGCAAACGTGCGCACGCCGCGTTCGCAGAGGATGACGTTATAGTTGCCTTCGGCCATGATGTATTCCGCTGCCAGCAGGAACTCTTCCAGCGTCGCCGCCAGCCCGCGTTTAAGCATCACAGGCTTGCGCGCCTGGCCGATGCGTTTCAACAGCGAAAAGTTCTGCATATTGCGCGCGCCGATTTGCAGCACGTCCGTATATTCTTCGACGACATCCGCCGTCTCTGTGTCGAGCACTTCGGTGACGATCTTCAAACCGAAGCGCTCGCGCACGTCGGCTAATATCTTCAAGCCTTCGACGCCGAGACCTTGAAATGAATAAGGCGAAGTGCGCGGTTTGAACGCGCCGCCGCGAAAGAACTTTGCGCCGCTTAAGGCAATGATTTCGGCAATCTCCATCGTCTGTTTATGCGATTCAACCGCACAGGGGCCGGCGATGATTGCCGGCTGCAGACCGCCGATGTCCGCATCGCCGATACGGACAACCGTGTCATCGTGCTTGAGGTCGCGGCTGACGAGCTTATAGGGCTTCGACACACGTATGGCTTCGGCGACGCCTGCGAGGTTCTCGAAATGGCCCGGATCAATCGCGCCGGGATTGCCTGTGATGCCGATAGCCGTGCGCGTCGCGCCGGGCATCGGATGCGGCTTGTAGCCGAGACTACGAATGGCTTGCAGGACTTCTTCAACCTGAGCATCGGTCGCCCCAGGTTTCATGACGATGAGCATACGGGTTCTCCTATCTGCTTTACATCCGCTCAGGCGCTTGGATGCCGAGCACGTCGAGCGCGGCCACCAGCTTTTCGCGCACGATGGCCGTGATGCCGACCAGCAGCGCACGGCGGTCGGCGTCCGGTTCGGAGAGAATGTGGTAATGGTGATAAAAGAGATTGAACCGCTGCGCCAGTTGAAATGCCCACTTGGCAACGATGGCCGGCTCAAGCGCAGAGACCGCGCCGCCAATGACTTCATCAAGCCGCGATGCCAGATAGACGAGCGACCAGAGATCGTCGCCTACCTCGCCGCCGAGCAGTTCGTTGAGGCGGTCATGCGCCACCTCGCGGATTACCGCTGCGCTGGGCGCGATGCCGGCGTCCGCGAGTTTGCGGAAGATCGAGTTGCCGCGCACCACTGAGTATTGAATATATGGCCCGGTCTCGCCGTCGAAAGCCAGCGCCTCTTTGAAGTCAAAGGCAATGATTGAATTGCGCAGATACTTGAGCAGGAAATAGCGCAATGCGCCGACGGCAATTTTATGCGCCGTGGCCTGCTGATTCGCCTCATCCAGTTCGGAGTGGCGGCTTTTGACTTCAGCCAAGGCGCTGGCTTCCAACTGGTCGATCAACTCATCGGTTTTTACGCCGAGCCCTTTGCGACCCGACATCGACACCGCGCCGCGCTTGCGGTCTTCTTCGGATAATTGCTGGCCTAACTGTTCGGCAGCAGCCGGCGTCAGCGTCACTTTTTCATAAGCCAGATGAGCGCTGCGCTCGACACGTTCGTCGTGGTCTACGGCCATCACGCCGAGCTTGACGTAATGCTGCGGATAAGACTGGCCGATGTCTATGACATTGAAATAGGCCGCGCCGCTGCCGAACTTCGGATGGTACGGATGATTTTCTCGCTCGTTCGATGTCGTTACCCAGACCGTTTGGCCATCGGGATAAGTGCGAAACGGCTTATAGTAAAAATCGATATCGAGTTGTCCCAGCTTCCACAGGTGAAAAGCGATGTCTTTGCCTGTATAAGTCACCGTGCCGTTCGAGCGCACGATCACTTTGTCGGCTTCGTGGTCTGATTCCGCTTCGCCGCTGGTCTGCTCGTCGCCCGCTGCGCGCATGACCCAGCAGCCGGCGAGCTTGCCTTCGCTAACCAACTCGATTGTGCCGCGCTCCTGCAAGAGCTTAAACGCTTCGTTCCAGAGGTGCAGATGCAAGACATCGGATTCGCGCGGCAGCACGTCATACTTGATGCCGACGCGCAGGAAGGTGTCGAGATGGCAATTGAGAATCCGCGTCGCCACATAATCGGCCATCTCGTAGATTTCACCGGCGCCCGATTCAATCGCATGCAGCGTCTCGGCGCGCCGTTCGAGGCGCGACTTGTCTTCTTCGTAGAACTGGCCGACGCGCGCGTACAAGTCCCAGCAATAGTAATCGAATTTACCTTCGATGGCTTTGATCTCGGCGAGCGAAAGGTTTTCGATATGACGGAAGCCGACGACCACATCGGCGACCTGCACGCCTGTATTATCGATGTAGTTCTGCACCTCGACGGTTTCGCCGGCGGCGCGCAGCAGGCGGACGGTGGTATCGCCGAGCACGGCATTGCGCAGGTGGCCGATGTGCGCCGCCTTGTTGGGATTGACCGCCGTGTGCTCGACGATGATCTTGCCGCCGAGTTGCGGCACGGGCTGCGCATCGCGTTGCGCAACGTTCAGCAAGTAATTGGCGCGATCAAAGTAAACGTTGATGTAACCTGCGCCGGCCACCTCGACGCGCGCGACGCCTTCGACGGTGCGCAGTCGTTCGGCCAAACGTGTGGCGAGGTCGCGCGGATTCTGTTTCTGTCCGCTGACCGCCTTGAGCCGTTTGGCCAACTCGAAAACCACAGGGAAGGCCAGGTCGCCAAGCTCCGTGCGCGGCGGAATCTCGCCGGTGAACTCGGCCAGTTCAATGTCGAACAAATCTTTGATAGCGGCGCGCAACTGCTCGCGCAACTGTTGCTGAATCGTCATGCTGCGGTTGACTCCATGAGTGGTTCTCCAAAGCGGTCGGCGATTAGCCGACCGATGGAATTGAAAATAGTATCAGCCGGGATTTGCTTTTGAAAGGTGGGTTCAAAATATGGAGGAGCGAATTCCCGCTTGAAATGTTTTTTTCAAAACGCAGAGATGCAGGTTGAATTATCAAACTTTTTGAGTATAATCCGTTCGCTGGCTCCTCTGGGAATTGAAATCACGCGAGATAAGTTCTTCACGCCAGTCACACGGAAGCGTCAGCTTAGTGAATGCTATAGCGTCTGACGCGCTTGAGTTTGCAGCTAAAGTTGAGCAGATAGAATAGGTCAAGCGAGGCGGTTCCCTAACAGCTTGCAGACTGTTCGGTAACTCAATACCTTGTGTCAAACTATAATGCTTTGGCAGACTCGCCAAAGCATTATAGTTGATGGCCTAGCGACTCTAACATACGCTTATGGCGCGCAAGAGTAGGTGGACTGAGTTATCAAGAATTATTAGCGACCTGGCGAAGCATGGTCTCAAAGGGTTGTCATCGATAACCAGGCGGGACTGTGTTGAAGCGTAAGACGTTACATCCGGTTCTCTGAGAAGACAAAGAAGCGGTGAGCCGAGTGAGCCACGAATTTACCGGTTTGAATATTAGAGATACGGCATCGGTTGGGCACTCTCAAGAGACCTGGCAATGAGTGTTAAAGCATGAGCAAACGTCGATTCATCATATTTTGCATCAGTCTCCTGATGTTTTGGGGCTGTCCTCCAAAGCGAGTGAATGTTTTGCCTCCTGACGATCCCAACGACCACTTTCCGGAGATCTCAAATACGCTTGCGGTGGATGTTTTTCTGGACGCGACGCTTTCAATGAAAGGCTTTCTCGTGCCTGGGGTTTTGAGCTACTACGAGCAGACATTGCCATTGTTGGAGAGCGCCGTAGGAAAAGGATGGGAAGGAGGTCATACGACTTTCTACAGATTCGGCTCACATATCGCGCCCATAGCTGGCCGCGCTCACGTCGAGGCGACCCAGCCCGGGTTTTACACCAATCCGGAATACTTTCAGAAAACCTTCATTGAAAACGTCATCGATTATGCCAATGTAGATCACCTAACAATAATTGCAACCGATCTTTTCCAAAATGAAGTCGACGTCAATCTCTTGACTGGAAAGTTGAAAGAAAAGTATCTCACGAAAAATCTCGCCATCGGCATTTTGGGGATTAAGAGCGAGTTTGCTGGCCCGATCTATGATGTGGGAGTTAAGAATTACACTTTTGAGTATAACAGTGGGAGTTCGCAGCCTGATCGTTTCCGGCCTTTCTATCTCTTGATATTGGGCACATATGCAGATGTCGAACATTACTATGAAAAGCTGGAGGTGAGTGGTCTGAAAGATTTTCCTGTGAAGAACTTTATCATTTTTTCCCGCTATCTTAGCCATCCACTGTCATCTTTTGAGAACGCAAGAATGGTAAAGACTAACAAGATTGTAGAAACCGGTGGGCTGCTTGCTCCAGGCTTGCTCGATAAACGACTCAAGCAATTTCGTCTGAACGGCGACGTGGCAAAGGCCGATTTTATCACGGCTTTCAAATACTTCCCGTTGCCCTACACCGTGCCTTTTAACCCGGCGACCTTAGAACCTGAGATTACCGCCTGGAAGCACCAGGCAAACCAACTTGCCGAAAACGAATCGGCGAAGCGAGCCTTCCACATCAATGGCATAAATCTTTCAGAAAACGAACTGAAGGTTGAAGCGCAGCTAACCCCGACCGTTTTGTCTGAAGGCGAAGTCTATTGCTATAGGGTTATCCTAAGACCGAAAGATTATTCCATGCCCGCATGGGTTTCAGACTGGAATATGCCGACAAGGTCGATTGAAGAATGGCGGAAAAAGCCGGCTGCCTTTAACGGCGCGACCACCTTTAATCTGAAGCCCTTTCTGAGCGATCTGTGGGAGATGGTCGTGCAACTCCACAGGCCGAAAGTTGGAGAGTTCTACTGCTATGTCAAGCGCGGATAACGATACAGGAAGGAGAAGCGTATGAAGCGGATTGGCTACCACATTGGACACCTCGTCGGCATCATTTTCGTTGCCGCAGTGATCTATTTTGTCTTCCTGATTTGGCTAGAGCACGATTACTTTCTCTCCCAACGGGTGGTGCCGCCTGCTGAAGTCACCCTGGAAGAATGGCTTGATAGTTTCAAATTCTGGGGAACCGTCGGCATCCTTTCAGCACTCGCAGCAGCCCTCGTTTGGTACATATTGGGTCAATTGATATTCAAAATCAATAATTGGCGGGACTCGGGTAAGCGCGTATTTTGGTTCCTGTTGTTGTTGTTGCCCATCATTGCCGTTGTGCTTGGCATTGTGTTCACGAAGCAGGCGCAGGAAGGGGCCATTTTTGCCTACCTCTTTTACGCCTTGAACTGGGTTCTGTGTTATTACTTGGCGACGGCGCTATGCTCGCCATCGGCGTTCAAGTATACGCCGCCGGGAGCCAGCGCGATACGCCGATGGTAATAAAAAGCCCGCGATGAAATTTCGCCAGCCAAATCAATCAGGGAGGCGCTTATGAGCTACTATGTAATTGGCATTGGAGGAACAGGAGCCAAATGTGTTGAAGCGCTAACACATTTGTGCGCTGCCGGGGTGCTGCCGCCGGGAGAGCTTTATGCAGTTTTTGTAGACCCCGACAAGGCGAACGGCAGCCTGGAGCGTGCCGAGATCACGCTGCAACAGTACGCCAATTGTAGAAAAATCGGGCTTGGCGCAACCGACCTGTTCAAGACCGAGATTACGAGGGCGAAACCCGACGTTTGGTCTCCCTTCGGCAATGAGCCGAATCCGCGTTTGGATGGCTTTTTCAGATACGAAGGCTTGAAATCAAACGAGCCGGCGGCGGCACACCTCTTTGATGTGCTCTATAGTCGAGATGAGAAAACCACGCCGCTAGAAGAAGGGTTCAGGGGACATCCGTCGATTGGCGCTGCCATCATGGCGTCTACTCTACAATTAGGCGCGGATGAACCCTGGAAAACGTTTCGCAATAAAATCGGGCAAGACTTAGGCGGCGGGCCGGGGGCAAAGATCGCCTTGATCGGCTCGATCTTCGGGGGCACGGGCGCTTCCGGCATCCCGACGATTGCGCGAATGATCCGCGAGGAACTTCGACTGGCGAAGAAGAGCCAAGAGAAAGGCAAGGGCGAACAAGAGAAGAATAGCCAGGCCGGCGCAAAGCTTGGGGGCATCCTGATGCTTCCCTATTTTTCATTCACTCCTGTAGAGGATGAAAAGCTCAGAGCCGATTCAGAGAACTTCTTGTTGAGCACGCAAGCCGCCTTGAAGTATTACTACCAGCAGGATGATCTAAGAGTGCGGGGCGACCAAAGGGTTTATGATGGCGTCTACTTGATCGGCGAGCAGAATCTCAGCCCGATGAAAGAATCGAGCGTCGGCGGTAAAACGCAAAGAAACGAGCCGCACTTCGTGGAAATCTATGCGGCGCTTGCCTGTGTAGATTTCTATGCCAAAGAGAACGTCAAAGAATATCAGATGATCGCCCGCCAGGCAGAAGGCACTCTGAGATGGAATGACTTACCTTATATTCAGGGGCCGGACATGTTGAGTCAAAAGCTGAACCAGCTTGCCCGCTTTGCCTTTGCCTACCTGTGTTCTTACTATCCGATGCTGGATCACATCAACAAGGCGAAGAGCGGCTATCGCGCGCCCTGGTACGTCAACTTTTTCGCGCGCCCGAAGGTTGATCTGGCGCAGAAGATGCGAGAAGAACTGCTTCATATGAAGGAGTACTGTGAAAGTTTCCTGCGCTGGTTTGCCAACATTCAATCCTCCGCCAAAGAGATCAAGTCCGAACTGGTCAACTATAGCGCCTTCGCCCGCAAAGAAAAGAAGGGCGACAAAGAGAGCATTGCATTGCTCCCTCCGGCAGAGTTCAAAACAAGCGAGTTTGGCAACTTGACTCTGCTGCGACCCGAAGAAGATCCGAACGGTCTCAATCGATTGTGGGAAAGAATGAGCAATGCGAAGGTCAGAGACAACGATGCGACAGATATCGGGAAATTCATCCAGGCCCTTTATCGCGAATGTAAGGAGAAATGACCTCTTTAGTTCGACTGAGCCGTGAACAGTGAAGGAGATAGATTTATGTTTCCCCAAGACGAAGCGCACCATCATCCGGTTCTCCCCAGACTTCGAGACGATTGCCAGGTCAAAAGCTTCAACGCCGCCGGTCAGTGGCAAGAGCGTGAGGCGGCTGAACTGGAAAGACTGAGCAAAGGGCTGGAGGTTGCCCGGCTGGAGTTTGAAATCAATTCGATCCCGGATATGTGGGCCCGCCCGCTGTTGTTTGAGATGGCGCTCTATGATCCGAGCGATCCGGAACATGCTGTGCCGGGACACCTGATGTATGCGACGGTGCTGGGCGAATGGCGCGGCTTGCTGGCGCTGTTGGCGCTTAGAGAATTGCGCGGCATAGATGACCTGACGGCGGTTCGCGTCCAGATTCCCGAACCGCCAAAGAGCAGGGATGAGAAAAGCAGCGGCAGTCTCAAGGAGCGAACCCAGTCGCGCAGCTTTCTGGAAACCCTGTCAAAGCTGGTGCCGAGCAAAACGCTGGACAGCCATACGTCCTGGCGCGACCTCTATGTGTTTCTTTTCAACGGCAAGCCCATCGGCATGACGTCGCCGACGACGCTGGTCTGCACGGCCACCGATTATTATGGGCGGATCAATAACGTCCCGTGGTTCGATGGAGGAATTCTCGAAGACCCGACAGACAAACTTTCCGATAGAGAGAAGCGGTCACTGGCAGGCTGGCTGAAGAAGCTCAAAGAGAACCTGACGAAACACACGACGGTTGACCGGGAGATGGATGAATGGGAACGCCTGCAAGCCGCGCTAGAGAGCTTCATAGAAGATCTGGGCGGCGCCCCCGAATCAGCTATAGACCTCGGAGCAAGCAGCCTTGAAATGGAATCCGGCTTCTTTGCTCATCTCAATAAAGCGGTGCGAGCCGAAGATGGCAAAGCTGAGAAGTCTCATGTGCGTCTGGTTCACTCAAGACATCCAGAACCGGCGACAACGATTCTGGTAGTTGACGAACGAATTTCGGGACAATGGGGAATCCCGCCGCAAGACATTCTGGTGTGGGGCGCCGTCCCTCTGGAAGCAGTGACGCCGTACCGCTCGCCGAGCGGACAGCGCAATCAACTCGGCAAGAAAATGATTCCCGGCATACAGATATGGAAGCCCGAAGAGTTCTTCACGGAGAAACTTTTTGTCATCGACCAGAAGGATGCCTTTCCGGGCACCTTGAAATCTACCATTCTTGGTGCGGGTACGCTGGTCAATCAAATCGGTCAAGCCATCACGCCGCTTCTTCCCATCAAAAAGGAATTGATTGATCACCTGACGCCGGATGATCTGGCCAGGATAGTCAGTTTTGAGCAGAGCAACGGCACCATCAAAGTCAGACTCGAATTGCCCCTATCCGGCCCTGAAGGCAAAGGCAAAGATTTTGTAATTGCGCGAGAGTACCGCTTCAAAGACTCAGAGATTCAACGCATTGAAAGTGTGCCGGTTCTTGAAGTCTGGCCCAACTTTCGAACCCGCAACGGCAGTTGGAAGGCTTACTACAGCTATTATTCAGCGGTTGGTGTCACCAGCACGTTTTACGCCGAGCCCTATCATTACGGCGCTCCAACGCCGATACCTCCTGCCCTTCGTCCGCAGACTTTTGAAGGTAATCGCGGTGGCATAGAGCGGCGAATCACCCGCACCACGCAGTTTCCTGAAGCCATGATATGTGAAGCGCAAGTGCCAAATGAGAAAACCAAGAAGACCGAAAAATATTATGCCGGGCTGTTGCTGCTGGAACAACCAACGGAGGTGATGAGCCAAAACAAGGCATTCAAAGTCGGAGTCGATTTCGGCGCTAGCAACACGAATGTTTATGCTAAAGATGGATTGACTGAGCCGATGGCCGTTACCTTTGCTAATCGCTTCTTGCAAGTAACTGATTCGGGCGATAGGCGCGCTATTTTGTATGACGATTTGTTGCCAGGCAATCCAGTGCTTACGCCTTTTTTGAGCCTGTTCCATGACTTTTTGCAGCCAGTAAATCCAAAACAACTGCGTCCGTTGCTTGATGGTCACATCTTCTTTTTGCCCAGTTACAATGCCTTCAACGTAGATAGGCCTGGAATGAGAACTGATCTCAAATGGTCAAAAGACCCCGGTGATCGAATTCGCGCTACCGTGTTTTTGGAGCAGCTTTGCTTGCAAACTTCTGCAGAAGCTGTAGCCAATGGAGTTGATAAGATTACCTGGGCCTTTTCTTTTCCGACGGCATTCCCTAAGCAAAGAAGGGAGGCTTTCGCTTCAACATGGGCGCAGGTTGTACAATCCTGTAGCACCTTGACTGGATTGACTACCGATGACTCTGAACCCGAATCAAAGACAGAAAGTGTCGCTTCGGCCCGGTTCTTCAAGAAGCTGCTCCGAGCTAACGTTGCAAGCGGGGCAGTTTGTATTGATATAGGGGGCAGTACCTCGGACATCGCGGTATGGCATGGCGACGATTTGCAATGGCAATCATCAATTCGGTTTGCCGGACGCGATATGTTCGTAGATTTATTGCGCGCAAAGCCGGATTTTTTGACCCTTTTTATCTCAGATGTATCCAGTCTGAATCGCACGAAGCCTAACCGAACCGCCTTCTACGCTCAAACCGATGCATTATTGGCGGATAAAAGTGAAGAGATTTTCCGTTTGTTGAGCAAATACACTGAAGATGCGCAGTTTGAGGACTTCACTCAGCTCATCGCTATTGGGCTGGCTGGTCTTTTCTATTACGTTGGATCCATTCTGCAGTTCTTGAAAGGTGCTGGTAAATACGTCGGCGGGATGCCGGATTTCTATGTGGGAGGCAATGGCTCTCGATTGTTTCACTGGCTTGCCGCAGGCCAATATAAAGAATCGAGTGCAATCAATGAGCTATTCAGGGACATTCTCGTTCGCGCCAGTGGCTTTGAGGATGTCAGTGAGTTCAGCGTAACCATCAGTCCGCATCCCAAAGCCGAAGCCGCTTACGGATTGATTTGTGAGACAAAACTTGGCTCTGAAGAAGCTGAAAATGCTGACCTTGGCGTGGTGGCCGGTGAAGTATTTATCGAAGCTGGGCAGGAGCAAGCATGGACTGAGGTGCTTGATGACCAAAGGCTAAAGCAGGGGCTTCAAGCGCCGAAAGAGCTTGAGAGGTTAGAGGATTTCATTGATGCCTTCAATCGTCACGCGGCATCAGGCGATGCGAGAGTCTTGCCAATCAAGGCTAACGGCGCGTTGATTGAGGCCATCAAGAAACGACTTGCAGGAGCTTTAAGCGACTTCAGATTCTCTGATGACGCAGATGCCATTCTGGTCGAGCCGATCTTCATTCTCGCCTTGAAGGGGTTGTTGGAAATCAAGACCCAACAACTTTATGGAGAGTAAAAGAGGAAGGAATGCTATTTTTCTATCTTGCATTTGGCCTAATTGGACTATTGGTGTTAGCTGCGATTGCTTATCTATGGCGATCCATCTCGAATCAGTGGCCTTGGGAGTGGCTCTGGAGAGTGATTTCCAAGCCTAACACTGAGAAGGAGGGATTAGATTCTCACGGTTCCGAAGAGCTTAGTAGAGAGGAATTTGAACGCATTAAAAAATGGATAAAATCTTCCATTACCAATGAAGTCGACACTAATCTAAAAAGCTTTAAAGACATCCCGGGAGAAGTCCAAAAGATACAAAAAGAAATCCGCGCTCTTCAGACCTCTCTTCAGCAAAAAAACGATGGTAGTCTGCATCGTTTAGACAAAAACGAAGGCAACTTGCATCGTATTGACAAAAAGCTACAAGAGATTGAGAAAGACCTGAGGCAAATTCGACGTAGGCTTGAAAACCAATCTGATAGGGGCCAGGAAAAAAACAAGATTCCAGAGCGTCCTCATAACGAATACCCTAATGACTCATATTCACAAGACAATGAACCATATCACTTCCCAAAACAAGCAGCTAAGGTCATAGAGTCTGTACCTTCCATACCGCCGCCGGCTAGGAAACGATCAACTCTTTCAGTGCAAGTGCCATCTGAACTGATCCACTCATACAACCGGGGAGTCGTAGACACGAATGATCGTGACACCTTTCAAACTCGTTATAAACCGATACGAGTCAAAACCGCCAACGCGATGAAACGGCGAGAGGACCCGAATCTACCACCCGAGTTTCACACACACCATGCAGGTGATTATTACGCAGTTGAATTTGAAGAAGGCGGACAGAAACGCTATGCCGTGCTGCCGCGCTTTGGTTTGACTTTTGATGCCGTCAGTTTCGGCCCTGGCGCCATCGGAGAAGTCTTCGACTGCGATGGATATGATTCTGGGCTAAAGTATCACCAAGCTAAGGTTATTCAACCGGCGATCTTCGAGCCGGAAGGCGATCAGGGCTGGCGGCTGGTGGCAGAAGGGGAATTGGATTTGGGTCAGGGGGAATAGGAAACGGTTGCCGAAGAGATAAAGTACAGACATAGGCCTAGAGGTCTTTGCATCTGATACCAAATATCCGAGTAAAACTGGTGATCCATCAAGTTAGGAAATGTGATGGTTTATCTCGATTTTTCAAGCTTATTTATCATGTAAGGAAGGTATGCGTTGCGTAATAGGATGAAAATGCAATGAGAGACTTCTTCAGTGACTTCATTTACCTTTTTGCGATTTTTCTATTTGTCATATGTGTGCCCGTTGGGGTTCTTTGTCTGTGGCGCTATCAATGGCCTTGGCAATTATTCTCTCGTTCTGGTCATAGGGGAGAGAAATCAGATTCCAAGAGTGCGGAGGAAGTTAATAAATGGCAAGTTGAAGGCTGGCTAGAGTCCGCCATGACAAAAAAGGTTGGTTCTATCAAAAACTTTCAAGCCATTCCATATGAAATCCAGATGATACAGAAAGAGATTCATGATCTTAAGAGAAAGCAGAAAAAGAGCGATGGCAACTGGGATAGTATATATAAAAAGCTGCGAGTGGTTGAAATAGAACTCATGCACATTCGACAGACGTTTGAAAAGGCGTCCGTCCAAGCCCCTAAACCCTACAATGCTCCAGAACAAATTCGCGCCGAATCTCATTATAATTCATCCTCTTTGCATCAGGAGCCATGCGCATCCCCAAGCCCGTATAGGGAGATTGGGCCTCCACCTTCCACGTCGCCGCCGGTTAGCAAGAGATCAAGGCCTTCAGTGCAAATGCCCGCTGAACTGGTTCACTCATACAACCAGGGAATCATAGACTCTGGTGATCGTGATACATTTCAAACTCGTTATAAGCCGATACGAGTCAAGACCGCCAATGCCTTGCAACGGCAAAGAGACTCTAATCTATCACCCGAGTTTCACACACACCATGCAGGTGATTATTACGCAGTTGAATTTGAAGAAGGCGGACAGAAACGCTATGCCGTGCTGCCGCGCTTTGGTCTGACTTTTGATGCCGTCAGTTTTGGCCCTGGTGCCATCGGAGAAGTTTTTGACTGTGGTGAATATAACTCTGGGCTACAGTACCACCAAGCCAAGGTTATTCAACCGGCGATCTTTGAACCGGATGGTGATCAGGGCTGGCGGTTGGTGGAAAAAGGAAGATTAGATTTGGGTCAGGGTGAATAACGACCCAGGGAGTCATAGATGGACGCTTTGCTGAAGTATTTACAGCCGGATAATCCAATCGCCAAGACGATTGTCGCCGCTCTCATCATCATATTTCTATTCTGGCTAGTCGCGCTCGCTTATTCGGGGATTCGGCTCATGTGGCAGCAGCGGCAGATGCAACACTGCGCTGACGTTAAAATACTAAAAAGAATGTTGCTGCACACCCCTGGAAAGGAAAAAGCGGCTGACGAAACATTGAGCGCGATACCAGCAGACAGGGAAGCCAACCGGGAATTTCAGAAGTTCTGCGACGCCAAGTCTATCAAAGAAGGCTCTCTGGTTGCCCGGCATTTGAGAACCATTTTTGATGCCGGATTAACCGGAGGGCATCTCGAAGTCGGCGAACTGATCAAGCACACCACCAATGAACTGTTTCGCAGAAACGGCTCGCTGCGCTCGGTGCTGGCCACCTTCATTGTTCTCGGACTTCTCGGCACGCTCTTTGGCCTTGCCGATAGTTTGTCGCAGCTTTCGCCCATCGCCCCGGCTGGCTCGGCGCAATCCAATACGGAGCTGTCTCTCGGCCTAAGCCATTTGCTCAGTCAGTTGAAGAGCGCCTTTGCGCCAAGCATCTGCGGCATTGCGTTCACGATCCTTGGGCTGATTCTTTTCACGGCCTATTTACAGTTCGCCTGTGCTCCCATTAGAAATACGCTAGAGAGCCTGACGCTTAGCGTGTGGGTTCCTCAGCTTTTCCCGACCACGACCAAGCGGCTGCAGGAAACTCTTCAAATCAGCCAGCAACAGTTGACCGAAAACATGGTGGCGGCGCAGGAAGTTGCTGTATTCGCCAAAAGTATTCAAAGCGAAGTCGGCGATCTGAATCAGAGCTTCCAGGCCGCTAACAAGTCACTCCGATTATTGGCGAAATCTTCGGACCGCATCAATACATTTGCGGATAAGTTTGGCACCGGCGTTGACTCGCTGATTAGCTCGCTGTCGCCGTTCCAAAAGCAGTTAACTGCGTTATATGACAAGATGCTCCTTGAGTCGCGCGCCTTCCATGACAACGTAAAGACGAACATTGAAGCGGGGGCCGTATTTCAAGAGAATGCGCAGGCCATCCTCAAGAATCAAAACCAGCAACTTCAGGAAGTGCTGAAAACGCTTCAGGCATATGAAGACGCCTACATTAGCACACGCAAAGGGATAGATGCGCGGTTGGCGGAAGTGCTTCATTCTTTGAAGCAAGTTGGTGACGATCTTGGCGCGCGGAATCGCACCTTAGTCGAAGCAATCGGCGACCCGCTCAGAACCGATTTAAACAATCACCTTGTCGACATCAGAAATACTTTGGGGGCTGAGCTACGGGCGATCCAGAATAAATTCAATGAATTTGATGTGCCGATTAAGGCTGCTGCCAAGACTATGGACGAGACGCTTGAAACCGTCGTCAAGCAGACGAAACAGATCGTCCAGCAATTGCGGGGCGAGATACGCGGTCAGAACGAAAAGAACCACGAACAATTGCAGCACCTCGGCGCAGTAAACAAGCACATCGAACAACTCCTGCAGGAATTACCTCTGACCAGACAATTCCAGGGCGAGCAGGCAAAAGCTTTGAGCGATAATGTCGCTGGCCTATCCCAGAATTTTGCTTTGTTTGGCAGCAGCATCGCGGAGTTTGGGCGTAGCCTCAATCTGACTGGAGAGCACTTCCAACAACTGCATCAAATCGAAGAACAGAACAAACAAATTGTGGCGGCGCTCAATCAATTATCCAGCAACAGTCAGCCACAAAACGGGCAGTTTCGAACATTGATCGAGAAAGTGACAGGCATCGAAAGGGAAGTGAATTTGCTGAACAGTCGCGTTGGGAAATTGAGTCAGGAAGCCAGGGACGCCGGGTCAAGGAGCTACCAGGCAGATCGCTTTGTCGAACGCAATAAGCCAACGCCGATGTCAAATAATGCCTTACCTAACAACCGGCAAATTCAGAGCGCGCCAGTTCGGCCTGAAACTGAAAAGCCCATTGTTCTGCCCAAAGAGAATAAAGTACCAACGCCAGAACCCGAATTGCCACATCCGCCCGAGCCGGCTTCCGAGAAGGCTGCGAATCAAACAACGAAGCTGCGCGAATATACGACCGTAAGACTCAAGCCTGAAGCTGAAGGGCCTCTGACGTCACCTCAACAAGAGAAGTCCTGGTTTAGACGGCTCACCGGCAAGCTTCCTTTTATGGGAGATAAGTAATGGATGAAGAGAATGCCTTAGATTTTAGCTTCTGGCCTTCGTTTGCAGACTTGATGCTTGCACTGGTCTTGATCCTGGTCCTGGTGCTTTTTCTAGTGACCGCTGTTATAGCCGTCGGCACGGTGAACTTGAGCCACGTCGAGAAAAACCAGAACGACATGATTACTACATTAGCTTCTTCATACGGCGGCAAGGCAAAGAAGATAAGCGAGAAGGTCTTTGGCATCTCGATCACTGCCCCAGATACTTTTGATGTGGAAATCAAAAATGAGCCGACGCTTCAACAGATTACCTTCAGCACTAATATTCTGTTTCGCCCGGATGATTACCGCCTCAATCCGCGAGGAGAAGAAGTCCTCAGAACGGTAGGCGCAGCATTGAAGCAGCAGTTATCACATATCAGAGAGATACAGATTCAAGGCCATGCCGACCCGGATACAACTACGCGATTTCAATCCAACACACACTTGGCGGCGATGCGGGCCATTGAAGTATTCAGATTCCTAAGTGACTCGGTTGGCATTGATCCGGCTGAACACCTGATGTCGGCTACTTCCTTCGGAGAATTCAAGCCGGTTCAGCGTTCAGCGGATGACAGTCAATATAATCGAGATAAACTCCTTGAGCACAACAACACTCCTGATCTGAAGGGTCGTAACCGCCGCATAGAGTTGCTGTTATTTTATAGCTTATAGGGTTTGAAAGCGAGGTCAGAATTATATGGAGATTTAGATTGGCCATCCAAATAGTAGCTGGACATCTTCTTCGTCCGTTAGCGTACTATCCTCAGGCATCGAACTTAGCTAAAACCAGCATCAACAACAGGCTTTTCGTTGCTTGAATCAATGAGCCTCAAAGCTTTGGTTTTGGAATTTTAATTTCTGTACCACCCAGAGGAGATCGTTATATTCCCATACAGCTAGTGCTTGAATCTTACTTGGTTGACTTTGCCATCTCGCAGTCTATAGACTCGTCATTTTTCTGTTAAGATGATGGCGCTATGGTGCTCAACGAAGTCACTGACGAGCTACGGATGATGTTCGACGGCGCCCGTCGTGTCGCCGTGCTGACAGGCGCGGGCATCTCTGCGGAGAGCGGCGTGCCGACCTTTCGCGGCGGCGGCGGTTCGGAAATATGGACGTGGCGCGGGCGGCCCGTCACCGAGTTATCATCCGCTGAATTGATACGCACAGACCCGCAACTGGTCTGGGAGTGGTTCGATTATCGGCGCGGCTTGCTCACAGAAGTTGTGCCCAATGACGGCCACTTTGCGCTGGCTGAGTGGGAGCAGCGCTTTGAAGCGTTCACGCTGATCACGCAGAACATTGATGACCTGCATCGCGCCGCCGGCAGCCTCAACGTGCTCGAAGTTCATGGCAACATCTGGCGAGCGCGCTGCCTGCGTTGCGCCTCGACGTTTGAAGCGCGCGAAACGCCGCTCGAAGACGTGCCGCAATGTTTCGTCTGCGGCGCGGCGGCGCGGCCCGATGTCGTGTTGTTCGGCGAGCTATTGCCCGAAGGCATCTTCGAGCGCGCCGAAGAAGCGGCCCGTCAGGCTGACCTGTTCTTCGTCATCGGCACGTCGGCGGTGGTTTACCCGGCGGCGGGCTTGCCGGTTGCCGCCAAGCAGTCGGGCGCGCGGGTCATCGAAGTCAACCCGGAGATGACCGACATTTCGTTTCTCGCAGACTTCACGCTGCTCGGCAAGGCAGGCGAAATCCTGCCGCAGTTCTTGAAGGAGCGAGGCTGATGCGAGCGTTATACTTTGACTGCTTTGCCGGCGCAAGCGGCGACATGATATTGGGCGCGCTCATCGACGCGGGCGCGGATTCGGATGAACTGCAAGCGCAACTCGCCTCGCTCGGCTTGAGCGGCTACCGTATCAGCATCGAGCGCGTCAAACGCAGCGGCATCGCGGCGACGAAGTTCAACGTCGCGGTTGATGAAGTCGCACAGCCGCATCGCCATCTCAGAGAGATCACCGAAATCATCTATCGAGCATCGCTCAGTGAATTGACCAGATGGCGCGCCATCCGCGCTTTTGAATTGCTGGCCGATGCAGAGGCGCGCGTCCACGCGACGACGCGCGACCACGTCCACTTCCATGAAGTCGGCGCGGTCGATTCGATCATTGATACGGTCGGCGCGATGATCGGCTTTGAACTGCTCGGCGTCGAGCGCTTCTTTGCCTCTGCCTTGCGCGTCGGGCAGGGCACTGTGAAGACGGCGCACGGCTTGATGCCTGTGCCTGCGCCGGCGACCGCAGAGTTGTTGCGCGACATTCCGGTTTATGCGGGCGACCTCGAAGGCGAATTCGTGACGCCGACCGGCGCGGCGATCATCGCCTCGCTGTGCGAAGCCTTCGGCCCACTGCCTGAGATGAAGATTACTAAAACCGGGTATGGCGCAGGCACGCGCGACCCGCAGGGATTTCCTAATGCGTTGCGCATGCTGCTTGGTGAATTGACGATTGAAGACCCATCATCGCGCCGCGTGAATGAAGTGCGCTTCGGGCGCGAGGAATCCGTCTGCGTCATTGAATCAAACATTGACGACATGAATCCGCAGGCCTTTGGCTTCGTTATGGATAAAGCATTCGCGCTCGCCGCGCTCGACGTTTTCCTGACGGCGACGCAGATGAAGAAATCGCGTCCTGGTGTAATGCTGACTATATTGTGCGAACCGGCGGCGCGCGAGACGATCATTGAGATGCTGCTTAGGGAGACGACGACGCTCGGCGTGCGCTACTACGAAGCCAGGCGGCGCGTGTTGGCGCGAACGCTTGAAACGGTTGAGACGCGCTATGGGCGCGTGCGCGTCAAGGTAGCGCGCGACGGCGAGCGCACGTTACACTTTCAACCGGAGTATGAAGATTGCGCGCTGCTGGCCCGGCAATTGGGCGTGCCGGTTATTGAAGTGCAATCCGCCGCCAGCGCCGTATACCGCGAAAGATTAGATAAACAGAATGGCGAACTCAAAAAAGAATAACTCCGTGCCTCCCGTTGGCGAATCGAATATGGATCTCGAAAAAATCGAAGCCGGCGTGCGCATGATTTTGGAGGGCATCGGCGAAGACGCGGATCGTCCCGGACTGCAAGGCACGCCGCGCCGCGTCGCCTTGATGTATGAAGAGATCTGCGCCGGTTTGCATCAGAACGCGCGCGACGTGTTGCAGGTTATCCCGGCTGAAACTCACGACGAGATGGTCATCGTTAAAGACATCCCGCTGTATAGTCTCTGTGAGCATCATCTCGTGCCATTCGTCGGCGTGGCGCACATCGCTTACATTCCGCGCGAAGGGCGCATCGTCGGCTTATCGAAGCTGGCGCGCGTCGCCGACCTGATGGCGAAAAAGCCGCAGATTCAGGAGCGGCTGACGACAGAGATCGCCGACCTCCTGTACAAAGAACTGCGCGCCACCGGCGTCATGGTGGTCATCGAAGCCGAGCACCTGTGCATGGAGATGCGCGGCGTCAAGAAGCCCGGCGCGAAGACAATCACCAGCGCCCTGCGCGGCGGCTTCCTGAAAGACCCGCGCACCCGCAACGAAGCGATGGCGCTGATCCGCGATAACCAGAACTGAAAAAGTGATGCGTGATGCGTGAATGAATGCGCAACGAGCCAGCTAATGGACGGCGCGATTCTCACGCATCACGCATCACGCATTACTAATTATGAAAGAAACCTTTTACGTTACGACACCGATCTACTACACCAACGCCAAGCCGCATATCGGCCATGCCTACACGACGCTGGTCGCCGATACGCTGACGCGATTCAAGCGACAGCGCGGCATCGACTCCTTCTTCCTCACCGGCACGGATGAGCACGGCATCAACATCGAACGCGCTGCCGAGGCGCGCGGCGTGCCGGTTAGAGAATACGTCGAACAGATCTTTCAGGAATTCCAGTCGGCCTTCGCGCCGCTCGGCGTTGAATACGACCGCTGGATTCGCACGACCGACCCTGCACACGAAGCCGCCGTGCAAAAGCTCTGGCAGATTCTCAGTGATCGCGGCTACATTTACAAAGGCTTTTATGATGGCTGGTTCTGCGGCAACTGCAACGAGTTCAAAGATATCCCCGATGATGTCGACAACCCCATCTGCCCGATACATGAACGCCCGCTGGATCGCGTCTCGGAAGAGAGCTACTTCTTCAAGCTCTCCGAGTTTCAGCAGCCGTTGCTCGATCTTTATGATTCGCGGCCCGAGTTCGTGCAGCCCGATGTGCGGCGCAACGAAGTGCGCTCGTTCGTCGCCGGCGGCTTGAAAGATTTATCGGTGAGCCGCGTATCAGTGAAGTGGGGCATTCCTGTGCCGGGCGACCCAAAGCATACGATTTATGTCTGGCTCGATGCGGTGTCGAATTACATCACCGCGCTGGGCTGGGGCAACGACAAGTACGATGGCTTTGAGCGTTACTGGCCAGGGCTGCACCTGATCGGCAAAGACATTCTGCGATTTCACACGGTCTACTGGCCGTCATTTTTGATGGCCGCAGGCATCGAGGTGCCGCATGCGGTTCACGCTCATGGGATGTTGTTGTCGGGCGGCAAGAAGATGTCGAAGACGCTCGGCAACGTCCTTGGCGTTGACGAACTGCTGCGGTACTTCACAGCCGATATGGTGCGCTACTTCGTGCTGCGCGAAGTGTCGTTCGGGCAGGATGGTTATATAAGTTACGAAGCGATCATTGACCGGGTGAACTCAGATCTGGCGGATGGGCTGGGCAATCTGGCGAGCCGCACGTTGACGATGGTGCGCAACTATTTCGCGGGCGAGCCGCCGCGTCCGTCGGCGGCAAGCGAAGAATTCGCGCTGGACGTGCGTGAGCGAATTGCCGAAGCGAAGCAGCGATTCGATGAAGAGTTTCACGCGCTGAATTTCTCGCGCGGTCTCGAAGCGGCATGGGCAGGCATTGCGCGCGTCGATAAGTTCATCACCGCAAGCGAACCGTGGAAGCTGGCCAAAGACCCGGCGGCGCGCGGCAGGCTCGAAGCGGTATTGGCGACGGCTTACGAAGGCTTGCGCCATCTGGTGCTGCTCGTCGCACCGGCGATGCCCGAAAGCGCGCGCGTCATCTGGCAGCAGATGGGGCTCGCCGGCGAGCCGCTCAAGATCAATCCAAGGACGGCAGCCTGGGGTGAAGCGATTGAGGTGGCGAAAATCGACCGTGTCAGCCCGGCTTTTCCGAAACTGAACAAGGAAAAAATCATGGCAGAGATCGAACAAGAAAACGCCGCCGCGCAACCCGCGGCACAACTTGAAGAGCAAGCGACGCCAGCGGCTGTGCCAACTGCGCCTGCAAAAACTGAAGAAGCGGCGCAAGGCGCTACGCAAGCCGCCGCGCCGCCGACCAACATTATTTCGATTGACGATTTCATCAAGGTCGAACTGCGCGCCGCTACTGTGCTTGAAGCCGAGCGCGTGCCGAAAGCCGATAAGCTCCTGCGACTGGTCGTCGAGATCGGCGAAGACAAGCCGCGCCAGATTCTCGCAGGCATCGCCGAGCATTACGCGCCTGAAGAGATCATCGGGCGCAAGATCATCGTCGTGGCGAATCTCGCGCCGCGCAAGCTGCGCGGCCTGGAGTCAAACGGCATGTTGTTGGCCGCCTCTGTTGGTGAAACGGGCAAGCCTGTGCTTGCGACCTTCGCTGAAGATGTGCCGAACGGCGCGCGATTGAAATAGCCTGGTTCTTGCTTTGGCGTGAGCGGCAGGGGCCGGCGGTCGTTTATGAAAGAAAACCTTGAAATCGAGGTCAAGCTGGCCTGCGCCGATCTCGGTCGCTTAACGCGTGCCGGCTTCGAGTTGCAGCTTGGCAAGCCGCGCCACTTTGAAGATAACTGGCTGCTCGACGACGCCAACCGGGCGCTCTTCAAACAGGGCGCGGCGTTGCGCATTCGCGCTGTCGAAGGTCGCGGCTGGGCGACTTATAAAGGGGTGGCGCAGGAACCCCCCCGTTCGCCTTTGAAAATCCGCGAAGAGATTGAATCCGCCGTCAGCGATCCCGAAAAACTCATTGCCCTGTTCGAGCGATTGGGTTATCATCGCGCCTTTCGCTATCAGAAATATCGCACGACCTACACGATTTTGTTCGATGGCGCGGCGCTCGAAGTCGCTTTTGATGAAACGCCGATGGGCAATTTCATCGAGATCGAAGGCGACGAAGGGCGCGTGCTTGGCATCTTAGAACGGGCCGGATTCACTGCCGCCGATTCGATTCGCGAAAGCTACCCTGAGCTACAGGCTATACGTTGTCAGGCGCGCGGCGTGCCGCTCGAAGATTTGATTTTCGAGTGACAAGTGATAAGTGACAAGAAAGATGCGCCTCAAAGGTTCATGGCATCTTGTTCTTCGTCACTCCCCTCTTGTCACTTGTCACTAAAAAGATGAAAGCAGTCATACTCGCAGCAGGATTCGGCACGCGGCTCTGGCCGCTCACTGAAGATCGCACCAAGCCGGCCATTCCGTTTTTGAATCGCCCGCTGATTGCTTACGCGGTGGATTACCTGGCGGCGCATGGCATCCGCGACATCATCATCAATCTGCACCACCAGCCCGAATCGATTCGCCGCGCGCTCGGCGACGGCTCGGCCCTGGGCGTGAAGCTTCACTATTCGTTTGAAGAAGAGATACTCGGCACGTCAGGCGCAATTGATCGCGTGCGCGACCGATTGCTGGATGATGACTTCATCGTCATCAACGGCAAGATCGTCACCGATATTGATTTGCATGAAGCGATGCGTGAGCATAAAGCGCACGACGCCATCGCCACGCTGGTTTTGAAAGAGAACGGCGCGCGCGAGCATTTCAGCATTGTTGAAATCGACGCGCGCCGCCGGGTGACGCACTTCGCAGGCTTTCCTGAAGCGGTCACGGCAGAAGCCTCGGCCACGGATGCCGGCGGCGGGCTTCTGAAAATTGATCGCGCGCCGTTGATGTTCACCGGCATTCAGGTGTTATCGCCGCGCATCTTTGATTACGTGCCGCGCAATTGTTTTTCGCACTCGACGATTCACGTCTACCCGTGCGCGATTGCCGATGGCAAGCCGGTTGTAGCCCACATCACCAACGGCAACTGGTTCGAGATGAGCACGCTTGACCGTTACCTCGAAGCCAGCCTGATCTTCATGAGAAAAGCCGAGGCCACCGTCATTCAGGGAGCGGGCTGTTCGATTGAACCCGGCGCGAGCGTCGAAGATGCGGTGTTGTGGGAGCGCGTTCACGTTGAAAGCGGCGCGCGGGTTCGCAACGCCGTCATCGGCGATGACGTGCGCGTGCCTGCGGATGCGGTGATTGAAAACGCCGTCGTCGTGCGCCGCAAGATCATTGACGAAGTGGAGCGCGGCGAAGTCATTGGCGACAACCTCATCGTGCCGTTGTAATGTTATCGGTTGGCCACAGAGGCACAAAGTTTTGACGGAGGAATTCTGAGAAGTCCCGTTAGGGACGAAATGTTTATAGCAGTCTGACGCTAAAGAGGTCTCAAGCCCCGTCGGGGCGAAATGTCGACATTACGCTCCTACGGAGCTTGCAGCTTGATTTGATCTGGTTACTATAAACATTACGCTCCTATGGAGCTTCCTTTTCAGAAATACTTTATAAATTATTTTCCTCTGAGCCGCTTCACCTGTTATTTATGGAAAACACTTATCCACCTGCCATGTTGGAACTGGCGGCGCGCTATCTCGACGCGCCGGCTGACCATGTCGTCATCACGCGGCTGACGGGCGACGCGTCGACGCGCGTTTATCTGCGCGCCGCTGCCGAAGGGCGCACGCTGATCATTAGTCTTTACAGCGAGCCGTTCGATGAGTTAGAGAGCGCGGTTCAGCGCCTCGCGCAAATGGAGACTCTGAATCCATCGGCGCGGCTCACTTATCACAGCAACGCGCTGGCGCACATTGAAGCGACGGGGCTGTTTCTGGATGCCGGCCTGCCGGTGCCGCGCATCCTTGCGACATCGGGCGCAGACGCCTTGATGCTGTTTGAAGATGTCGGCGATATGCGTTTGCAGGACTGGCTGGCGAATCGTTCGCCGGCAGAAATCCGCGACGCTTATCTACGCGCGACGGAGTTGATCGTTGAAATTCAGGATGCCACCAAATTGGCCCTGGAAGCCGTTTCGATCTGTTCGCACATGGCCTTTGATGAAGCCAAGCTGCGCTGGGAGTTGGGTTTCTTCTTTGCCAACTTCTTCAACCGCTATTTGAAGATGAAGCTCGACCCGGCGACCGCCAACGCTGTGCAGGCGGATTTCAAAGCCGCCTGCACAGAGCTTGCGGCGCGCCCGCGCGTGCTCGTGCATCGCGATTATCACGCCCGCAACCTGATGATGCACGGCGGGCGGATGTTCATCATCGACCATCAAGACGCGCGCATGGGGCCGGCGAGTTATGATGTCGCGTCGCTGATCAGCGATCCCTATACGACGCTCGATGATCGATTGATGAGCGAGTTGGTCGAGCGATTTATCGATAAGAAAGCGGTGTCGAAGCAGCCGCTTGATGACGTGGCCGAGTTTCGCCGCGAACTTCAGTTGATGACCGTGCAGCGCATGCTGAAGGCCATCGGCACTTACGCTTCACAAGCGGCGCAGGGCAATATGACTTACATTCCTTATATCGCGCCGGCCCGCGAGCGCGCTCTGGCAGCGATGAAGGAGATTGGCCGCTTCGATGCGACGCGAGCATTGCTTGAGCGCACGCGAGCCTGATGCAATATAGCGGTTTTCAACTGCATTAAGCCGAATGCCATGTAGGGGCGACCACCGCAGGGTCGCCCCTACATGCTAAACCCATTTGAACACCGCTATAGCTCGAATTGCAGGCGGCAACTCGCAACAGGACTGTGCGCTGGTTTGGCTTCTCTTTATTCCGTGTGGCCCTGTCGTCTGGAACAACCAGAACAACTTGTCCGTATCATTAAAAAACAAGCGTCAAAGATCGCTGATGAATCTCTTTCGAACTTGCTCGCGTGTCGCTGAATGCCTTGCTGCTTGCAGCCGGTATTAATTTTTCGGAGGAGATTCTAATGAACCGAGTAACCATTTATTTATTAATGCTGCTTGTCGTGACGCCGTGCGCGATGGCGCAGGCGACCTTTCATGGCAATCTGATGCGAACCGGGGTGTACGAATCGCCCGGCCCTAAACAGTTGAACGGCGTGAAGTGGGCCTTCAAAACCGAAGGCCCGGTCTTGTCCTCGCCAGCCGTCGCCGGCGGCGTGGTCTATTTTGGCAGCGTCGACAACTGCCTCTACGCCATCGATCAGGAGACCGGTAAGCAGAAGTGGAAATTCAAAACGGCGCGACAGGTCACCTCTTCGCCGGCGGTCGTCGACGGCATGGTCTACTTCACGGCTTTCGATGGCGCGCTCTACGCGCTTGCCGCCGACACGGGCGCGGTCAAATGGCGATTCTCGGCTGAGTTTGAAAGGCGGTTCCAGGCCAATCGCCTGCACGGCTACCCGCCGGGCTATCAAATGATTCCTGATTCCTGGGATCTCTTCACCTCTTCACCCGCCGTCTTCAATGGCAAGGTTTACTTTGGCAGCGGCGATGGCAACGTCTACGCCGTCGACACGCAGACCGGCACGTTGCAGTGGAAGTTTGCCACCGGCGATGTCGTCCATGCGTCGCCCGCCATTGCCAACAACACGCTCTACATCGGCAGTTGGGACAGCTACCTCTACGCACTGGACGCTGAGAGCGGCCAGGAAAGATGGCGCTTCAAATCTGGTGAGGATTCGTTCACTCACAATCAGGTCGGCTTTCAATCCTCGCCGGCGGTCGTCGACGGCACGGTTTATGTCGGTTGCCGCGACGCTCACGTTTACGCCCTTGATGCGATGAGCGGTCGCAAGAAGTGGGATTACGCGACCAACAAGTCTTGGGTGAATAGCACGCCAGCAGTTCGTGATGGCATGGTCTACTTCGGCACCTCGGATAGTTCTCGCTTCCAGGCGGTTGATGCCAAAACCGGGCGTCTGCGATTTACCTTCGACGCGAAAGCCTATATCTTCTCTTCGCCCGCACTTGCAGGTGATCTAGCTTACATAGGCGACGAAAATGGCAAGCTCTACGCTATCGATGCCAGGTCCGGCAAACTCGCCTGGGAGTTCCAGACCGAAAGCTCGAAAAAGAACGAGCATCAGTATTTGAAAGCCGACGGCAGCTTCAATGCCGAAGTGATTTATGCGCCGCTGTTCAACGATTATCAGGACATGCCGCTCGGCGTGTCGCGAATTTTCTCGGTCGGCGCAATCTTCTCTTCGCCGGTTGTTGACCAGGGGACGGTTTACTTCGGCAGCACGGATGGATTTCTGTACGCGCTTCAATGAGTTGGCTATCTGGCGGAGTGAGAGGCAAGCGGTCAGGGTAGCGCGGATCGTCAACCGCGCTACCCGATCACTTCGGGCTAACCGCGTTCGTCTACGGGCACGTAATGCAGATCGCGCGGGCCGATGTATTCGGCGCGCGGGCGAATCAGGCGATTGCTGGCATACTGTTCAAGCACGTGCGCCGTCCAGCCAGAGATGCGGCTGCACGCAAAGATCGGCGTGAACAGATCAGTCGGAATGCCGAGCGCGTAATAGGTCGAAGCCGAATAGAAATCGACGTTGGCGTTCAGGTGTTTCTCGCGCTTGACGACCTCTTCCATCTTCTGTGACATATCATACCATTTACTTTCGCCGGTGCGCTCGCCGAGTTGCCGCGACATCTCGCGCAGGTGCGTGGCGCGCGGGTCTTCCGTGCGGTAGACGCGATGGCCGAAGCCCATGATCTTCGCCTTATTGGCAAAAGCGTTCATCACCCAGGGCTCGACGTTTTCGAGGCTGCCGATTTCGAGCAGATTCTTGATGACACCTTCGTTAGCGCCGCCATGCAAGGGCCCTTTCAGTGTGCCGATGGCCGAGACAATGGCCGAGTACATATCCGACAAGGTCGCCGCCGTGACCCGCGCCGCAAAGGTCGACGCGTTCAATTCGTGATCGGCGTGCAGGACGAGCGCCACGTCTATGGTGCGCGTCGCCACGTCGTCCGGCTCCGTGCCGTTCAGCGTGTAAAGGAAATTACCGGCGATGGAAAGATCAGGGCGCGGCTCGACCGGCTCAAGGCCATTGCGCACGCGCTGAAAGGTGGTGACGATGATTGGAAACCTGGCGGTCAGCCGCACGGCTTTGCGCAGGTTGGCTGCCTGCGACATATCGTTGGCTTCGCCGTCATAAAGCGCCAGCGCCGAGACCACCGTGCGCAGCATATCCATAGGGCTCGCCGTCCTGGGGATGGCGCGAATCAATTGCTGAATCTCAGCGGGAAGCTGGCTCTCCTGGCTGATCTGCTGCTTGAGCTGTTTGAGTTCGCTACGGGTGGGCAGGCGCAAATTCCAGAGCAGGTAGATGACTTCCTCGAAGGTGGCGTGCCGGGCAAGATCGTGAATATCGTATCCGGCGTAGATCAGGCGGCCTTCAATGCCGTTGACGTCGCTGATCGAAGACTGTGCAGCGACCACGCCTTCGAGGCCGGCTTTGGCCACATTGGCATCACTCGACATCTTCTTTCTTTCCTTTCGCAATGCATGGTTTGAATGAGTAAGTGACGATGGTTCGATCCAAATTGAAGGATAAGCGACGCGCTCAGGGCTGTCAACGAAGCCGCTGAGAAAGCGCTTCCGAATGCTACAAAGGGAATTGCCACAGAGGCACAGAGAAGAATGAAAAACTTTTTTGGAAAAGAAATTCTATTCGCCTTCTCTGTGCCTCTGTGCCTCTGTGGCAAAATTACTGTCCTCATGTCGTGTGGCTTGATTTAGCTCAAGACAAAATAACTTCGACTTCGAGGCCGCGCCGCGCTTCGATCATGCGGGCGGCAGACTGGCGCGGCACAGCCAGTTCTAAAAATCCGGCGCTGCCAAAGTAAGCGAATAACTCGCCCTGATTCGCCTCCGCATAGGTATTCAAGAGGCGCGCTGCTTCGTGCTTGCCAAGGCGCACGCGCGCCCCAGCCTGAGCGCGTTCCGGGGTCAGTTCGGCAGCGGTGATGTTGGTGATGATGTTGCCGAAGCGGTCGATGTGCAGGACGTGGCCGCGAATCTGTTTGTCAGATGCGACGACCGGCGTCGGCGTGTTGAAGCGCACGGGATCGCTCACCTCGACGCCCATCTTGTGCCAGTCGACGAGCCTTGATACATAACCGGCGCATGGCGCAAAGACGTCGCGCCCATGAAATGTGTTCGACACCGGCTGGCGGAAATAATGCGGCTCGTTGAAGTGAACGATGCGATTGACGTGCTCGCGTTGATAGATGTAACTGAACACGCCATTGTCCGGGCCGATGAAGTTGTAATTGTCGGTCATCACCAGGATGGGCCGCCGGCCTGTGCCGACGCCCGGATCAACGACGACGACGTGCAGCGTCATCTTCGGAAAATCGCTGTAGCAACACAGCAGCATGAAGGCCGCCGTGTAGAGATCGTGCGGCGGAATCTGGTGCGTCAGGTCGATGATTTCAGCCTGCGGATTGACGTTCCATATCGCGCCTTTCATGGCCGGCACGAAGTAATCCGCTTCGCCGAAATCGGTCGTCAAGGTAATCAGCGACTTGCGTTCAGCCATCAGCTTCTCCAATGCGGGGAGGGTTCGTGAAGGGGCAAAGACATTCTACTCGATGGCGCAATAGTTTGAAGATGAATCTTTAAGACGTGTGGCGCAGCTCATCGAACAACGATGCCAATAACTGTTTGTCGTGTTCGTAACGCAAGCGTCGCCGGGCATCGCTCACGTCACACCAGCGGGCTTCATCAATCTCGTACATATTCACATGGACATGGCCGCCAATGGCTTCCATCAGGAAGTAATGCACGACCTTTGGCCGCACGTCGCTGGCGCGCGAGCGATACTGATAACGCACAGATGGCAGCGGGCGGAGGATGCGACATTTGAGGCCGGTCTCCTCTTCGACTTCGCGCAGCGCCGCTGCTTCGATGCCCTCTCCCGGATCGAGCTTGCCCTTGGGGAACGACCAGTCGTCGTACTTCGGGCGATGCACGAGCAGAACGTGCGGCGCGCTCTGCTCGCTTGAATCAATCACGAGGCCACCCGCCGCAACAATTTCATCCATCGACTCCATATCAGCGACAGTAAACCAGAACCAGGCAAAAGACAAATGTGATCCGGCGACACACAGACGCGGCGGCTTTGCTTTTTGTCTTCTGATTCGATTAGGCTGTTGGCGTATGAGCGAATCACAGACAGGGTTTGAATACAACTCGCCGGGGCAGGAGCCGGCTATCCGCGTCGTGCTGATGCCCAAAGACACGAACGCCCACGGCACCATCTTCGGCGGCGTCATTTTGAGTTACATAGACATCGCCGCCGCCATCGAAGTCCGCCGCCACACATTGAAGAAGATTGTCACCAAAGCCATGCATGAGATTGTCTTCGTCGCGCCGGTCTTTGTCGGCGACCTGGTGAGCTTTTACACGGAACTGGTGCGCATCGGTCGCACGTCGATTACCGTCAAGGTGACGGTCGAAGCCGACCGCGTCGCCAGTCCCGGTAACCGCGCGCGCGTCACCGAAGCCGAAGTCGTCTACGTCGCCATCAACGACGAACGCCGCCCCGTGCCGATTCGAGACGAAGTATAGATGAAAGCCTTTTACTCGGATCGTTACGTCATTCCGCTGCCGCCACAGCATCGCTTTCCCATCGTTAAATATGCGCTGATTCGCCAGCGGCTCGATGCCGAAGGCGTGCTCAAGGCGCATCAACTGGTTCATCCGCCGCTCGTCGAGCGCGATGAAGCGTTGCTTGTGCATACGGCGGATTATTACGACCGCCTGGTTGCAGGCCAGCTAACCGAGCGCGAGATTCGCCGCCTCGGCTTGCCCTGGAGCACGGCTCTGGTCGGGCGGTCGCGTGTATCCGTAGGCGGCACGCTCGCTGCCGCGCGCGCCGCGATTGCCGATGGCGTGGCGGCGAATCTGGGCGGCGGCACGCATCACGCCTTCGCGGATCACGGCGAAGGCTTTTGTGTGCTTAATGACATTGCCGTAGCGATTCGCGTGCTGCGCGCCGAAAGCGCAATCCGCCGCGCTGCCGTCATCGACCTGGATGTCCATCAAGGCAACGGCACGGCGGCGATCTTTGCTGACGACCCGGAAGTCTTCACCCTGTCGCTGCACGGCGAGAAGAATTATCCGCTCGTCAAACAGCAGAGCACGCTCGATGTGGCGCTTGCCGACGGCACCGACGATGACGAGTACCTCTACGCCCTGGCGTTGCACTTGTCGACGACGCTTGATCGTTTTCGGCCCGACATCATCTTTTATCAGGCGGGCGTTGATCCGTTCTTCGATGATCGCCTGGGCCGGCTGGCATTGACGATGGCCGGCCTCCGGCGGCGCGATGAGATGGTGCTTGCGGCTTGCCGCTCGCGCCACCTGCCGTGCGTGATTACACTCGGCGGCGGCTATGCGCGCGACGTTGCCGATACGGTCGAAGCGCATTGCAACACGATTCGCGCCGCACGCTCGATCTTCGGCGAGTAAGGAACTGCCGTTCCATCAAGCGCGTATAAATCAACGGCTATCATCGCTAACCTATCAGGGGTAAGATAAACGCAAGGAGTAACTCATGCCGAGCAAGCTTGATGAACTGAGACGCAAAGCGCAGCAGACGGCGCGCGAACTGGACGAGAAATACAAGATCACCACGAAGCTCGACGAAGGCGCGCGCAAGACCACCGATGCGCTGCGCAAAGGCGCGGACGTAGCGACTTCGACGCTCGACGGCGCGCGCCAGGAAGCCCAGCGCATCAACCGCGAGCACCGCATAACGCAGCGCGTCAGCCACACGGCGCGGCGCGCGGTCGATGTGGTAGACGAGGCGCTCGACGACGCCGGGGTTAAAAAAAAAGCCGGTAAAGTCGTCGATGTAGCTGGCGCGGCTGCCAAAGAAGCCGGCTCGCGCGCCGCCGAAGCCGCCGCCGATGCGAAAGACAAAGCTCAGGACTGGTTCGGCGAAGCGCGGCGCTATTATGAACAGGCATCGGATGCGGCGCACACCACGGCCTCCGCCGCGCGGCTGCCTTCCTCGCTGGCCAACGCGATGACCAGCGCGCGCCGCTGGGCCAAGCGCAATCCCGGCAAGGCTGCCGTCGTCTCACTCGCCTTCATTGCCGGCACGCGCATGGGCGCGGCGTTTTCGTCGCTCGATGTGACGCTGCTCGGCGCGGGCGGCGCGGGCAACTGGCTCTTTCATTCCGCCCTCGTGCCCTATGGTTTAAGAAAGCTCGCCGAACGCTACGAAAAATTCTTGAAGAAGCAGGAAGAGTTGATGCGCGACGGCAAGCTCTCGGAGGCCGAAGCAGCGCGCATCAAGTTTCAACGTGACGCCGCGAAGTACGTCGGCGCACCATTGCTCGGCGCATTCAGCATCGCCGCCGGCGCGGGCCTCGTCGCCGAAGCCTTCACCGGCGGCGCGGTGGCGGGCTTTCCGATCAACCTGGTGCTTGGCGGCAATCCGCTGCTATCGAGCATCTGGCTTTTCGGCAACGGCCTGGTCTGTTTCCATAACGGCTACAAGTTTTTTATGATGGCGTTTGGCGACAAAGAAGAAGTTGCCCGCGTCGTGCGCGACATTAAAGGTCTGCTGCCGGAGTTTGCCGCAGAAAGCATGTGAAGCGCAGTGCGGCAACCGGCAAGCAATTCGCTTATGCATCATGTGAACGTTGCCCTGCTTGGATTCGGGAACGTTGGGCGGGCATTCGCTGATTATGTCGGACGGATGCGTGATCAACGAATTCGCCTGCGCATTCGCGCCGTCGCCGATAGTCGCGGCGGCCTGTTCATAGAAAACGACCAGTTGCTTCAACGTATCATTCATCACAAAGCCGCAGGCCGCCCGCTCTGCGACTTTGCGGCTTCGTCAATCATCACCGAGCCCGGCGCATTCATTGACAGGCTTCACCGCTCAGGCGTCGGTGTGTTGATCGAATCGCTGCCGACGAATCTTCAAGACGGTCAGCCGGCGCTCCGATTGATCAAAGCCGCGCTCTATGCAGGCATTCACGTCGTCACCGTAGACAAAGGCCCGCTCGTGCAT
>JBBWZK010000204.1:0-9656 GCA_039648975.1 Blastocatellia bacterium
GGCGTGCTCGTAACGCAATTGCTCTTCGCCGCCTTTGACCTTTTCGATCTTCAGCGTGTTGGAATCAAGAAACGTCGCGCGCCCCTGAATATATTTAATCTTACGTTGCTTGCTGAGTTGTCCGAGGCCGCCGGTCAGTTTGTCGACGACGCTGGTCTTCCATTGGCGCAGTTTGCCCACATCAATCTGCGGCGCGGCAAAGTCGATGCCCCAGTGCGCCGCTTCGCGCGATTCAGTGATGACTTTGGCGACGTGCAGCAGGGCTTTCGAGGGGATGCAGCCGCGATAGAGGCAGACGCCGCCGGGATTCAGTTCCATATCGACAAGCGTCGTCTGCAATCCGAGATCGGCGGCCAGGAAAGCGGCGGCATATCCGCCCGGCCCGCCGCCGATGACGACCACTTGCGTCGAGTTCACGTTGTCACTCATTCATTTCTCCAGGAAACGTGATGCGTGATGCGTGATCAGCAACAAAACTTGGTGAATGATGATTTCAGTAACGACTCATCATTCGCAAGCCTTCCGGTCACGCATCACGCATCACGCATCACGCCCCTATGCACGTGTGCCGCCGACCGTCATTTCGCTGATCTTGATCGTCGGCAGCCCGACGCCGACAGGAATCTGCTGGCCTTCTTTGCCGCACATGCCGACGCCTAGATCGAGTTGCAGGTCGTTGCCGACGGCTGTAACGCGCTTGAGCGCTTCCGGGCCGTTGCCCCTGAGCGTCGCGCCCTTCACCGGCGCGGTCACCTTGCCGTCCTCGATCAGATAGGCTTCCGAAGCTGAAAAAGCAAACTCGCCATTGGTGATGTCGACCTGGCCGCCGGCGAATTGCACGGCATAAAGCCCGCGTTTCACCGAGCGAATGATCTCTTCAGGATCGCTGTCGCCCGCCATCATAAACGTATTCGTCATGCGCGGCAGCGGTATATGTTTATAGCTTTGTCGGCGACCGTTGCCCGTCGGCGGCGTGCGCATCAACTCGGCATTCAAGTGGTCGCTCAGGTAGGCGCGCAGCACGCCATTCTCAATCAGTACCGTGCGCCCTGTCGTCTGCCCCTCGTCATCGACGTTGAGCGAACCGCGCCGCCCGGGAATCGTGCCGTCATCGATCACTGTGCATATCTCTGAAGCGACGCGCTCGCCCAGCCGCCCTGTGAACGCAGAGGAGCCCTTGCGGTTGAAATCCGATTCCAGTCCATGCCCGACCGCTTCGTGCAGCAGTATGCCAGGCCAGCCAGGCCCCAGCACCACCTCCATCGTCCCAGCAGGTGCAGGCACTGCCTCAAGCTGCATGATGGCCTGTTGCGCGACGCTGCGCGCCATGGCTTCCGGCGTCATCTCCCCTTCAAAGAACTCTATGCCGACACGCCCGCCGCCGCCGCTACGACCCGCCTGGCGATTGCCGTCATCATCGGCAATGCAGGTCATCCCCAGGCGCACCAGCGGTTGCACATCGCCGACCAGCCGGCCATCCGATGTGACGATCATCACATATTTCATCTCATCGTGGACGCCCGTCTGCACTTCGCGTATGCGCCGGTCGAAGGCGCGCGCCACCTCATCCGCATGCTTGAGCAGATCGATCTTACGGCCAAGCTCAATCGCCGACACAGGCGTGTCGACGCTGTACAGATCGTGAACATTCGGCGTCGCATTGACGCCGATCTGCGCGTTTGTGCCGCTCGTGCGCGCAATGAAGCTCGCTGTCGCCGCCGCCTGCCGTATCGCGTCAAAGGCAATCTCAGCCGTGTAGGCATAGCCTGTCTTCTCGCCGGCGATCACACGCACGCCGACGCCCTGCGTCACGGAGCGGGCCGTCGACTTGATGATACGCTCTTCGAGAGCGACGCTGTTGTTGACACGATATTCGAAATATAGATCGGCGTAATCGCCGCCGCGCGCCAGCGCCGTCGCCAGGAGTTGTTCGATTTGCCCGACGCTCAGGCCGAAGCGCGAGAGGAAAAAACGGATGGCATCATTGGTCATAAAAGAATTTTCGTGGCGTTGCGCCCAAGGCTTTATGGCTTATCGCCCACATGCACCGCCGCCACACCACCAAACAGATTGTAATAGGTGACGGACGAAAAACCAACCGCGCGCATACTGGCCGCCAGCCGCTGTTGATCGGGAAATTGCCGGACGGATTCGGGCAGATACTGATAGGCGAACGACGAACCGCTGACTGCGTTGCCTATGCGCGGCAAAATATTCATAAAGTAGAATTGAAAGAAGTGGCGAAACAGGGGCATGACTGGGCGCGAGAACTCCAGTATGGCGGCCCGCCCGCCCGGCTTGAGCAAGCGCAGGATTTCCTGTAAGCCGCCTTCGACGCTCTCCAGGTTGCGCAGGCCGAAGGCCATGGTCACGACATCGAAAGACGCATCCGCAAACGGCGCGCTCAAGGCATCGCCTTCAATGATCGAGATGGTTCGCGGCGACGCACAGACTTTAGGGAGACTGATCTTCAACATCGGATGGCAGAAGTCAACGCCGCAGGTTTCCACGAGTCGACCGAGCGCCAGCGCCAGATCGCCCGTGCCGCAACACAGGTCAAGCGCCAGCGCCTGCGGCTGCTGCAAGCGTTCAGCCACTTTGCCGATGACGAAGCGCCGCCAGCGTTTGTCTATATTCAGCGACAGCGCGTGATTGAGGAAGTCGTAGCGCGGCGCAATCTCTGCGAACATCGCACGGACGCGCGCCGCTTTGCCGGACGGCTCAAGATGAAGGTTTTCGGATTCCATGCGGTAAGGAGTCTAGCGGGCGTCACGAACAATGATCACAGCGCCGAGCTTCTTTGCCTCCGCTTCAAGCTTGCCGGCTGCGCCACTGACGACGATGACTGTGGCTCCAGGCTTCAGATACTCGCGCGCCGCCGCCTGTATATCGGCTGGCGTCACCGCATTGACGCGCTCGGCAAAACGCAGCACGTAATCACGGCCAAGCCCGTAGCTTTCGATGTCCAGAATGACGTCGGCAAGCGCCGCATTGGTGTGCAAACGTTCTCCCATCGCGGCGATCAGGCGCGACTTCGCGGCTTCGACCTGTTCAAGCGCCGGCGGCTGCGTTTGCAGGCGTGCCATAAGATCAGTAATGTTCTTTACATTTTCGATGACCTTCTCAGGCGGCGAGTTCAATTCAATCATCAGCGGGCCGGCGAGCACGCGGGCCTCGGCTCTCGTCGATGCACCGAGGTTAGCCTGGGTCAGCAGTTGATTGAAGATGTCAACTGCCATCATGGCGGCAAAGTAATCCGGCGCGCGGCGTGAGACGCCGATCAACGCCAGCACCGCGCGGCTGTTTGGCGCATCAGGCCGGTCAATCAACACGACGCGATTGCTCGTCAGCCTTTCAGGGTAGCGGAAGTTCGGCGGCGCCACCTCGCCTTTCTTCCAGGTGCCGAGGCGTGCGCGCGCCAGCCGTGTCACCTGCTCGGCTGTGACCTCTCCCTGCACCAGCAACTGTGCGTTGTTGGCGATGTAGAAGCGCGAGTAAAAATTGAGCAGGTCGGCGCGCCCGATCTGCTGTAGCGTCTCTGCCGTGCCCGCCAGCGGTCGGCCATACGGGTGACTGCCAAACACTCCCTCAAGCGCCTTGCGCCGCAGCCGCTCATTGTCGTCCGCCGCTTCTTCTTTAACCGCTTTGATGCGCTGCGCTTTGAGCGCCTCCAGTTCTTTCTGGTCGAAGGCCGGCGCGATGACCAGGCGATTCAAAAGATCAAACATGCCTTCGGCTTCATTCTTCGGCCCGCTGATGACCATGTCTGTGGCATCCCAGCCGACCGTCACCCTGACGGCGAGGCCGAGTTGTTCAACCGTGTCGCTGACGTTTTTCGCAGACAGACCGCCGCCGCCGCGCAGCAACATCCCTGCGGTCAGGTCTGCGAGCCCGGCTTTGCCTGCGAGATCAAAAAGTCCGCCGCTGTTGACGCGCAGATGCACCGTGACGCTGCCCGCATCAGGCTGCTCCATGACGATCAATTGCAGGCCGTTAAGCAATGAGTCGCGCTTGGCAATGGGTAGAACAAAGGCGGATGACTGTAGTGACTGACTTCCCTGCCCTGAAGGTTTCTCTGCCGCGCTCGACGAACTGGCAAAACCACAAACGTAAATCGCCACACATGCAACTGCTGCAAACATCCTCTTCAGCAAAGAAACCTCCAACTGCCGTCATTAAGATTTTGTATTTGAGTGTAGCGATGAACTATAGAGACCGTCAACCATCCATGCTATACTCGCAAGCGTTGCCCCTGCCCCTAATGGGAAGTCAGAGATCAAAGGTCAAAGATCAGAGATCGGAATTTATCCACCGACTTCTGACCTCCAGTCTCTGATCTTTGCGACCGTGCTGCCGGCGACAGACGGTCTGTAGACCTCGCTGCACAATCACGGAGACTGAGAATCCATGTATTGCCCTACTTGCTCGACCCAAGCCATCGAAGGGGCGAAGTTCTGCAAGACCTGCGGAATGAATCTCAATGTGGTGACGCAGGCGCTCAATGGCGATGTCATCGTGACAGACCCTTTGCGCGAGCGTGAATTCAAGCGTGCACGCAAGCAGATCAGCGACGGCATTCACGGCATTGCCGTTGGTTCTGCGCTGCTCGTCGCCGCCGCTTTGCCCTATATCCTCAACAAGACGGTCGGCCTGCCGCTGAACAGCTATCTCACGGTGCTGGCGCTGGGGTTGGCGCTGGGCGGCATCATCAAGCTGTTTCGCAGCATAGGCAGCATTATTGACGCGAAGGTCGGCCAGAAACTGCTCGACCCGGCCTTGCAGCCGCGCGCCACAGGCAACTTGAACACGGTAGCCGCTTCCGCAGCGCCCGTATCTCCCAGATCGAGCCAGCGACTGGCGACAGAAGCGAACCGGCTCAATCTCTCGCCACCGGCAAACACACGGCCCGTTACTTTAGAAGCGGACGCGCCGGATTTGAAGCTTGCCGAACGCAGTTCCAAAGCGCCGCCGCTGCCCACAGGCGCGTTCGATGAAAGCCTGCTTCGCACGGGCACAGGGCGCATCAACCGCGAGCACTCGACCCCGTTGCGCCGTCTTGAAAAAGACGACGATTTGATGTCGAAGCTACGCAATTGATCCGCGATCCGCGTGATCGCTATACCGAATTGCGATATTGAATTGAATTGATTCGTTGATCCGTCTGATTGCCCTAGACTGCCACCTGACAGACTGCCACCTGGCTGAACTCTATGTCGCGCGCTGAACTCTATGTCGCGCCGCGAAGTTGATCAATAAATGGTCAAGCTGACACTCGCCCGCCAAACCTTCCATCAAACCACCCATCAAACCTTTCATCAGTCGAATCATCCGTCGCGCCTTCCACCGCGCCTTCCACCCCCTCAAGCTAAAGCAAGCTAAAGACTGATAATATAAGAAACGTTATCAGACGGAGGTCGCGCGGGAGATGTTTGGTGGCGGGCGATGGCGGGCGGCTGATTATAATCATCCTTACTTTAACTTGATCTCTGTCCAGTAACGGTCATACGTGCTGATGGCCGGGCCTATCTCCTGGATCAACTCACAGCGTTCCAGAGATTCGCGCGGCGGGTAGGCCGCTTCATTGGCCAACAGGTCGGGCCGTATAAACGCGCGGGCGGCGAGGTTCGGCGATGAATAGCCTGTGCCATTGGCGATCTCGGCTGCCGTCCGCGCTTCCAGCACGTAGTTGATGAAGGCTGCCGCCAGTTCCCTGTTCTTTGCCACACGCGGAATGCAGAGATTATCCACAAACAATGTGCAGCCTTCTTTGGGGATCACGTAGCCTATGTTACTGTTTTCGGCCATCGCTTTGGCGATCTGGCCGCTATAGGCTTGAGCAATCCAAACATCGCCCGACAGCAACAGTTGATCAAAGCCGCCGCTATCGTAGGCCTTCAGCAAAGGTTTTTGCTGCATCAACATCTCCGCCGCTGCGGCAATCTCCTGCGGCGCTGTGCTGTTGAGCGATTTGCCCAGAAGCTTCAAGGTTGCGCCGAAAGTCTCGCGCACATCGTCCAGCATGGACAGGCGATCTTTGTAATGAACATCCCACAAGGCCGACCAGCTATCTACCGGCGCGGCGACTTTATCTTTGCGGTAAGCGATGCCCGTCGTGCCCCACATATAAGGAACTGAGAATTGATTGGCCGGGTCGTAAGCCAGCCCTGTGAATTGCGGGTCGAGGTTCGAGAAGTTGGTCATCTGGTCGCGGTCAAGCTCTTCAAGCAATCCTTGCGCTTTGAGAATCGTGACCATGTAATCGCTCGGCACGACGATATCGAACGTCGCGCCGCCGGATTGCAGCTTGGCCAGCAACGCTTCGTTAGAATCGTAAAGCTCGACATTGATCTTTGCGTCATAGCGCCGCTCGAATTCAGCGATGACGTTGTCGGGCAGGTAGTTCGACCAGATAGTGATGTTCAACTCACCGCCCCTGGCGCTGCGCCCCTGGCCGCCGAGCGCAAATAGCAATAGCAACATGGCCGCAGTGGCGCTGGCCGCCATCGTCCAACGCGATTTGCGCCCCGACACCAGGCGGTCAGAGACGACGACTAGCAGCACCGTAACGACCAGCAGCACGGTCGATATAGCATTGATCTCAGGCGTCACGCCCGTCTTGACCATCGAATAAATCTTCAGCGGCAAGGTCGCTGCGCCGGGCCCTGCAACGAAACTCGTAATCACATAATCGTCCAGCGAGATCGTGAAGACCAGCAATGCCGCAGAGACAATGGCCGGCAGGATGAGCGGCAGCGTGACCTTTATAAACGTCTGCCACCGTGTCGCTCCCAAATCCATCGCCGCTTCTTCGAGTGCAGGATTCAAGCTTGACGCGCGGGCGCGAACCAGAAAGACCACATACGAGATCGAAAAAGCGACGTGCGCGGCGATGATCGTGCTGACGCCAAACGCCAGGCCGAGCGCGCCGAACAGCGCGGCGGTCGCAAAGCCGATGACGATTTCGGGAATGATCACCGGCAAAAAGACCATCGCTTCCGCCGCGCGTCGCAAGCGCACGCGATAACGCGCCAACCCTAGCGCGGCTGCCGTGCCGATCAGCGTCGACAGCAAAGTGGTAATCAACCCGACAATCAAGCTCATTCGCAAGGCGGCAATCAATTCCGCATCCTGCCATGCCAGGGCGTACCACTTCCAGGTGAAGCCGCGCCAGATCGTGCTGAACCGCGAGCTATTGAACGATAGCCCGACGAGAATAATGATGGGCGCGTAGAGGAACAAATAGGCGAATCCCGTGATCAACGAGAGTGGGCGTGGCAACAATCTTTTGCGGGTCGGTGAGCGCACGGCGAATCACTATCATTGATCCTGGCGCTTTCGTCAAGCGCGCTTTTAGACGACCGTTTGGAGTCCCGCCTTTAGGCGGAAGCGCGCGGCAACCTGCTATTCTGCCTAAAGGCGGGACTCCATGCTTGCACGACATCCGAGGGCAAATCGTGACAATGGGCACGCTTGACATAGTTGGGAAGTGAATTAATGTTACTGGCATTATATCACTCCCAGATCAACGAGGAATTGTCGGCGGCTTAAAAGAATATAGCCGCGTCAACGTTAGTAAGAGATTCATGACTGCATAATTTTTCCTTGACACTGAAATGCGATTCGCAATATGATTGCAGCCGTTTCTGCTACCCGTGAGCAAGACCACGATAAAATTTATCGAATGCTTCAATGGGTTGTAGTTGGAGCGCCGCAGAAATCCACAACCGTCTTGCAGCAGAAACCCGCTTCCCCTCGTATCACTCAGTCACCTGAGCCGCCGGCACCTGCGGCTGATGAATAACCTGTCTTTGCTGCGCCGCTCTCGCTGATCAAAAGAAACTTGCAGTGTCTCTGGCACGGCAGAGGCGTGCCCGGCTGAGAAGAGTTTCACCATGCATTCACATCGCTCGCCACTCGCATCTCGTCTTCATCCGTTTTCAAACATACTTCGCCAATGGTTCGCTCGTGGCTGGCGGCGGCGGGCGCTGTGCTTCTTGCTGATTTGTAGTCTGCTGGTTTTACCTGATGCCTGTTATGCCGTCAGCGCCGCTTCTTCGCTCGCCATGCAAGCCGCCAAAGACACAGTCGCGCCGATGCCAGTCGCTATCGAATGGTTCAAGCGCATCTTCCGCCGTTCAGCCACCCCCCCACAACAGGAGACCACCGTTGATCGCAATGCTCGCGTCGCACACATCCGCCTCTCGCCGGGGCGCTTTGTCGGTTACGTTGGCGAGACGGTCAACTTCGCAGCGATGGGCATTGACGCCAACGGCCAACCCGCTCACGGCGCGCTGTTCGATTGGGTCACCGACGACACCCGCAAAGTGCAGCTTGACGACGCTGGCCGCGCGCGCTTGCTCGCGCCGGGACTGGCGCGCATCACTTGCCGCGTCGGGAACCTTACAGCATCGGCCCGCTTGCTCATCCGGCCCGTGCGCCGCCCGCTGCAAACTGACGAGCAATGGCGCATTGACCAGGAGACACTGCCGCTCGACCCCGCCGACGGCATCGGCATGCTTCTCAGTCCATCATCTCTGCTTGAGAAGCTGCTGCCGACGGCGCTGGCACAAAGCGATTCGCCCGGCGATTATGGCGAATACGCCCAGACGGTCGGCTCGCCCATGTTCACTCCCAAAGAGCCGACGCGCCTCGGCGCGGTGCTGTCAACCAACAACTTCGAGTTGGCCATGCCGCTGCCTCTGGCAATCTGACGCAAGCGACAAACTACAGTTATGACTATCTCAACGATTTGACCCAGGTGAATCAGGGCAATCAACTGCGGAGTTATAAGTACGATGCGCAGGGCCGCCTGCTGTTCGAGCGCATCCCTGAGCAGACCGCCACAATCAATGACGGCAGCGGCACGCTCTGGACGACCAAGTACACCTATACCGACTGGGGTGCAGCGGCGACCATGCAGGATGCCAGAGGCGTCATCATCACCTATAGTTATGACACGTTGCACCGCTTGACGAGTATCAGCTATAACACGAGTGGCGCACCGGGGGTAGCGGCCACACCGACGGTGACTTACACCTATGACAGCAATGGCACCTGCGACACGACAGCCCATAGTGCCAGCGGCACGACCAAAGGCTTCTTGCTGTCGATCAGCGTCGGTTCGTTTTATGCGGAGAGCTATGCCTATGACAGCAATAAGCGGGTGCAGTCGCTGACCCGCACGATTGATGGGCGCAATTACCCAACAGGCTATCAATATGACACGGCCAATCAACTGACGCAGATCACTTATCCGTCCACGCGCGCCATCAACATCGGCCACGACTCCCAAGGCCGCATCACGTCGGTGGGCAGCTATCTGTCGAGTGTGACTTATAACAGCATAGGCCAGATGACCGGCACGACGCTCGGCAACGGCGTCAGCGAGAGCTTCGGCTATGATGCCAACCGATTGCAGTTGACCTCGCAGACGGCGACCAAGAGCGGCGGGCCGACCAATGGCCTGATGAATCTGACCTATGGCTACAATGCGGCGGCGGGGCAGATGGAGGCGGGCACAACGGCAGGCAATGCCGGGCAGTTGATGAGTATATCAGGAACGATCAACCAGACGAGCGAGAGCGCCGCTTACACCTATGACAATGTCGGGCGGCTGGTGACCTCGAATCAGACGAGCAATGGCCAGACGGCGCAGC
>JBBWZK010000021.1:0-9885 GCA_039648975.1 Blastocatellia bacterium
GCGCGAGACGACGAAGACCAAGGACATTACCGGCGGTCTGCCGCGCGTCGTCGAACTGTTTGAAGCGCGCAAGCCGCGCGAGACGGCGGTGATGACCGAGATCGATGGCGTGATCAAGTTCGGGCCGATTGCCAAAGGTCAGCGCAAGGTCATCGTCGAAGCGGCGGACGGCGAGAAGCGCGAGTATTCGATTCCGCGCGGCACACACATCAACGTGCAGGAAGGCGACATTGTACGCGCCGGCGAGCCGTTGATGGACGGGCCGCTCAATCCGCACGACATCCTGGCGGTGCGCGGCATCGAGGAGTTGCAGCGTTACCTCGTGAATGAAATTCAGGAGGTCTACCGTCTGCAAGGCGTCAACATCAACGACAAGCACATCGAAGTGATTGTCCGGCAGATGCTGCGCTGGGTGCGCATCAAGGAAGTCGGCGACACCGAGTTCTTGCTCGAAGACATGGTGGATCGTTTCCGCTTCCAGGATGAGAACGAGCGCGTGATTGCCGAAGGCGGCCAGCCGGCCCAGGCCGAGCCGTTGCTGTTAGGCATCACCAAGGCGTCGCTATCGACGGAGTCGTTCATCTCGGCAGCCAGCTTCCAGGAGACCACCAGAGTGCTGACGGAAGCGGCGATCAGCGGCAAGGTGGATTACCTGCGCGGCTTGAAGGAGAACGTCATCATGGGCCGGTTGATCCCCGCCGGCACAGGCATGGAGTTCTACCGCAGCATGAAGCTGGAGCCGGACAAGACCGTTGAGTCGGAAGATTACGACTACCCGGAGGAAGCGATGCCGGCGGATGTGTTGAAGGCCGAAGCCAAAGAAGTCGGCGATTAATCATTATCGAGCCGGCTGACGGCTTACATTATATCGACAGCCAAAGGGGATGGAGAGACGGCGCAAAGCCGGTCTTTCCATCCCCTCGTTTTTCTGCCTCGTTCAGTCTTTCCCTCAAATTACGAACACAGTAAAGACAGCGCCACGTGCCAGCCTTTTATGTCATCATTCCATCCCGCAATGTCGGTCCTGTTTTTTCCATCGGGATCTATTCCGTTGAAATTGCCTACAATCATAAAACCTGCATCAGGCCCACCAAAGCCTTCGATCCAGAACCCGCCGCCTTCTTTACTCGGATCGAAGCTGTGGCCTGTAGACAACGCCACGTGCCAACCCTGGACACTTACATTCCATCCGGCAATATCAGTCTTACCGTCGCCGTCGAAGTCACCCGTCAACATATAGCCCGCCGAGGGTCCGCCGAAGTCATTAATCCAAACCCCCGCTCCGGCACGTGCATCAAAACTGAATTTCTTGCCCGTTGAGATTCTTACATCCCAGCCCTGTCTATCATCAAAGCCAGCACTAGCTTCACTGTGCCCAAATAATGAACTGATAAGGGCTAGAGTAATAACCAGTGTCACAAGTCTAAGCATTTCGTTTGGGTAGTTCTTGAACTTACTCATTTCAATTCTCCTTTATCTATGAGATTGATCGTGGGACCGATTACTTCAGCGCTAATCGGCTTTCATAGCCATTAAAGCCATGCGGTTAGCTGCAAATCGCCTTTCAATTCTCACCCGCTGATAGGAGAAGAGCCGCTAGACGGTTTGCGCCGATTGCTCGCTCTTCCGCCTACGAGCGGCAACCAGGGGGAAAACATTTCTCTGTATAGTGACTCAGGTCTGGCCTGAATTGATTGGGCGTGGTTTTTCGACGACGGCCAGTTGGTATCTTCAATCACGACGAACGGCAAGTTGAGGCGTGAGTCGGAACGCATGCTCATGGCCGTTCAATTCGGCCCAGCCAACGATCTGCCCGCGCTCGTTGATGCCAGCTGCTTCCCGCAGCACCCAGCCAGATGCAGGGTCAATCAGATCGTTGAGGTTCTGCATGCCGCGACGATTGGTGTAAAGCATTGCACGATAGTTACCGATGCCACTGCCGTCCAAGTACGCTGCACCTACCACATCGCCACGATTGTTTATGTCTATAGCATAACTGATGCCGCCGCCTGGAAACGTGCCGAGGTCCTGCACGATTCCATAGGTGTAGCGGAAAGCGTGTAGTCCTATTCCCCTGTGCTCGCCAAACCCGACGATCTGTCCGCGGTCGTTGATCCCACTTGCTCGACGCAATTCCCAGCCACTTGATCGGTAGATCAGATTGTTGAGGTCCAACATGCCTGTAAAACTGGTGTAGAGGAAGGCATGACCAGGATTCCAGTGATCCTGGTTTGGCGTGTTGGGAACCGCTGAGTCTCCCACCACCATCCCAAAGTTGTTGATGCCTCGGGCTACACTATTACCGCCAAGTGTGCCGAGGTCTTGCATGCCGCGTCTATCGGTATAAAGATAAGCACGCGCGGCATCTGGACCGATTAATCTGCCATAAGCATTGCCTACCACCTGACCACGATCATTAATCCGCCCGCCGTAGCTGAAACGGTAGCCGGGAAGCGTGCCGAGGTCGACTAAGCCGATACCATCAGTGTAGCGGAAAGCATGATAACCGCCGCCGCCGCCAGACGCATCCACACTACCTGCTACTTGACCAAAATTATTGATTCCCGCGCCATAGGTTATGCTGGCATTGGTAAACTGATTCAAGTCTACGATCCCAACACCATTGCTGAAGCGAAAGGCGTGAGCGAAGTGATAAGGCTCAACAAACGAAAATCCTACTACTTGGCCGGAGTTGTTAATTCCGTAGGCTAAGGTATCACTGCCAAACGTGCCCATATCCTCGATGGTGTATAACGGTGGATGAACCTCGCGCGCCGTGACGCCTAGACTGGTGAGCAGTAGTAACGTGATCATCAGTACAACCGGCGCTATTCGTTTTGGTTTTTGCGAAAAATTCTTCGGTTTCATACTTTACATTCTCCTTTTCCTGAATCATTTCAAAAGAGCGGCTATCTGATTCTCAGGTTACCACTCAACTCAAGGGCTGACGGGCTGACGGGCAAACGGATAAAGCGCGCTTGCGCAGGTTCCGGGTCTGTAATAAAATATACCCTGCATTCCAGAGCTGCCGTTTTCATCTACATAGGGTGGCAGACGATTTGAACTGAAGCGATAAGCGCGCATCAAGACTTTGCCAGCCATCGCCATCTCCGTCCGGTCTCGCGGGTACACATTACGCAAGAAGCGGTTCGGAAGTCCTTAAAAAAAACTAAAAGAAACCTAAAAGCTGCCAACTGGTGGTTTGAAGTATGCAGGCGAAGCCGATGTACGAGTTCGGCACGTTTCGATTAAGCACCGCAGAGCGCATGCTCTTGCGCGCGGGCGAAGCTGTGCCGCTGACACCAAAGGTGTTTGATGTGCTGGTGCTGTTGGTCGAACGCTGCGGCCACTTGTTTGAGCGCGAAGCGTTGTTGAGCGCTGTGTGGGCCGATAGCATCGTCGAAGAAGCCAATCTCACCGTAAGCATTTCGGTGTTGCGCAAGGCGCTGGGCGAACAAGCCGATGGGCGACCGTACATCGAGACCGTGCCGAAACGCGGTTATCGTTTTGTTGCCGATGTGCGGGTGGTTGAAGATGAGCCGGAAGACTCGATCTTGCGCGAGCAGACCAGGGCGCTGGTCATCATTGGGCAGGAAGAAGAGAGAGACGATCAGAACGAAGCCGCATCTGAAGAACAAGCTCATGCGCAGGAGCAAGCCAAAGCACAGGTAAACAAACGAGTGCGGCGGCTTGCTATGACGGCTTGCGTCGTGAGCCTTGTACTGATGGCGGGAGTGGCTTATTGGTGGCAGGCCATCCGGGCGAAGCCGGCGAGAGCTGTAGCGCAAATCCGCTCTATCGCAGTGCTGCCGTTCAGTCAGATGGGAGAAGGCAAGAAAGATGAATTGGTAGGATTTGGCATGGCAGATGTGTTGATCACGAAGCTTGGGAGTCTGAACCGAATCACGGTGCGACCGACCAGCGCCGTATTCAAGTACATAGACACTGAACCGGACATCGTGGCAGTAGGTAGAGAGTTAAAGGTGGATGCCGTGCTTGAGGGAAGCCTTCGGCGTCTAGGCGAGCAGATGCGGGTGACGGTGAGGCTGGTGCGAGCGCGCGACGGCGAGTTGCTCTGGGCAGAAACATTCGACGGCAGATTCAAAGATCAATTTGCTATTCAGGATGAAATGTCGGACCACGTGGCGGTGGCGTTGTTGTTGAATCCAGCCGGTGAGCAGAAAAGGCTGCTGACGAAGCGCTACACGCAAAGCACTGAGGCGTACCAGGCATACATGAAGGGACGTTACTTCTGGAACAAGCGGACAATGGATAGTTTAAGGAAGGCTATCGAATACTTCGAGCAAGCCATAAAGAACGATTCGAACTACGCACAGGCGTACACGGGATTGGCCGATTGCTACAGCCTGTTGGTCAACTACAGTCAAGTCGCGCCCGAAGAAGGATTCCCAAAAGCCAAAGCTGCTGCTACCCAGGCGCTTCGTCTAGACAATGCCATCGCCGAAGCACATGCTTCGCTGGCAAAGATCCATCACTTGTACGACTGGGACTGGGAAGCCGCTGAACGAGAGTTCAAGCGCGCCCTTGAATTGAACCCGGATTATGCGACGGCGCACCAGTGGTATGGCGAATATCTGATTTCGATGGAACGCTTCGATGAAGCGAAGGCGGAGATGAAACGAGCGCTGGAGCTTGATCCCGTCTCAATAGCCATCAACGTCGCGCAAGGATTTCCATTTTATTATGCGCGTGAGTACGATGAAGCGATAACGGCATACCGGAAGGCGCTTGAACTGGACCCGGGCTTTTATGCTGCGTACATGCGGCTCACCCAGGTCTATATTCAGAAGCGAATGTATGACGAGGCTATCGCCGCCTATGTGGCGACATACGCCGATTCACCACGTTATCAAGAGATGGTTAAGACCGCTTACGCAGTGTCAGGTATGAAAGGCTTCTTTGAATTGACTACACTTGGGACGGAAGAAGGATTGATTAGACAGGCGTATTTTATTGCACTGAACTATATCCATCTTGGCGAGCAAGATGAGGCATTCAAATGGCTGGAAAAAGCCTATCAGAATAGGTCGCACAGTATGGTTGGCCTCAAAGTTGATCCGGCTTGGGACGACTTGCGCGCTGATCCTAGATTCACGGACCTGCTGCGCCGTATGCACCTGGAGCCATGAATTGGAATGGCGATTCTTCAAGGCTTGCACCGACTTTTCAGAAACGTTCTTAAGGGACATCATACGTGTTGATCGAAGCAGCGGTCAGCCAATCCCTCGGTTTCTTTGAGGCGGATTCCGGTGCTTGTCCAATGGAGTGTGTGCGCACACCCATCATTGCTTGCAGGCGGCGGTGGCCAGCTCGGTCTGCGGCGTGAAGGTGTCGTGCGACAGGTCGGCCAGCCACTCGGCGCGTTGCTCTGTGTTGTCGCGCTCCTGAAATGTGAAGGAGATCAACATTTTCGATCTGGTGCCTTGCACGGGCCGCATAGTCCATCCTTGAACACTGACAAGATTGCCGACGCGGCGCGATTTTTCAAGCTCCTGGTTCAGGTATTGATCGACCGTGAGGTCTGCCTGCTTCGAAGGCATGGCGCGGAGTTTCTGCATTGCCGGTTGCGCGAGATGTGGATCAAGCTCAGATATCCTGTTCGAGAAGTACCAGTAAGCATAAATGCCGATGACGGCAATCAGCAGTCCCGACACCACGCCTGCCGCTATGCTCGCCCATCTGGGCAGCTTCCTTTCGGGCTTCACGCCAGGCTTGCTGCCGTGCCGCGGCTTGCGCGTCGCGGCCATCTGCGATTTCGTTTTATTTTTGTCGGTCTGGCCAATCAGCGACTTGGGTTTGGGAAGCTTACAATCCGGGCAGCGCAGGGCTTCAGTCGGCACCTCAACATGGCATCTCGGACATTTCATAGATAATCCTCGCGGCGCAATTTGGTCTACATTAGCAGTTCGCGGGCCAGCCGCCATACGGCGCGGCGACGCCCGTTTTGGGGAAGGGCTCTTCGCTTTTTCGTCAAATTTCGCCTGTTTGCGCCGGGAAGCGTTTGCACCTGCGGTCACGTTTTTTGTCAGCGGCTCTGGAATTTTGTCACCGTCCTTGCAGATACGAGCGGCGCGCGCGCAGGGCAGCCCCAAGAGCGTTTTGCTGCGCACACGCAGGTCGCGGGCTGCGAGTCGGGGTTGACAAAGAAAACCCGTGCCGCTATAGTTTGTCGTTTGGAATGCCCACGCTTTTTGGTTCTGATGCAGCGGAGGCGTGGTGAGATTGAAACCGGATACGGAATAACGTTATTGTGGCGTAAAAGGAAGCGGCTCAAACGCTGTCTTCCCGACTTGCAAGCAGTTCATCAAAGCTCACGCCACAGAAAAGTTGGGCCAGGGGAGGCCGAATCCGCAGCAACTATTCAGAACGTCCCCGCTAATCGAAGCTTAAATCCGATACGGGATTGAGAGCGGCAATCTACCGTTTCAACGGCTTGCCCTCTCGTCTTGTCGAGGAGGCTGTCGCCATCCTCAGATTCATCCGAAGACCGGGCTTCACGCCCGACTGTGTGATAAGGAGCTAGAGCGTGCCGACACTGAGCCAGTTAGTTCGCAAAGGACGTCAGAGCGTCAAATACAAGACTTCGAGCCCGGCCTTGCAGGCCTGCCCGCAGAAGCGCGGTGTCTGCACGCGCGTCTACACGCAGACGCCTAAGAAGCCGAACTCGGCGCTGCGCAAAGTCGCCCGCGTGCGCCTGACCAATCAGATCGAAGTCACGACCTACATTCCGGGCATCGGCCATAACCTGCAAGAGCACTCGATTGTCTTGATTCGCGGTGGCCGCGTCAAAGACCTGCCCGGCGTGCGCTATCACGTGGTGCGCGGCACGCTCGATGCGGTCGGCGTCGCCAATCGCAAGCAGGGACGCTCGAAGTACGGCGCCAAGCGACCGAAAGAGGCCGCCGCACCGGCCAAGAAGAAATAGGCAGAGTGATGCGTGGTGCGTGACCCGGAAAAGGTGTTGTTCACGTACCACGCAGCACGCACCACGCAGCACTTGAGAGAATTATGCCAAGAAGACGAGTAGCAGCAAAACGCGACGTTCTGCCGGATCCCATCTACAACTCGACGATGGTGACGAAGTTCATCAACTCGTTGATGTGGGGCGGCAAAAAGACGGTGGCTGAGGGCATCTATTACGAGGCCATGACGCAGATTCAGGGGAAGACGCAGGAAGACCCGCTGAAGCTGTTCAAGAAAGCCATGGACAACGTCAAGCCGAAGGTCGAAGTCAAGTCGCGCCGCGTCGGCGGCTCCACCTATCAGGTGCCCATCGAGGTTGATCAGAAGACGCGCGGCAATAGCTTGGCGATCCGCTGGCTGATTTCGTACTCGCGCGGGCGCGGCGAAAAGACGATGGTCGACCGGCTGGCCGGCGAAATTCTGGACGCGGCGAACAATCGCGGCAATGCGGTCAAGAAAAAGGATGACACGCACCGCATGGCCGACGCCAACAAGGCGTTCGCGCATTATCGGTGGTAAGAGGCAGGATGCAGGATTTAGGAATCAGAATTCAGGCAAGCTGCGATGCGGCTCCTGAATCCTGATTCCTCGATCCTAAATCCTGGAGAGTTATGTCGAAGCAATCACCATTACAGCAATTCCGTAACATCGGAATCATGGCCCACATTGACGCGGGCAAGACGACGACGACCGAGCGTATTCTTTATTACACGGGCGTCTCGTACAAAATCGGCGAGGTGCATGAAGGCACCGCCGTCATGGATTGGATGGAGCAGGAACAGGAGCGCGGCATCACGATTACGTCGGCGGCGACGACCTGCTTCTGGCCGCGCAACAACGAAGATTATCGCATCAACATCATTGATACGCCGGGCCACGTTGACTTCACCATTGAAGTTGAGCGCAGCTTGCGCGTCCTCGACGGCGCTGTCGCCGTGTTTGACGCGGTCGCCGGCGTGCAGCCGCAGTCGGAAACCGTCTGGCGTCAGGCCGACAAATACAACGTGCCGCGCATCGCTTTCATTAACAAGATGGATCGTCCGGGCGCGGACTTTGAACACGCTATTCAAACGATGCGCAACCGCCTGAGCGCCAATCCTGTGGCGATTCAATATCCCATCGGCGCGGAAGATCAGTATCTGGGCACGGTCGATCTGGTGACGATGCGCGCCGTCATCTTCAATAAAGAAGATAAAGGCGCGGAGCCGGACATCGTCGATATTCCGGCGGACATACGCGATGCCGCCCAGGCCGGGCGCGACAAGATGATCGAGGCGCTCGCCGATGCCGACGATCAGATTGCTGAAAAATATCTCAGCGGCGAAGAGATCAGCGAAGATGAACTTCGTGCGGCGCTGCGGCGCGAGACCATCGCGCTCAAAATCGTGCCGGTGGTTGCCGGCTCGGCCTTCAAGAACAAAGGCGTGCAGCCGTTGCTCGACGCCGTGGTGGATTACCTCCCCAGCCCGCTTGATGTTCCCCCGGTTATGGGTATCAATCCCAAGACGAACCAGGAAGAAGAACGCCGGCCCGACCCGAAAGACGCGTTTTCCGGCCTCGTCTTCAAGATCATGGCGGACAAGCACGTCGGCCAGCTTTCGTTCGTGCGCATCTACTCAGGCACGCTCAAGTCCGGCTCTTACGCGCTGAACTCGACGCGCGGCTCGAAAGAGCGCGTTGGCCGCATCATGCGCATGCACGCCAACAAGCGCGAAGACATCGAGGCGGCGTCGGCGGGCGAAATTGTTGCCGTCGCGGGTTTGAAGCAAGTGACGACGGGCGACACGATCTGCGAAGAGTCGCACCCGATCATCCTCGAAGCGCTCGAATTTCCCGCGCCGGTCATCGCGCAAGCCATCGAGCCGAAGACCCGTCAGGATCAGGAAAAGCTGTCGATTGGTTTGCAGCGGCTGGCGGCGGAAGATCCGAGCTTTAAGGTGACGAGCGATCAGGAGACCGGCCAGACGATCATCAGCGGCATGGGCGAGTTGCATCTTGAAATCATCGTTGACCGTCTCAAGCGTGAGTTCGGCGTTGATGCCAATGTCGGTCGCCCGCAGGTGGCTTACCGCGAGACGATCACCAGAGCCGCACAGGGCGTCGGTAAGTTCGTCCGCCAGACCGGCGGTCGCGGCCAATACGGCCACGCCGAAGTGAAGATAGAGCCAAGCGAGCCGGGCGTCGGTTTTGAATTCGTCAATGCCATCGTCGGCGGTGTCGTGCCGCGCGAATACATCAAGCCAGTCGAGCAAGGCATCAAGGAAGCGCTCGAAGGCGGCGTGCTGGCGGGCTATGAAATGGTTGACGTGAAAGCGACGCTGCATTACGGCAGCTATCACGAAGTTGACTCTTCGGAAATGGCTTTCAAAATCGCCGGCTCGATGGCCTTCAAAGATGCCGCCGCGAAAGCTGCGCCCATCCTGCTTGAGCCGATCATGAGAGTTGAGGTCGTTGCGCCCGAAGAATACATGGGCGCGATCACCGGCGACATCAACTCGCGTCGTGGCCGCATTGAAAGCATCAACTCGCGCCCCGGCACACAGGTCATTAATTCGCTTGTGCCGCTGTCGGAGATGTTCGGCTACTCGACCGACCTGCGCTCGGCGACGCAGGGCCGGGCGACGTACACGATGCACTTCCATCGTTATGAAGAAGCGCCGCGAAGCGTGCGCGAAGAAATCATTGCCAAGGTGAAAGGCACCGGCAGGTAATAATTTTTCCATCTCAGGCGGACGGCAGTGTTCGCCGTTCGCGGAAAAAAGGAGCTAGATAACATGGGAAAAGAGAAGTTTGATCGCAGCAAACCGCACGTCAACGTCGGCACTATCGGCCATATCGATCACGGCAAGACGACGCTGACGGCGGCCATCACCAAAGTCTTGGCCAAGCACAATCCCAAAA
>JBBWZK010000227.1:0-9574 GCA_039648975.1 Blastocatellia bacterium
TCATCAACGAGTTGGCGATGCGCGTCGTCATGTCGCGCGTCAATCGGCTGGTGCATGAAGCGACGAACGGCGACCGCTTCATCACGACCTTCTACGGATTGGTGGATGTCGAGAACAAGCGGCTGATGTACATCAACGCCGGCCACAACCCGCCGCTGCTGCTCAGGGCCGACGGCACGAGCCAGTTGCTATCACACGGCGGCCTGCCGCTCGGCGCGTTTGAAGATGCGCGCTACTCGGAATCGGTCGCCGAGTTTCACGCCGGCGATGTGCTGGTGCTCTACACCGACGGCGTTGTCGAAGCGCCCAACTCCAAGGATGACCAATTCGGTCTGCCGCGACTGGAAGAACTGGTGCGCGCCTACGAAAGCGAGCGCGCTTACGACATTGTACAAGTCGTCACCAGCGCGGTTTACGAGCACGCCTTCGACATGGACGGCCCCGAAGACGATCTCACCGTGATGGTCATTAAAGTGAAGTGAAGCGTGATGCGTGGTGCGTGATGCGTGACCGGATGTATTGTGAGTGACAAGCCCTTACTGGCTGAAAGCCTCATTCACACTGTTTGGTTGCTGATCACGCATCACGCATCACGTATCACGTGCTACACTGCGCGACGCTGGCTCGAATCGTTGGAGGTGAGATGCCGCGATGGGCCGGGCAGTCCTTTGCGCCGCGCTTTATCGCTGTACATGGCGCGGTCAGCCGCAAGCAATAGCTCATCCAGAGAATCGCCGTCTGTGCCGAAACTGGCGCAGCCTATGCTGATGCCAATCGTCAGCCTGGAGCCGTTGAAACCGAAATCGTGTTTGTCGATGGCCTTCTGAAGACGCAACGCCGCTTCGCGCGCCTCTTCCGCGCCCGCCTGCAGGATGACGACAAATTCGTCGCCCGCATAACGCCCCAGAAAGTCCATCGAACGAATCTGCGCGAGCATCACGCCAACCAGTTGCTTGAGCACCTGATCGCCCGCCTGATGGCCGAGTTTGTCATTCACCGCCTTGAAGCCATCGAGATCCATCAGCAACAGCGAAAAGCTGTCGCGGTGGCGGCGCGCGCGGTCAGCTTCTTCTTCAAAGCGATAGCGCAGGGCGCGCGCATTCGGCAATCCGGTTAGCAAATCCGTCAGCGCGCTGGTCTCCGTGCGTTCGTGATGCACCGCGTTGGCAACCGCATCCGAGAGCAGCTTGGCGACCGCTTCCATCAGGCGCAGGTGATCCGGCGTATAGGCTTCAAGCTCCGTCGAGTAGAGCGCCAGCGCGCCCAGGGCCTCGCCATCTTTGACCAGCGGCACCACCGTCACCGCGCTATAGGGTTCGCCCGGATCAAGCGACATCGCATCAAAGTCAACCATCGGATTGCAGTTGTGCATCGGGTGGCTGTTGGCAACCACCCAGCCGCTGATGCCTGTGCCGGAGCTGATGCGCTTGCTGCGAAAGCGTTCGCTGTGGCGGCCCGCGACGTGCGCCGCTTCGACTTCCGTCGCATCCTGGCGCACCAGGTAGAGGACGCAAGTGGTATAGCTGACAATGTCGAGCAGGCGCGCGGAAAAGACCGCGAAGGTGTCGCGCAGATCGAGGCTGGTGCCGATGGTCTGGGCGATGTTGTAAAGCGTCAGCACTTCGCGGTGGGCGCTGCGAATCTTCTCATAAGCGACCGGGCCGCTGATGGGTTGCAGCCTGCGGTCGTCGCCCGGCTTGCGGCGAAACGCTTCGATCTGCGGTTCGACGCGGCGCTCGCGGATTTCCGCCTCGAACTCTTCGAGGTGATCGAGAAAAGCGCGCACGATGTTCGGATCGAAGACCATGCCGCTGCCCTCTTTGAGCGTCGCAATGGCTTCGTCGCGGGTCATCGCCTTGCGGTACTGCCGGTCTTCGCGCATGGACTCGAACGAATCGGCAATCGTCAGAATCCGCGCGGTGATGGGGATTTCATCGCCGCGCAGGCTGTCGGGATAACCGCGCCCGTCCCAGCGCTCGTGATGATGCCGCACCACCGGCACGACCGGATAGGGAAAGCCGACGCGTTCCAGTATCTCTGCGCCGACCGTGGTGTGGACTTTCATCTTCTCGAACTCGGCGGGCGTCAGCTTGCCGGGCTTGTTGAGAATGTAATCGGGCACCGCAAGCTTGCCCACGTCGTGCAGCAGCGCGCCGGCTTTCAAGGCTTCGATCTCAAGTTCAGACAACCCGAACAAGCGCGCCAGGCCGGTCGCGTAAATCTGCACGCGATGCACGTGATCGTGCGTCACTTCATCTTTGGCGTCAATGGCAATGGCCAGCGCTTCAATCGTCCGCAGGTGCAGATCGGCGATCTGCTCTGCGGGGTGGTTCGAGGTCTCGACGCGGTCGAGGTAGACCCGATAGGTGAAGTACATGATGGCGGCGATTGGCACCGACAGGATGAAGGCGTAAAACGAGATGATGGCAATCAGCTTGACGATGATCGAGGTCATCAACGCGCCGCCGACGTAAGAGATCGCCGCCCACAAAAGCGATTCCTTCCAGATGGCGGCGAAACTACGTCCGCGCCTTAGTGACTCGATCAGGCTGGCGACCCCGGAATTGAAGGCGAAATGAATCGCCGCAATCGTCGCCGCCGCGAGGCCGAGACTGAACATATCGGTCAAGCGCGTCAGGTCGCCAAAGATGAGCGTCGCGATGGCGCTGGCGCAGTAGGCGGCGAGGCTCTTGAGCGCGGTGTTGTAAAGGATGACGCGGCGGCGCTCTTTGTGCTGTAGCGAATTGATGGCGGCGTCAGCGCCGGCCAGCGTCACCGCCGGATGCGCGCCGAATAAGAGCATGGCGATGAAGACTAGCACATCGCCGAGCGCCAGGCCGTTGGCGAGCCGTGGAACGCCTATGTCAAGGCGCGAGGCGAGCAGCACCGTGACCAGACTGAGCAGCGCCCATTGCACGCCGATGTCGTTGAAAATGAGCAAGGCGGTCGAATAAGCGAGCGCCGCCAGCCCCGCCCCTGTGACGACGCCGCTGAGCGCACTGCTGATCGTGGTTTTCCGCTCAAGACTTGCTCGCATCATCTCTCTACGGCCCTTCCGTGGCATTTTCGGATATAAATCGGAGTATGCAGGGCAAAGGCTATTCCAAATGCCGGCCTGACGATTAAGTCATTTGTTTTCGCCCGATCAATGCAGCGCGCCACGTCCGTATGTCGCCAGGGCGCGGCGAAACGCATCACAATGAACGAATGGCTTCAGTCAAAATGCCGCATGCGGCAAAGTGAAGACCTGGGAGCGCGGGCGTCTCGCCCGCCGGTTTTTCACTTGCGAGACGTTGCGGGCGAGACGCCTGCGCTCCCATTTGGCGACCTTGCTTAACTTTCTGCCCTTGCCCCAGACGGTGGGCTCTTGAGGGTCAAAAGATGAAACCGCTGGTCGCGCCATTGCGTAAATTCGACGTGCGCGTTATAAATTTAAGTTAGCGTGTCCCCCGAACGATGTTGAGGCTTAGAGAAGTGCAGAAGCAAAGAATAATGGTTGTCGCAATCCTTGCAATTACCTGCATCGCGGTTGCAATCACGTTCATCCTTGCCGGCAACAACAGTTCGCGGCGCGTCGCCGCATCAGACAATTTCACGCCCGCGCCGCTCAACGACCGGAGCGCCCAGGTAACGACGACGCTGCCCATGTTTCACCGCCTCGATGCGAACTACACGCGCGGCGCGGAGCCGGCCAGCGGCGGCATCGAAACGCTGACGCGGCTCGGCGTCAAGACGGTTGTGGATCTGCGCTCGATCTACGACCACACAGATGATGCGGGGCTGGCCGCAGAGCAAGCCGGGCTGCGATATTACTGGCTGCCGCTGGGCGTCTGGAATCCGGCAACCGACGCGCAGGCCAGAGAATTTGTGGCGCTGGTTACAGATGAATCGAAGGGGCCGTTCTACGTTTTCTGCGATGACGGCTTGCATCGCACAGGCGAGATGAGCGCCATCTATCGCGTCGCCCGTTATCAATGGAGCGTCGAGCAGGCGCTCAAAGAAATAGACGAGGTCGGCTTCAATCCCTATTACTACAGCTTGCGCAATTACGTCTGGACTTACGCGCGCAAGTTCAATCCGCAAGCAGTGCCGCTGCACGCGCGCCGTGTGAGCGCCTTCGAATAGCGCCTGGCCAAGTGCGCGCGGCCCAAAAGTCCATCCACACATCCACGTCAATTTCCGCGCCTTCCGCAGGCTCATCATAGTGCGCGCCGCTTGCGGCTTCAAGACTTTCTTCCAAACAAAACAAAAGGCGAGAAGGAGCGTGGGGGCGCGTTCCTTCTCGCCGAAGAGGGCTATGACTCGGCAACTGCTTTTGGTTTTGCTGCTAAGGCTAAGAGCCAGACTACGGGAACAACTTCGCGCTTACGGCTTGCTGCGCGTGTAAGTGATTTCGAGTACCTTGTATTCGTTCGGGCTGCCCACTTCGTCGTAGAGTTCAAAGACGTACTTGTCTTTGCTGACGATGCGCGAGACGTACTTCACAGGCTTGTCGCGCTCGTCCAGCGACGCGTCGTCCATCTTGCCGAAAGTGGTCATCACCTGCTTTGATAAATCGAGCTTGCCTTCGCCGTTGGAGATCGCCGTGCCCAGATTGTCGATGTGGAAAACAACGTAGCGCTTCTTGTAGTTGTCATAGCCGGTGATGTCTATGCCCTTAAACGGCATGCCCATCATCTGGCTGGACATTTCCGCATAAACGAAGCGCCCGTCGAGTATCCATTTCGCGTCGCAGGTGCCTTTGGATTCCTGCGCAGGCTTGCCCGGTTCCATCCAGGCGCGCACGACGATATCCCATTTGCCGACGAATTGATCAAGGTACTTGTGGCCTTCGCCGGGGGTCGCGGCTTCCATCCACTTCTTCATCATTTCCTGCATGTTGGGAGCGGCTTTCGTCTCGGTTTTCGCTTGCTCCTGAGCGAGCGCATTGCCTTGCAAGGCCGCACATAGCATCACAGTGGCGCAAAGAACGATTCGCAATCTCATTGCCTTCCCTCCTTGGCTGGAAGGCCGTCGGCCTCCCAGAACGTTTGCTGAACGGGCGCAAGCTGACCGCCTCGCGCGCCGTCAGAATGCAGGTTAGCGTTGGCGCTACGAAGAAGCTTCGGCCTTCTGCTTCTCGTCGCCAAAGAATTTTTCTGAGGCAGCGGCCATCTCTTCGGGCGATACATCGCGGACGTGCGTCGAGATGTTCCACTTATGCCCATAAGGGTCGCCGATCATGCCCGTGCGGTCGCCCCAGAAAGTGTCCTCCAGCGCCCTGATGGTCGTCGCTCCGGCGCTGACCGCACGGTCGAACACTTCGTCGCAGTTCTCAACATAAAGATAGAACGTGACGCTATTGCCCTTGAGTGATTGCGGCGAGAGCATGCCAAAGTCAGCAAACTCGTCGGCGATGAACACCGTGCTGTCGCCGATCTTGAGTTCTCCGTGCACCACCTTGCTGCCGTCCGGCGTGGTGTGGCGGCAGACCTCTGTTGCGCCGAGCGCCTGCTGATAAAAGTCCATGGCCTGCGCCGCGCCAGTGACGAAGATCGTCGGCGTGACGGTGTGATAGCCACTCGGAATCCGTTGCACTTCAGACATAGTTTCACTCTCCTTCGCTGATTGGAATCATTGGCTGCCGGGCACACAGGCAGCGCGTTATCAAAGCAGGCGACGCACCAGGCGATGAAGCCGCCAGCAAAATCCCGGCCTGCGCTGCGGCGTTTGCCGCCACGCGTTCAGCCACATTCCTCTTTGTGTTTTTCCTTGTAGGCGGCAGCACGTTTCTCTAATTCCTCAGGCGCGATGTCCTCGATGTGCGTGCTGATCCACCAGCTCATGCCGGACGCATCCTTGACGCCGCCGCTACGGTCGCCATAGAACTGATCCGCCGGTTCTCTGATCGAAGTCGCGCCCGCCGCAATCGCGCGCTGGTAAGTCGCGTCCGCGTCTTCGACGTAGAGGCAGATTGTGTGAGGTGCCGCCGGGTATTCAGGCTGCGCATCGGCCAGCATGATCATCGAGTTGCCGATTCTGATTTCCGCATGCCCAACCGTGCCATCCTTGCCCGGCATACGCTCGACTTCCTCCGCATCGAAAGCCTGTTTCAAGAAATCGATCAGCCCTCCGGCTCCGTCAACGACCAGATAGGGGGTCACCGTGTGATAGCCCTCAGGAATGGGTTTAACTGCCATTGTGGTCTCTCCTTTATTTGGTTTTCGCCGATCTCGCTTTGGACGATCTCACCGCGTCGGCATCCGGGTACACGATGAGCCAGGACGCGCAAGCTCGCGCCGCTTCAATTTTCGGTTGGCACGCCTTACTTGCCGCGTGTCAGTGGTGGTACTTGCGAATCACGCCGATGACGACGCCCTGTATATGCACGTGGTCGGCGGGTTTAATGATGGGTTGATAAGCTGGATTGGCCGGCTCCAGCCTGATCTGGTTGGCTTCTCGATAAAATCGCTTCACCGTCGCGTCGCTGCCATCAACGAGCGCGACCACGGTTTGGCCGTTTTCTGCGGTCTCGCGCGATTCGACGATTAAGTAATCGCCGTCACGAATCTGTTCGTCAATCATCGAATCGCCGCGCACGCGCAGCGCAAACGTCCGCGTCCGTCCGAGCATATCCGGCGGAATGACTACCGATTCATGATTCAACACGGCTTCAATCGGATGGCCCGCCGCGACGACGCCGAGCAGAGGGATCTCGCACGGCGCGTCGCTCGCTTCGGCTTTGACCAGTTCAATGCCGCGACTGGCGTGCTTGATGCGGCGAATCAAGCCTTCGCGCTCCAACGTTGAGAGCAACTGATGCACCGTCGCCGGCGAGCGCAATCCGAGATGCGCGCGGATTTCGGCAATCGTCGGCGCGTAGCCGTGGGTCTCGGCAAAGCGGCGGATGTATTCGTAGACTTCACGCTGCCGTGGAGTTAAGACCATAAGAGTCGTCTCCCTGCTCGACCAGCCATTCGATGTCGTAGCCCATGGTGTAGATATTGTCTGCGATGGTGATGACTTCAATGCGGCTGCGGCCACGCCGCGTTTGAATGCGTCCGATCTCCTCGCCATTGAGCAGGACGCGGTCGTGGCGGCACCAGCCACCGAAGGTCCTGATTTTCTGTCCCGGCTCAATGCGCACGTTCGCCCTGAGCGCTTGCTGAAGCGTCATAAACAAACCTCTCCCGGTTCGAATCTACCTGCTATTGGGGGAATGAAAATCTACCGAACGTTATACGAAAATAACCGAAAATTGTCAAGCAAAATTTTCACGTATGAGACAGATTTTTTGAAGCGTCCTATGGATGAAACAAGCGAGTGAGAGAATGAAAGGGTTTAGCGATAGCCTTCGGCCTGCAAGGTGAAGAGTTCAGCGTAAAGGCCGTCGCGCGCCAGCAACTCGGAAAGGACTGCTCCTTATGAGCGCTAAGGCTTGTGAGCTTCCATATAAGCTCGCAGCAACGCGTTGATCTTTGTCTGATAGCCTTGCCCCTGTTTGCGGAACCATTCCAGCACATCGCTGTCTATGCGCAAGGTGAGTTGCTCTTTACGTGAGACAGGCTTTAAGCCCTTCCTCACCACGGCTCGCGCAAACCGCTCTGGAGCGATCTCCGGGCTGTCGGAGAAGTCTATATCCCCGTCTTTCATGGCATCGACTCGCGCCCAATCAGTCCGCGATTTTTTTGAAGTAGCTGATCTCTTCATTCTTGCTTGCCTTTCTCACCGAGATGATGCGGATCACTTCGTCCGTTTCCGTGTGGACGATGACCACGACGCGCCCATCCAGTAGACCGAAGGTGATCAAGCGGTCTTCTGCGTAGTCGAAGCGATCATCAGGAATCGTGATCGTTTCACCATCAAATATCTTTTCAGCGTCAATGAAATCAATTCCGTGTTTGAGAAGGTTTGACTCGCGTTTGGCTTCATCCCAGTCAAATCTCATCAACCGATTGTAGTTACAAAGTGTAGTAACGTCAAGAAAGTGAGGTGCGGCGGGCGCAGGTTTAAGATGCCTTTACGTCCCGCCATACTCTGTTTGGTGAGCCGTGTGAAGCTTTACCAAAGCGCCTAACGGTAGCCTTCAGCCTGCAAGGTGAAGAGTTCGGCGTAGAGGCCGTCGCGCGCCAGCAACTCGGCGTGCGTGCCTTCTTCGACCACCTGACCATGAGTCAGCACGACGATGCGGTCGGCCATGCGCACGGTCGAGAAGCGATGCGAGATGATCACCGCCATGCGCCCGCCTACCAGTTCAGAAAAACGTTTGAAGACTTCGTACTCGGCGCGTGCGTCGAGCGCCGCAGTCGGCTCATCGAGAATCAATACCTGCGAGTCGCGCATGTAGGCACGGCCCAGCGCCACCTTCTGCCATTCGCCGCCCGACAGATCGACGCCGCCTTCAAAGCGCCGACCGAGCATCTGCCGATAGCCTTCGGTGAAACGCCCGAGCAAGCTTGAAGCAAGCGACTTGTCTGCCGCCGAGGCAATCGGTTCCGGTATGTCGTTGTGGTGCTCAAATGACGACACCGTCGCTTCTATGTCCTTTGTAGCATTCGCCACTTTCGTCGGCTTGCCGTTCTTTGCGGCTGGCGCAGTTCCTTTGGCCAGCGGCGGGCTCGCCTGCGGATCGCCGTTGCCCGATTCATTCGCCGTCGAATCGAGATAAGCTCGCACCTTGTCAATCTCGCCGACGCCGATGTTCTCATCAAAGCGCATGGCATAGCGCACGAAGTCCTGAAAGATAACGCCAATGGCGCGGCGCAGCGACGCCAGGTCGTATTCGCGCAGGTCGCGGCCATCTAATAAAATGCGCCCTTCGGTCGGATCATAGAGCCGCGCCAGCAGCTTGGTCAGCGTCGTCTTGCCCGCGCCGTTTTCACCGACAAAGGCGACGCGCTCGCCCGGCGGCAGGCGGAAGCTGACGTTGCGCACGGCCCAGCGGTCGCTGCCCTGGTATTGAAAGCCGACGTTTTCAAAAACGAAGCCTTCGCGTATCGGCTCAGGCACCTTGAGGGCGTCGACGGGCGAAGTGATGGTTGGCTGCATCTCGACAAAGTCGAAGAGGTCTTTCAGGTAAAGCGCCTGCTGCGTGATGTCGCTTGCGCCCATCAGCAGGCGTTGAATCAGGTCGCGGCTGCGCGCAAACGAGCCGGCGAGAAACGTCAGCGAGCCGATGCTGATCATGCCCGCCACGGCGCGCACCAGGATAATCGCATACGCCCCGTAATAGCCGGCGGTGCCGATGATCGACAGCCCTGTGGAGATGAACGCCTTGCGCACCGATAGCCGTTTGTTCTCTTCGTAAAACTTCTCTGACAACGCACGGAAGCGGCCAATCAGCCACGGCGCGAGGCCGAACATCTGCACTTCTTTCGCCGTCACGTCGCTGGCCCCGATATAGCGCAGGTAATCCAACTGCCGGCGCTCCGGCGTCCAGCGAAAAAGTAACGAATACTCCAGAGAAGCAAAGTGCGTCTCGCCCAGAAAACTAGGCACCACGGCGACCGCCAGCAACAAGAGCAGCCAGGGGCTGTAGACCAGCAGCGCGCCGCCGAGCGAAACCAGCGTGATCGCGTCCTGCGCCATTTGAATG
>JBBWZK010000228.1:0-11963 GCA_039648975.1 Blastocatellia bacterium
TCCAGTCGGGGGCGACCACTTCGGCTCGCCCCTACATGACAACCAGCAACTTAGCAGTTCATCCAGGTGGCTTGCGATGATGATCAATTTGTTCAGCGACTCATTGAAGGAGAGACGACGATGAGAATTCATAACCCCATAAGAGCGACGGTGCTCTGCCTGTTGATTTTCGCTGCACTGGTTTCCGCCAACTTCTTATTCAAATCTTCAGCCCAGGTCGCCCGCCCCGCTGAGTTCGATATTCGCGGCCCGCAAGGCGTGCCCAAAGGCACGGTGCTGCATCAGCCTGTGCTGACGCAGTTGAAGGCGCTCGAATCGCTCAAGGGCAGCATCGGCAATGTCGTGCAGGTGCGCTACAACGGACTGACGGCGACGCCGCGCTATATGTTCAGTTACTCGGCCTATCTGACGCCGCCGAGCACGGCAGCGCCTGAAAGCATCGCGCGCAATTTCCTCAGCCGCTATCGCGAGCTATTCCGCTTCAGCGAGACCGACCTGAACAACTTGAAGTTGCAGAGCCGCGCGACCATTCCAGATCTGGGCACGACCATTCTGCTTTTTGAACAGCGAGCCAACGGCTTGCCCGTCTATCACGGCGACGTGCTGGTCAATGTCAATCGCGCAGGGCAGATTATCAGCGTCGGCGGCGAGAGCTTTCCACAACTTCGAGTCACCAACGCCGCCACGCTTACGCCTGAGCAGGCCATCAACGCAGCGGCTCTGGCGATGGGTATAACCAATCTTACATTGCAGCCGGCGGGCACAAAGCAAGTGCCGACGACTTACGGCAATCTTGCGCCTGAATATATCGATGCGCCGCAGTTCACCGCCAACGTCATCCGCAATAAGATCGTCGTCACGCGCACCATCTTCCCGCTCGGCGATATAGGGCGCGTCGCTTACAAGTTCGCGTTGACAACGCCGCAGTTCGACGGCATCACCTGGGAGAACGTCGTTGATGCGCAGACCGGCCAGGTGCTGCGACGCTTCAGCCTGACATCCTTTTACGGGCCGCACGGCGGCGGTCAGGGCGTCGGGCGTCTGCCAACCTTCCGGCCTGATGTGCAGGATAAAGTTGAATCGCAAAACCCCAATGGCACCGCCGCCGGAAAAGTGTTCGACGGCATGCCGACGACGCTCTCAGGCCCTGCGGCGTTCGGCAGACCGGCGACTCCCGGCCTGCCGCCGGCCTACGGCGCAGAGACGGCAACCACCGCCGCCGAAGGTCGCGGCTTCAAACAGAGCTTCGTTTTTGCGCGCGGCCAGGACCCGCTGGTCTACGGTGCGCCCTTCGGCCAGGCGCTGCGCGGCTTGCCTGATGCGTTGAATCCTTCGCCGCAATCGCCGTTCGGCTGGTTCTATCTGCCGACCGATTCAAACGGCGCGGAGGTCAACAACGGCAATGCCAATCGCGCCGCGACGCGCGCCTACGGCTATACGATGGACACCGAAGCGCAGAGCCGCAATCTTCCTGAGAACTCTCCCGTCGCCGACAAGAGCCAGCCTTTCTCTGCGACGCTGACGCCGCTTGCGTCAAGTGTCGTGCTGGCCGATGGCCGCATACTTTCATCGGTTCTGCAATCGAACTACACCGAAGGCAACAATGTTTTGGTCGCCGACGATCACGCCGACGATGACGAAGGCACGCAAGGCATCAAAGGCTATGATGCGAATCGCCAGTTCACCGCAAGCCGTTTCGACTTCACCAATAGTTATGAGTTCGGCGGCGTCGATGCGGGAGGGACACCGTTCTTTCCGCCGAGCACCTTCGCGGATGTTTATCCGGGAACGACGACGCTGTTCTACTACAACAACCTGATTCACGATTATCTCTACAGCATAGGCTTTACAGAGCAACTCTGGAACTTCCAGCAGGACAACTTCGGCAAAGGCGGCGCGGGCGGCGACGGCATCAGCGCGCAGGTTCAGGATGGTTCGGGAACCGACAACGCTAACTTCTCAACCCCCGGTGACGGCACGATGCCGCGCATGCAGATGTACCTGTTCACCGACACGAACGCGCGCCGCGCCGATGGCGATCTGGATTTTGATGTCGTGGCGCACGAGCATTATCACGGCGTTTCGAATCGCTCGGCGGCCAAAGGCGGCACGGGCGGGCTCGGCTTCGCCCTGGTTGGCGAATCGGGCGGCCAGGGCGAAGGCTGGTCGGATTACAATGCCGCGTCTTTGACAGACGATGATGCGGTCGGCGAATACGTCATCGGCGATTACATCAGAGCCATTCGCTTTTTGCCCTACACCAATTTCCGCTGGTCGTATGGCGCGATCAACGACAGAGTCATTCGCCCGCGTCGCGATGGCGGCACGCCTGATCCGAACACCAGCACAACGGTTTATTCAGGCCCGCCGTTCACCTCGCTGTGGGAAGTACACGCCATCGGCACGTACTGGTGCGCCGTGCTCTGGGACATGCGCGAGTTGTTGATTATGAAAGACGCCAACGGCATCTTCTATGATGGCGCTCGGCGACTCGGCAACGGCACGAACTTCTACATAGGCAGCCGCCGCGTACAGTCGGTTGACGGCAATCATCCGATTGATTACCGCGCTTCGTTCAACACGCAAGACGTGAACACCATCAACGCCAGCCAAGCCATCGTGCGGCCCGGAATGCTGGCTGCGGAGATCGCGCAACTCGGCCATCGTCAAGGGCCGCTAGCGTCGGCGGTGAGCAAGGGCGCGCGCCTCTCGGACACGCTGGTGCTGCGCGGCTTGCAGCTTTCGCCGTCGAATCCTTCTTTCATAGACTCGCGCGATTCGATCTTGCTTGCAGACCGCGAACTGACCGGCGGCGAGAATCACGCTCTCATCTGGCGCGCCTTCGCCAGTCACGGCGTCGGCGCGAATGCAGAGTCGACCACCGATCCCGGCAATAATATAGGGACGCAATCCGCGCCTCTCGTGATTGAAGACTTCACGGTTCCTTCGGGCGTGACCGATTGCGAAGCGCTTGGGCCATTGCCCGCGCCGCCGTTCACGCTTTCCAACTTGCTCAAGAATCAAGTGACGATCAACATCAACGACGGCGTGCGCGTCCGCGATGCGCAGACCTATATCATCTCGCGGGCCGGCAGTGCGGATGGGCCGTTCATTACCATCGCCGAGATTCCTGCCATTCAGACGGTCTTCCGCGATAACAACAATGGCCAGGGACTGTCGCTCGGCCAGACTTTTTATTATCAGGTGCGCGCCAGTCGCAATCCCGAATGCGTGTCGCCGGCCAACATCCGAAGCGTTGCCATAACTCTCGGCGATGTGATCAGCGTCGCGACGCCGCCGATCTTTGATGGAGTTGATCTAGTCACCGATACGCGAGAATGCAATCGCCTGGTCATCAGTTGGCGGCCTGCCTTCTCTGCCAGTGCGAATGCGAACCTTGTGTATGACATCTATCGCGTGACTTCGGTTGCGGCGGGCGACGGCACACAAGCCCCGACGTTTGCGCCGGCGGCTTCGAATCGCATCGCCAGCGGTGTCAATGGCACATCTTATGTTGATCGCAATCTCGCGCTCGGCCAGACTTACTATTACATCGTGCAGGCGCGAGATTTGACGAGCGGCAAGAAGGACACCAACAACGCCGGCAACACGGTGACGAGGTACAGCGCGCCGACCACGTCTGCGGTCGCGGCGACGCCGGTGTTTGCCACGGAGAGTTTTGAAACTGCTGCGGCTAACAACCGCTTCGTTCCGCCGCTGGTCGATTCCGGCAGCACGCCGAACGGCGGCGTGGCGGCCTTCCAGCGCGTCGCGGGCGCGAATCTCGGCGGCGGCCTCACCTCTTCGGTGATGTACGCGCCTGACTTCGTGCCGGCGCCGGATGTTGATCCGACAACAACTGGTCAGCCGAGCGATATTTCATCAGTCATCGGGCCATTGAGCTTGACGGCAAGTTCCTTGATGGAATTCGATCACCGCTTCGCTGCGGAGACCGGCTTCGACGGCGGCACAATCGAAGTGGCGCTCGGCGCTCCGTTATTCATCGCCACGCCGTTCCCGGATAATGTGCATACGTTTGATCTGGGCAACTACATGATCGAAGGCGGCTACAACGCGCGCTTCGATGGCAACCTCGAAGGCGTGATGACGTCGCTCCTGCAAGGTAGGCGAGGTTACACAGGCTCGAAGGACTACCATCATGTGCGCATCGCGCTCGGCTCATTTGCGCCGGGCGGCGCGAACAATCCTCTGGGTCTGCCGGTCTTTCTGCGCTTCCGCATGACGAGCGATGCCAATGGCACGACCGGCGTGAACGGCGGCTGGTTTATAGACAACCTCGTCATCAACAACCTGACTTCCGTGGGTTGTCCTCTGGCGATGTCCGGCACGAGTGACGCAGCGAGCAAAGGGAGCGACGACGCCATAAGCAGAAACGATCTGGCCTTGTGGCGTCGCCGCTTGGGCTATGCATGATTTGATGAAGTAAATGGCAGGCGCTTGCTCCGACTTATGACACGAGCTTTGCAGAGAGCGTGATGTCGGTCGCGGCGAGCGCCTGCGAGATCGGGCAATTCTTCTTGGCGGTTTCGGCCTGCTCTTGAAATGCCTGCTCGTCAATGCCGGGAATCTCGGCTTCGGTAACCAGTTCGATCAAGGTAATTTTGAAGCCGCCGCCTGCTTGGCCGAGATGCACTTTAGCCGTCGTCGCGACGCGCTTCGGCGAATAACCGGCTTTCGTCAGGCCGGCGGCCAGCGCCATAGAGAAACAGCCGGCGTGCGCCGCGCCGATCAATTCTTCGGGATTGGTGCCGGTGCCTTCTTCAAAGCGCGAAGCGAACGAGTACGGCCCTTCAAACGCACCGCTGCCTAATTTAACCGTGCCTTTGCCTTCTCTGAGTGTTCCTTCCCAAACCGCGCTTCCATTGCGTGTAGGCATGTCTTATCTCCTCGTAGCATGTTTGCTGTTGCGACGAAAGCTGTCCGACCGCGTCCACCGCCGCATCGAGCCATCGCCGCTCATCAAGCGATCATTGAGTATATCAGCAAAGCTCGCCGTCGCCAGACGGCGACCCGCTGGCATCCAGCGATGAGGAATTGTGTGCCGTGTTGCTCAACGATTGAAAATCTCATTTCCCTGCAATGTAGCTTTATATGATACGCCTACCAGATAGGAAACTTGTATGACAGGACAGAGCATATCGATAGAATAATCCGGCAAGCGCAGAATTATAGGTCATAATAGATGCAAAACATTACATCTTTTACGAGGCCCATTATTTGTTAGGCCTCGACGCTAGCGGGCGAGAATCAGAAGTTTATTAAGGATTCATTGAGCTTCAGGGTTATAATCAGACCATGGCAAAGATCTTACCTGGAACACCTAAACTGACAAAGTATGAATTACTTGAATTTCAATTGGAGAATATTGCTGCCTTGAATCCACTTGAATATAAAGAAAAGGCAGAAAAGGTAATGTTTGAATTCCTAGAACAAACGGATAAACAGTTCAAGAATACATTTAAGGGCGCTAAGTATGTAAAGCCGACAGAAGCGTCGCTGAACTCGATGGCAATTAACATTGAAGGGTATTCAAACTATCGAGAGTTATTGGAGGACGCTCAAGTAATGAACTCACTCTTCGCAAAGACTGCATACAGCAAGGAATCGGGCATGTTACATCGTAGCATTGCTAGAATCGCCTTAATCTTGGCGATAACTGCCGCTGAAGATTATGTGAATCTTAAATGTGTGTACGACAAAAAGCTAACGAAGACAGCAGTCAAGAATAAGAGTTTAATGCAAAAATGGACAGTGCTAATACCAGACTTGGCTCACAGATTCCCGTCCTTCTCTGGCCTCATAAAGTTGAGGAACGACAAAATTATTCATTTCAAAGCGCACGATAAGCCTAGTTTAGACCACATAACTGATCTTAATTTTGAGAATGCGCAAAAGGCAGTCCAGACAGTTCTAGAAATGATCAAACATTATGAAAAATCACCAGCTACGTGTATAAGGTCATTGAATTCCGCTCGTTTTTTAGCTGACCTTATTAAGCTTGCAGAAGAGTTATCACAAAGAATCAACGGGTCGGCCTAACAATCGCATCAACCAGAGCGCGAAGCGAATTTCTTAACGTTCTATGAGTGACGTTCGCGCACCCGGTTATGCGGAGCGTTATCCCCACCGATGCAAATCGCACCGGCTATGCTACAATGTCGAGGAAACACGAAGATCGAATTCAGGGTTGGATAAGAACATGGCGAGAAGGCTGAAAGACATCAAAGAAATCAAAATAGAAAGGCCGCAGCGGGCCAAGCTGTCTGCCAAAGAGGTCATCAAACGGATGGATGAATTCCCCAAGCGAAGGGAGAAATTCATTGCCACTGTCCGAAAAGCTAAGAATTGAAGTCTACATTCCTGATCTGCCGAAACCTTCCTATCGAGACTTGCTGCAAGCCTTTGATCAAGAATTCACCTACACCTTCGGCGGCTGCACCATCATTCGCGGCTTAGACGGCAGCTACCTTTCACGCGCCGGCCTGAAGATGCAGGACAAGATCAACATCATCTACACAGATATTCCACTTGCCCTGGAAGAGAACTTCCAGCGGGTCTCTCGATACGCCAATCGCTTGACCACAGCAGCGCACGACGCATTAGAAGAAGAAGCCGTTCTGGTAGCTGTATTCAAGGTTTATCATTCCGAGTAACCCGGGCCGCTCTACGGCGTCTTCATCACGTTGAAGATGACGCGCGACGTGCAGTAGATGTGCTGCGTCGCTTTCTGAAAATCGGCTGCGGTCGCCGTGTTGATGTTGACGAACTTCTGCGGATTGCGATCCACGAGCGGGAACCACGTGCTCTGCACCTGTATCATCAGGCGGTGGCCCTTTAGAAAAGTGTGCAGGATGTCGGGCATCTCGAATTCGATGCGCGTCAGTTTGCCCGGCGTCATCGCTTCAGGCTTTGAGTAGCTGTTGCGGAAGCGTGCGCGGAACGGTTCGCCGCGCACCAGCATTTCGTAACCGCCCATCCGCACCTGCGCCGGGTTGAATGCCTTGTCCGGCGCGTCGTCGGGATAAACATCGATCACCTTGACGACGAAATCCGCATCCGTGCCGGTCGTTGACACGTCGAGGCTGACTTTGATCGGCCCGGCAACCGTCAGGCTATCCGTCATCGGCTCGGTTTGATAAACCAACACATCGGGCCGCTGCGCCGCGAAGCGTTGATCATCTGTCATGTATTCGCGCGTCATGCCGATGGCCGTCGAGTTGATGAACGGCACGGGCCTGGTCGGATCACTGACGTATTCAGCAAAGCATTCATTCTTTGCCGGCGCGGTCATCATGGCCTTGCCGCTCGCATCGAGATAGATGCTGCGCTCCTCTATGTTCTTCGGCGGCCACTGGTCGAATGTGCGCCATTCGTTCGCGCCTGTGTTGAACAGGTACGCTTCGGGCAGTTTCATCTCGCCTTTGTCTTTCAGATAGTAATTGAAAAACGGCAACTCAATGTTTTCGCGGTAAAAGACGGCGGTCTTCGAGCCGAACTGCACGTTGCCCAGGAAGTCGCCGTCCGAACGCGACCAGCCGCCGTGAAACCACGGCCCCATCACCAGCATGTTGCGCGCGCCGGGATTCTGCCGCTCGATGGCTTTGTAGGTGTTCAGCGCGCCGAACAGGTCTTCGGCGTCGAACCAGCCGCCGACGGTCATCACCGCCGGCTTGATGTTGACCAGATGAGGCCGCGTGTTGCGCGCCTGCCAGAACTCGTCGTAATTCGGATGCGCCATCATCTCGTTCCAGAAGGCGATGTTGCCTTTGTAATAGTTCTTGTCGGCGTTCGCCACCGGCCCCATCTCTAAAAAGAACTTGTAGCCGTCGGGCGTGCCGTGCAGGAATGGCTTCGGGCCTTCGGTCGTAGGTCGCGGGCGCGGCTGGCCGAAGCTCGCATAAAAGTTGAAGGCGTGCGGCAGCCATAACGCGCCGTTGTGATGAAAGTCGTCGCCGATGAACCAGTCGGCAATAGGCGCTTGTGGCGAAGCGGCTTTTAAGGCCGGATGCGCTTCCATAATCCCCATCGCCGCGTAAAAGCCGGGATAGGAGATGCCCCACATGCCGACGCGCCCGTTGTTGTTCGGAATGTTTTTGACGAGCCACTCAATCGTGTCGTAGGTGTCGCTGCTTTCGTCTATGTCTGTGGGGCCGCTCTTTTTGGCTTTGTGCGGACGCACGTCCATGTAGTCGCCTTCCGACATCCAGCGCCCGCGCACGTCCTGATAAACGAAGATGTAACCTTCTTGTTGAAACAGCGGCGTCGGGCCAATCGTGGTTTTGTAGAGATCGGCTCCATAAGGCGCAACGCTGTACGGCGTGCGGTTTAGTAATATCGGATACTTTTGCGAGGTATCCTTCGGCACGTAGACGGCAGTGAACAGCTTGACGCCGTCGCGCATCGAGATTTGATATTCGTACTTGGTATAAGCGGCTTTGACTTCATCGCTGTCCGGTTCGCCGCTCCGCGCGCGCGGCGGCACGGTGACGCTGAACAGGGCGAGCAATGCCAGCGAAGCAACGAAGCGAATTACGAAGGCTCTTGCTGATTTCATTTTGTTGTTCTCCGTTTGCATTCTGAAGTGACCGATAGCTATTGCCAAACCTTCACGTATGGATAATTCAAAATTCTCTCGTCTGCCGTAAGCAACGAACAATCGAGAACCCGCGCGGTTGCGACAATAATCTGGTCTGCCGGGTCGCGGTGAAAATCGCCAGGCAATTGCGTAGATTCAATTGCAATGCGCGGTGTGAGGTCAAGCAGTCGGATGCCTGGATAAGCCAGAGCCTGATTCATCCAATCATCGCTTGAGCAAGGCAGGATGAGCCGCCCACGCTCAACCAGCTTGGCGACCTCCCAACATGAGATGACGCTGATGCCTAGCCCGTCTGCCTCATGCCCTTTGATCTCTTCGATCTGTTTGTCGCTGAGTTGTGTGGCACCGTGGACCCACCACACCCAAATATGCGTGTCGAGCAGAATCATCGCACTGCTTCCCAATCTTCCTGCGCCACAGGTTCGGTCGGGTTATCGTAATGAATCGGCGTGCCACGCAATGGATAACGATCTTGCTCGCCGGGTTTTGACGAGCGCGCGACGATAATCACTTCCACCGAATCGCCAGCATGAAAAGGCAGGTTCTTCAGTGTCAGCGAGCCGTCTTCAGTCAAGGTGACTTCTGTGCGATGAGTATTCATAGTGGTAGTCTCCGCAAGGATTCTTAACATTATAGCGATTACGCGAACGCAAACAGATTGAGAGCTTACTTCGCGCCGTTGGCGCGCGTCTTGCGCTGCAAATCGCGGAGCGCGCGGTAGCCGATGCGCTTGACGTTTTGCGCTTCTAAAATTCTGCGAATCTCCGGGTCTTTGGTGAACAGGCGATACTCTTCGGCGCGATCACCTGCCGTGTTGGTGAAGGCCGCGAGTTCGTCGCCCGCCGCTGAGGCGTGTATGTAGGCTTCGGTCACGCCCGGCTTCAGATCACTCAACATGCGTTTCCAGTAGTCGCTCATTGACTCCTTGGGCTTGCGCCCGCCGTGAATCAGGTAGTCTGGATAAACGATGCCGTCTTCGTCCAACTGGCCGCGCTGGTGGCCACCGCCCTGAGCCGCAAGCAGTTCCTGCGATCCCATGCGCAAGGGCAGGTCGAATTCTTTAGCGAGCCGGCGATAGATTTGAAAGTAAGCTTCGTTAAATTGCAGCGTACCCATGTGCGAATCCAGATGCGTCACATCGACACCGGCGGCCATGGCTTTCTTGACCTGCGCGCGCGCCTCTATGTAAGCCTGTTCAGGCGTCGAGTTTTTATAAACATTCGCGATGTCCGGCCACAGATAGCCCTGCGGATCAACCAGTCCGGGCACCTCTGATTTATTAGCGACTGGCCCCCACTTGATCGTCGTCCATTCGCTGGTGTGCGCCAGGTGGACGCCGAAATCCGCTTGCGGATGCTTGCGGGCATAGTCGGCGATTTCAGGAAACCAGGGGCCGGGAACGATGATTGTCGCGCAGGTCGCAAGGCCGTGCTCGGTCGCGTCCATGACCGCCGCGTTCGCCGCGTGGCTGTTGCCTATGTCGTCGACGTTGACGATGAGAATCTTGTCCGTCGCTTTGAATCCCAATCGTTCGGCCAGCACGGCGCGCGGCGCGTTCATCGCGGTTTCGTTCATTGATGCCTGTGGCGTTGCGGGCGTGAAGAGCAGAGCCCGAGCCAGGAGCAGCAACAGGGCGCTCAGTTTTTTCATGATGGATTCTCCAATGGTTTGAGGAAGCTGAATCAATCCGCTTATGACACTTCCGCCGCCGCGCGATCATTTGCAAAAATCAGCGCTGCCGGCATCGCTTGATTCAGCGAGCAGGCGCTCCATATGCTGCTGCGCTTTCCACGCGCCGCTGCGCTTGCCCGCTTCGATGCCTTCCATCCAGGCGGCACGCGCTTCGTTGCTTTGGCCTGCACCCATCAGCGCCGAGCCGAGCATCTGATACGCGGCGGTGTAATCGGGATTCAAACGCACGACCTGGCGCAGAGCGTTCGCTGCATCCGCCCAGCGCTCAAGTTTGAAATACTCGTTTCCCAGCCCATACCAGATCATCACCTCATCGGGCTGATCTTTGAGCATAGCTTCAAAGGCTTCGATTCGCGATTGCGACACGGCTCCCTCCAGAAGTGACAAGTGACGAGTGATACGTGATGCGTGATGCGTGAAAATGACGCTTCCCAACGACCGGCTCAATGCGGACTCGTTCACGCATCACGTTAAGGCTTCTTCGTTTCAGGCTTCGGCGCGCTCTTCGGCTCCGCCGGTTTGGCGGCTGAGGAAAACAATCCGCGCACGAATGACGCGACGATCTCTTGCGGTAGCACGGTGCGCACCTGCACTTCGGTCTCCTGCGAAGTGATCTTCAGCGCGTCAACGATTGGCTTGACGTTCTTGTCGGCCACATTCGTGCCGAATTGGGCGATGGTTTGCAAAAAGCCGGTGATGGCATGGGCATTCTCCACCGTGTTCGCCTTCAACATCACCGACAAGGGAAATCCCTGCGCGTCCATGTTCAGCCCTATGTAAATCTGCTCGATGCTGCCGGCGAGCCGTGCGATCTCTTCGTTGCCCTGTATCTCTTTCGGCAGAATGCTGGCAAACAAGCCCTGCGGCACCAGACCGGCGATGGCGATCAATGAATTCGCCTCGCGCCCGACCATCTGGACGAGCTCCGGCCTGATGCGATTCTTGCCGGTGTCGGCATCGACGGCGGCTTTGACGTAAGCCGGGCTGCCTGCGGCAAGCGTGCCGCCGTCAAGCGCCACAATGGCGATCTCTACAGCCGGCGACGTCGCGGCAGCGCCGCCGGAGGGCATGACGTCCTTCAGTTTCAACAGCGTCAGCGTCTTCGCGCCGTATTTTTCGTCACGCGCCTTGCCGGCAAGCCCGATCTTCACCAGCGACACCAGCGCGTCGGCATTGAACGAGCCGCGCATCACCAAAAGCATGCTCGGCATCGCGAGCGGCGCGTTGCGGTTGAGGCGCAGGCCGACGACCGCCGTGTCGATATTGCTGACATCGAATCCGGCGATCTTTTTGGCTTTGGCGAGCGCTGACTGCACGCCGCTCATCTGCTCGGCGGTGAGCAGGCGCGGCAACGTCTCGTTGACGATGCGGCGCACGTTGACCGTCACCACCGCGTCAGATTCAGGCAGATTCGTGACCACGCTCTGCGCGCGCGTTGCTGTGGCACAGATTACAATCGCCAGGACGATGAGCAGAAATCGAATGCTTGAATGTTTTTTCATCGCTTCAAAGTTCCCACATAAACATAGCACACAAGCAGCGACGCGGCGACGCGGCGATGGGAAGAGGCAGCGGTAAAAAAACAAATATCTGCCGCCATCTCTTTCCCACGCCGCGTCGCCGCGTCGCCGAGTCGCCGCGTCTCTCGTTCACC
>JBBWZK010000241.1:0-22431 GCA_039648975.1 Blastocatellia bacterium
CAGGGCCATTTAATTCTGGCAAAAGGAAAGCAAACGAGAGATAGTCTCACCACTTCGTGAAAACCAATCGCAAAGAGGTGAGACTATGACAAGCCCAACGCTTGCTCTCGTTGATGTCTTAGCGCAAATCCATGACCCGCGTCAATCTTCCGGCAAACGCTATTCTCTGGTCGCCATTTTGTCCTTAGCCGTCGCCGCCATGCTCTGCGGCTATAAAAGCTATTCGGCGATGGCCGAGTGGGGCCGCTACTATGGACAACAACTGGCGGCGGCGCTGGGCTTCAAAGCCGACAAGACGCCTTGTGCCGCCACCTTCTACAACATCTTTTCTCGACTCGACAAACAGGAGGTAGAACAAAAGTTAGGCTCCTGGGCGGCGGCTTTGCAGAGCCAATCGCAACCTGAAGATGAGTGTGAAGCTATTGCTATCGATGGCAAGACCTTGCGGGGCTCGAAAAAGCAAGGCGCACCTGCCGCGCATCTGCTGTCGGCGCTCGGTCATCGGCTCGGCTTAACCCTGTTACAGGTGGCCGTCGCCGACAAGACCAATGAGATTACTGCCGTCCAAGAATTGCTCCGGGGATTGGTTCTGAAAGACAAGGTAATCACTGTCGATGCACTGCTTACACAACGCGAAGTGGCGCAGGCGATTATCGATCATGAGGGCGACTATGTGATGATAGTCAAAGACAATCAACCGACCCTGCTGGCGCAAGTTGAAGGGGCGCTTGCCGGAGTCGGCTTTTACACGCAGGAGCCGCAAACGGCGAAGACCTTAGATTGCGGTCACGGGCGCATCGAACAACGACAGATCATCACGACCTCCGTGCTGGCTCAGTGCGACCTCTGGCCGGGACTGGATCAAGCCTTTAGGATTGAGCGGCGAATCGTTGAGCAAAAGAGCGGCAAAGCGAGAAATGAAGCGGTCTATGGGATAAGCAGTTTAAGCCGCGAGCGAGCGACGGCAGCCGTCGTGCTGGCGATCAATCGAGCGCATTGGAGTATCGAAAACAAAAGTCATTGGGTGCGAGATGTGACCTATGATGAAGATCGAAGCCAGGTGTGGAAGGGCAGCATCCCACAGGTGCTGGCGGCTCTGAGAAACACAACCATCAGCCTGCTACGTTGGAGTGGCGAAAGCAACATCGCGGCGGCATGTCGGCGATTGGCCGCGCAGCCTTGGGCGGCACTCGCGCTTATTGGTATTCACATTACATCTTGAGCCAGAATTAAATGGCCCTGCATGGGGCCTGGCTATAGGATGGGCGTGCGCTAAAGACCCATAGACACTAAAGCCCATCGGGCGTATAATCGCGGCCACAATGATCATTAAGTGCCCTTACTGTGCCGAGGAAATAGCTGATGCAGAAGGTTATGGTCCCTATTATAAGCACATTAAGAAATGCGATAAGTATCGCGAAAGACAAAAGGAGATAGCAGCACGGTTCGCACCGCCGGTCTACCCAATCACAAATTGCGAATATTGCCGGAAAGAGGTTCGTGGCGACCCTCAAAAGCACCTCGAAAAATGCTCCAAATACGTCGACCACCTTATTCGCGAACGACAGGCAACAATCCCCTTGTCTAAGAAGCAGAAGCAGATTCTCAACAGACCCACTAGGACTAAAGATTCAGTAAGAGCTTTGCCGGGTGGTTTACCGTCTCTGCCCAAGCGCAGAAAGTGATGAGAACCAAGGCTGCCTGCGCGACGCCGGCCTACGCGCTCTGCTCGACCCCAAAATACAATCTCCACTCGTCAGCCCGCTCGCACCAGTAATCCAGCGCTGCGCCTTTGCTGGTTAAGACACTCTCACCGGTTTCCCATAATTTCTGAGGGATTTCGCCAATGGCTTGCTCGATATGTTGGCTATTGATCGCGCTCATTCGTCTACAGATGGCCGTGATGCGCGCCGACGGCGCAACAAGCTTGGCAAGCTCTTCTATATCGCCGCAGTCCTTGCGCCATAAAGTTTTTTCGTAATCGACCACCCAAAGGGTGCCGTCAGTTTTCACAAGACTATTGCTCGCGTGGGGGAACGTACAAAAGAGCCAACTGCGGTATGCATAGCTCAATAGGCGACCTGGACTGTCCCATCGAGCCGATGCCAACACCTCTGGGTCTGACTCGGACTCCGCAGGGAAGTCCGCAAATGCTAGTCGATCTACTGGGGAGCGTTTGTTGAGAAGGTAATCAATACGCTCCTCGTCGTCAAAGTCCGCTAACCAGCTTGGCGCTGTCTGAACCCTTTGGCGCAAAAAGTAAACAGGCAAAGCGCCAGGGACTCTTCGTACAAGCGCCCAGCCGCCGCTCAAAGGCTTGATGTAAAAATCCTCTGTCAATATCCCGCGCCCTGCGGTGGGCGGATTGTAGGCAGCGGTGCCGAAACCTAACCAGGCGTCCAGATAGACCGTGTTCGCATCAATGAGCGGATTCGTCATACTCCAGTCAAGTGACTGGCCCGTCGCCAGCAGGACTTCAGGGGAATTGATCCCAACGACTTTGGCGAGTTGACAGCCGAAATACTCATTTGCCGCAAAGGGCATCGCTATGCGTGTGCCAACTAATTCGTGCCGCAGCATTTCAAGCGGACTCATAGCTGCAACGGCTTCGAGCGAGTGGCAGCGGTCGTCATCGCCTCTTTTCTCGTTTTCTACCATCAGCCGTAGCATCAGGTGGTTCCAGGCGGGATGTTCGGAATTTACAGCGGCCTTTGCTTTTTTCCACGCGCCAGTGGCGCTGTTGATTGGGTTTCCTGCGGTTGACATTAAGGATCTCCTTTTTGATGATAACGATTTTTCTTTAACTTGGCCTAAAACTATTTTAGTAGCGGATTGGTATTTCCTTTACATCGGGCCTCCGCTAAGACATACTACGTGGTCGGGGGTTTATCCCGTCTGGAGGCTTGTAATGGCGAATGAAACAAAAACCTTCGGCGAACTGGTAGCCGAGGCTCGCCGGAAGAACGGCCTAAAGCAAAGCGATCTGGCCGCGCTCGTAACTAAGATTCATGAGCCCCAGGTAGGCGGCTCAACAATCTCGCGCATTGAGACGGGCGGGGTGCCGATCTCGATGGGATTAGGGCTATCAATCATAGATGCCCTCGACCCTACGCCAAGTCAGAGACGGCAGCTAGAGCAGGCTCTCGACAGCTATCTTGACGAGTTCAAACTGCCGGCGCCCTATCAGAGCGGCCTGGTGCTCGATCAGATTATGAAAAAAATTGGCATGACGAATGTTGATCTCGCAACCAGGATTGGTAAATCTCACCAGCTCATTCAAGCTGTTCGCGCCGGCATCAAGCTATTGTCAGACGAAGCCCTAATGGCGATCAGGCAGGAACTCAGCAAGGCGCCAGCGGAACTCCTCCAAGAATTGATGCGCCGGCACGTCGTCGATGTTTTGATGACCATGCCACGTCTGACTTATTTGACTAAAACTCAGCGCAAAAGGCTCGCTGAATGCGCGGCTCAGATCATCTGAGGGGTTTCCTGTATAACTGACTTGCGAAATGATTACCAGAAGCATCAACCGTGGCGTCAGGATGACTTCTAAGCGATCTTCTAGGTTGAAAACCCTTGAGCCAAGCCTGCCCGACAAGAAAGCCCTTTCCGGGGACCGTCCTGGCGTTTTGCCACTTTAGTTACAACTAAATTAGTTGTAATATAACCCCATTCCTCACCGGGGGAATTGAATCAAAAAAAACCGATGAAAAACGGAGCCGAAACCCCGGCTGGGGCGAATCGGCCAGGGCCAACCAAGATCGTAGAAATGAAATAGGGCCTCTGTCCTGCTAAGGCGGCGAAGAAGGCAGAACGGAGGCCGTGGCTCTGGCCCAAAAGGAACGACCAGAACCTTTCACACGCCCGGGGCGGGCTATAATTTTGAGATCAGGTGGAAGACGACCAACCATTGGCCGATGCCACTGACGACATATGGAACCATTTTATATCTCCGGCGGAGCCCATTCCTTTAGAATCAAATCGCCCTCGGGGACGCCCGAGTCTTTACTGGCCTTGTCGATTGCCTCGGGGGGGATTATCCCTTTCGAAACCACGCCGTCATGCTCGTTGCAATAAATAAGATATTGATAACCAGGGCTGATGTTGATGATCTGGATGATGAATGCCTGCTCCTCGCCGAACAGGCGATGTGAGACGAGCTTTGACGCCGCTGCGTGCCACCCATGGTCTTCGATGGCCTTGGTGACGTTGAAGGAGAAACCGAGCTTGTTATAGACGTGATAACCGTCATCACGCTTTTTTCTGTTTTTGTAGAACCAACCGCCGGGTTCCTCAGATAAAAGATACTCATACCAGTGGTCGAGGATGTCACCAAATTCACGGGTCTCTTTCTGAAACCGCGCTAGTATGGAGTTCGCCCTCTCGACGTCATAGTCGCAATCTTCTAGCGCGATCTTGACGACCGCAGATTTGCGCTTCTTTTTCTTCTTCTTCTTATCAAGGTAACCGTCCGGAACTCGACTGGGGGCGCCACTCCCGAGCAGGCGCGCGAGCAACATCTGTTTCCAGCACCCTTTGCTTGCGCCGATGCGTTGCGCGTAGACTTCCTTGTTGTCCGTGGTAGCCAGGTAGTTGACCAGCCACGTCGGCTCGATCCCGGCGTCACGCATCAATCGCACTGCGTGCGCAGGTGCGCATCGGGCATATCATAGTTTTTAAGATCCGGCAGCCCGTGGAAGGCTGCGCTCTTCATGCCCTTACTGCACGACATCAGCCCGCCGCCTTTCTCGGCCATCCGACCGCCGCCCATCTTCTCCAAGGCCTGGTAGTAAAAATAAAAGCCGTCATGGGTTGGCTGGGGATTCTGCCTGCGGAGCTGGCCCAGGCAGGCCCTGTCGTTGACCAATAGCCCGTGGGCGTCGTCCAGATCGCGCTCCTTTTTGTCGATTAGCTTCTGGTCATCTCTGCGTTCGACGGCTTCATTGTACTCGCGTTTGGCGATGTCTCTCTTGGGTTCCAGCGCCTGAACCCATGCGTAGACCCGTTCGTAATCAAACACCTTTGGCTGCTTCGACAGGGAATCCACCGCCTGGCACCAGTCAAACGGCCCGGAGTTGCCGGTCTCGGTCTGCTTTGAGCTTCTCTGTCGGCCCCGCACTGTCCTACAATCCATAAAGTTGACCAGCTTCTGTTGACGATACTCTTCGAAAGAAAGGTCGCTCTCGGCAGAGGCGAGTACGACTTCATGTTCAGCGAACTGCGCGGCCTCAATCTCGAATGTTCTGCATTCGCCCTTCCGGCCGGGGAGGTGCCAGTAGCCTGAGATCGCAACACCGAAGCCCCGCAAGTGGTCAAGATTACTGCCAGGGACTCTTTTATCGATCAGGTCACAAGGGATAGGTACGGCGAGAGGATACTTTTTCTGCCGTCTGATCTGCATCGAGAGCAAGACGTGCTTGTATAGCCTCCATGTGTCGTCGCTAAAATGCGCCGGCCGCAGGGACTCGAAGGCTTGGTACTCTCTTACTGAAACAGTGTGATGCCGTCTAAGGAAACTCTTACTCTCTTCTTCTTCTTCACTTTCATTAACCGCATCACCGCTATAGCTATCTACACTAAGTCCAACTTTCTCTATAAACCCTACTTTACTCTTCTCTCTATTAGGCTTAGTACCTATGCTCTCAGAGCCTATGCCTTTGTTCTTTTGCTTGGTCGTAGACCGCTGGTATGCCTTCCTCAATACCGTGTTGCAGGCTTTGGGTCGTCTTGTGTCTAAATCTGGCGAAGAGGAACTTACGGCGTCGTCTTTCGCTGCCGACGTCTCTCTTGCCTTTTCGACTGACTCGTCGGCAGGCGCTACGCTACTAAAATAGGCGTCACAGAAAGCAGACGGATCCTTCTTCTATTCCTCCAGAACTTCTGCTATAATTAACACTGATTGTCCTTTGTTTTACCGCGCAGATCATTTGGTAGGTTCTGCGCGGTAATTTATTTCCCGGCCTCTAACTGACCTTTGATCGTTTAGGGGTATAGCTTCTACTATTTTAGCTGATCTTGCTAAAAATTTCAAGCGTAAGGGCCAACGGGCCGGGCTCCGCCTTAAGCGAGGAGTCATCCGGGATCGTCGGCGCATCGACCCGCTGGGCCTCTTTGCGCGGCGATGCGGGTTCGGGGGATAGTTTAGGGTGTGCCGACTGACACCTACACCGCCCAATGGGTCAGCCGCCCCCATCAAAAACTAAATTAGTTACGCTTGGTGGCTACCAAAACCAAGCGATTGGCGAAGCGGTAGTCCTTCCAACTAGGAGGGCGATCGACGAGATCCAATTCGAACACCTCTTGCCAATGTGGACGACTTGAGTTGACCGTAACAAAACCTGTGCGCGAATTAGGAGTCGCGGTCGCGAGCGAATTTCGAAACTGTTCCACCTCGCCCGAATCAGCGCCAAGTTCTTTGATATGAACAATTGTATCTTCAATAAGCGTGGCAGTCTCATCGGTTGTTTTACTGGCCTCACTGGCGAGCGATATGGCGTGACTGATGGTGCGGTCAAGCTCATCCTCGATGGTCTTCTTTCTCTCCATCACCCGACCGACTGCCTTCCGACTTGTCTCTATCGCGGCGCGGATATCCCGTCTGGCGTCAGCTACACGCTGCTCCTCGATTTCTCTTCGTAACTGCGCTTTCTGTGCTGCCAGCCGGTGCTCGTTCTCTTCAAGTTCAGCGAGTTGTTGGACGGGCGTCAGAGCTGGGGCAGTTGTGGGTGTGGGGTTTTCAGATTTCGTGCGTCTAAGCATAACAGTCCTCCTGGAGATTAAGGTTTCGGTGCCAAGAGCGACTGCCTGAGCGCGCTCTTCTGCTGGATCAGAGAGATGAGTTGAGTGGAAAGCGCCTCGAGCCTCCGCTTCAATTCGCTGTTGTGGCGGCTGTGTATTGCACCTGATTGAGCGAGTTGCGCCTCGTAACGCCGGCGGGCGCTGTGAATGGCTTCGATTTCAATGCTCAGCCCCTTGAGCCTTTCCTGTGCGGCGCGATCCGTTATTATCTGTTTCGCGCGGTGCAGGTTACTTGCTGAGTTTGGCAACCTGATCTGGCTCACTTCGGAAGGCTCAGGAACGGGCTTTGCGGTAGTAACAGGCGTAGAAGTCACTGGAACGACGGCGGCGGCCGGCCTCGCTGGAGCAGGCATAGGCTTCGGTACGGCTGGAGCAACCTTTGCGGCAGCCTCAATCGCCTTCTCTTGCTTTGCTTCAGCCATACCCAGCTCAACTCTGATTTTCGAAACCAGGGCAGGGGCATTCTTCGCAATGCTTTTGTCGCGTTGCAAAGCAAAAAGATGAGCCTGGGCGCGGCTGATCCACTTACCAAGGCCTTCGACATCGGCGGGGCGATGTCCGGTTGTATTCAAGATGAACTCGGTTGCGGAATTGATGATCCGGCAGCGTTCATCACTATCGTGAGCGGCAGTAAGTGCCGAGATTTCAGCGGGGGAGATTTTCATAATGGTCATCGTCCTTCGGTTTTTGTTTGGGGTTATCTACCTGTCGCCACCTTGAACAGGTGATATCGACTTTCGTATAGGTGCTCGATGTCAGTAAGGCGGAAGAGAAGGCCAAAGCCCCTGACGCGAGTTGCTTCGAGTAAGCCCCGCCGCCGCCATTGACGCAGCGTTTCCGCGCGTAGCGAAAATACAAGTGCCGCCTCTTCGGCGGTGATCATTAGCTTGTCGAACGATTCGACTGCTTGCTCTTTTTTTCGTGCTCGACTCATAAGTGTTTTATTCTGTTGCGAAGTAAAAAATCAGTAATTTTCAGTTCACGTTGACCAAAAAAATCTCATCTCTCACTCACCTGTATGAAAAGAGGAAAATAGGGGCTGATTAATCCCGGATTCGAGGCCAGTCGCGTGTGTAAATACAAGAAAACAAAAGAGGTATTGAGGTATAAAGAATCTTTAGAGGTTTAACTTTGCTATTAGCCTCGTCTTCAGTCCATCACCCTCGCAGCACACTACCTCCTCAATGTAGCACATGAAAATTCTACTATTTCAGTTGCTCATAAGAATATCGCCCTGTGACCGAAAGCCGTACAAGGAGTAATATATAAAAATAGAGAACAGATCTGCGCCAGATTGCGGGAACGATACTGATGGGGTGTCGGAGTGTTCGGACTGGTGCTCGCGGGCTCGTTTCAATTCGCGCGAACGCCCGGTCAAGCAGCCCTTCCCCACCTCTGCGCTACTGACTTGGCGGGTCTCGGGCGCGCGGCCCCAAATAGCGGTTGTTGGATTTGTGTTTTGATTTGATTTGTTTTCTCCAATGTAGAAAGAATGGCGGACAGCATCATGTATCCCTTGCAATATGAAAGACGTGTGAATATGCTGCGGGCGAGTGCAACAAGAGAATGTGAGTGATTCCGATCTCATAGCTCGGCGCGCGGCGGCAAGACGGCTTCCGTTATGGCCATCGTCTATTGCAAACCTGCTGGAGGAGAAACCATCGCGACATTGCACCTGATGTGTGGCCTCCCTTGCTCGGGAAAGACCACCCTTGCGAAGCAGCTTGAACAAGAGCGTTCAGCGCTTCGCCTGACACCCGATGAGTGGATCATCCGTCTGTTCGGCGCGGATCTATCGGTTGAGGCGCTTGACGCAGCACGCGACCCCATCGAAACCGCACTCTGGGATTTGGCGGCGCGGGTTCTAGTTCTGGGCGTCGATGTCATTCTGGATTTCGGTTTCTGGTCGCGCGGCGAAAGAGAGGAATTTCGGTTCCGCGCGGCGCAACTTGGCGCTCGCAGCGAGCTGCATTTTACTGACACATCTGAGGACGAACTTCTATCACGTCTTGCCATGAGAAACGCCTGTTTGCCTCCAGGCACGTTCTGGATAGACGACGCCCGGTTTCGCCTTTGGTTCCGATGTTTTGAACCTCCAAGTCCCGACGAACTTCAACCCAGAGACCCAAGAGAACCATGACGGCTTGGAGGGGCAAAATTATCACCGCGCCGCCGAAGATGTGTAGGGGCCTCCCTGCGCAGTCAACTCGATCAGGTGGCCATCGGCCAGTTGTTCGTACATAATCGCTCTCCGTGCATTTCTTTGGCGGATGATTGATTCATCGCCTGATGCGCCTGCAACGAACAGGCGTGGTCAACCCAGACGTTATGTGAACTCACCCGTCGTCCATTTCTGCCGATGCCGGCGGCAAGTTCTCTCTTCGTAGGGTGCCCCTTTAGCAATTCATGCCTGAGCGTTCCCAGGCGATGTTTTGCGGCCTGTGTGCGGCGGATGATGCACTCCGGCAGGTTTGTGCATCGCCAGCCCCGGAATACTCTTCCGAGGGCAACCATTGAATCGCTATAGATCAGTCCTGACCACCCCGCCGGCATTGCTTCCAAGGCGAGCACGATGGCGATCTGTTCCGCGTGGTTGTTTGTCAGCAGCCTGTCGCCGGGCGAAGGCACAAAACCGCTGCGCTCGATCACCCGCCGGTCGTTTTCGTCGACCGCGCACCAGGCCCAGGTGAGACCTAGCGGAGACGGATTCCTGGAAACGCATCCGCCGTCCGCGTACAACGCGACAATCATTCTTCCGGCCTCCTTTTGGCACAGGTTTTCATAACTAAAATAGTTTTAGTCTTCGGGGTGGGTGGGTGCCGCCCGCAAACCGTACGGGCGGCGCATCGCGCGTTTACCTGTTTGCTAGGTGACGTCGTTGAAGTTGTACGGGGTCGCCCGTTCCCGCAGGGCGGCCATCAGGGCCAGCAGGTCATCCCGCCGCGCGCTGATGTGATCGAGCGCGTTCGGGTCGGCGGTGAGGTCGGCATAGGTGCAGACGTAGTTCTCAAAGAGGTCGAGTATCGCGTTCGCCGGATTGGTCATTGCCATCGCGGTGTCGACATCGTGGGTGGCGGCGGCCTTTCGCTCGGCGTCCGACGCATTCGGCCCCAGCGGCCCCTGCCACATCGTGAGAAACAGATCGGCAAGATTTGCCGTGAGGTTGTTGTTGACTCTCGGGTGGGTGTTTCGCATAATGGTCTCCATTAGTTTGAGGATGGTTTGTAGATTGGGCGTGACGGTGATGCGCCACGCCCTTTCGTTTATCCCGGCCCCTTGCTCGTTCAACACGGATTGACTCGGCTTGTGACGAGCCCGCCGCATTACCGCGCATCGCTGCGCGTCACTCTGCGGAGGAAAGAAAAGAGAGAAGGCGAGTGACTCATCGGAGTCACCCGCCTGTTTGGTTGGTTCGTTGACCGAAGGTTATTCTGCCGGAGCCGTATCGAAGGGCGAGTTGCCGGCGAGAATGCTGGCGATGGTGTCGGCATCGGCTCTCGCCTGATACCTGGGAGCATCGGTGGCGCGGCGGCGGCGCTGTTCCTTGTTCAGTTCCGAAGCATACCTGGTGAATTGAACGGCGGCGTGGTCAACGAGAGCCTTCTCGCCTGTGTAGTCCACTCCGAGTGCCTTCGCCAGCAGGCGGGAGCGGAAGGATGCCTCATCCACGTCAGCAGCAAACAATAAAGGAGAAAGGGTCGCCGTATAGTCGGCGGCCTGTAGGGAACCAGCAGGTGTGACGATGCCGAAGCTCTTCAGCTTGCCCACCCAGTTCTTGGCGGCGCGGAGGTTCTTGCCGCGAGTCAAAAACGCGATCTGACTGCCGGACACTTCGTTGCTGCCGATGGTTTCCTGTTCGAGCAACTGCGCAGCCCAAAGGTCAATGGTTGACTGCACCGCATCGCCCGACAATTCGCCAACGAAACCGATGAGGCGAATCGAAGCAGAGCCGAGCGGAAAGGCTTTCGCCACGTCTACAGCGATCAACTCGAACAGACCGGGAATGTGTTGCCCGTCTGTGCGCGCAAGGGCTTTGGTCTGCACCTTGCGGACTATATCGATCATCCACGCCAGCCAACGCGATTGAGTCGCTTGCGCGATTTCACGTCCGTCGGCTGCGCGTTGCGCTTTCGCTTCGCTTGCCTTTGCGCCACCTGGCATCGTAGCTACACGATAATCTCTTGCGTTCATCATAGGTCATTCACTCCATTCAGATAGATTTTTCTGCCGAAGCAGAGAGCCGATAAGCTCATTGAATAATCATCTCTGGAGTGAGGCATCTGACGGTCTTTCACCGCTTTCGCGCCCACACAAGCCTGCTGCTCCACGTCACATCCCAGATTCACGGGATGCCGTATCGTCGCTTGGCTCCACTATCCGCCCGCGCCCGTAGCGCAACGTCTCACGGATTCATCATCGCCTTAGCTTGTGTGGCATAGTCTCGCCGACCACCGGACACCCTGAATCGGGCTTTAAGGTCGGAGGCGCATAGTTGTTACTCCGCGCCCAGGTATTGGTCGTCTGATACAGCTTGACGCTAGGCTTTTCTGAGAGCCACTGATCCCGCGCTATAAGGCAGGCGTGTGCTATGTCCGCTAAGACTATCCCGTGCTCCCACAGCCAATGCTGCTGCACGAACCCTCTGCCGACACTAAGCCTAAAGAACTCGCGTAGTCACGAAAACTCAATGCGCTTGTGCTCTCGCGGTGCGCTGGTGCGCTTTGCAGAGCTTCGCCGTCGGGCAAGAGAGTTGTCTCATCGCCGCATCTTGCTTCCGGTCTGAGGCAGGCTTCGCGTGTTGCGCCGCTAGACTGTGCTGCTGTCTCGCTTCGCCTTCCGCTTCGCTCTTGCCTCTCGCAAGGGTGAGTCGAAAGAGCTGTCAGGCAGAAAGCTAATGTGGCAAATAGAGGGGTTGAGGGAAAGGCAACTCAAGCGCTCGCAAAGGGCTCGCTATTTTCGGCCAATTTGCTTTTTGAGAAAGCCCGGATTTGCGATTATCAAAAAAATTCGCCGGGTAATTTTTCGGGGAAATCGACTTTTTGGACAAGGATGGGTTGATAAGAGCAAATAGGTTGCTTCAACTGATAAAGCAGGCTGGAGTCGACGCCAGCCTCACGCCCGACGTGTGGGTTGAGCCGAAAATCGTCGTCACCGTACTTGCCGACGAGATCACCCGTTCTCCGGTACACACGGCAGGGCGCGACGGCTGAATGCCGAGACAGCACATTCAGCTTCAGCGCAAATCATCGGGGGACGTACTCGCACCATGGCGGTGTCAAGAGGTGGCTGAGATGAAGTAGCCTTTGCAGGTTGATCTAATGTGGTAAGATGGGGTTTACTTTGATGTCTTAGCATTGGCCTATCAAAAGCGGTTCAACAGATGAAGAGAAAACCAAAACTTCAAACTATTATTCGATACCTCATTGGCAACCTTTTATGCGTAACTCTCTATGTTGCGTGCGCAGCGTCGGCATCGGCGCAAATCCTTCCTCCCAACAGCTACCAACTGACGCTACATAGCGAGCCTGGCGACCCCTGGAGCAGGGGCGGCAAGCACGATTGGTTTTATCAGGTTCCCGGCGCGCAATTCTTCATTCATGGCGGCGACCTTTCTCATAATTTCACCTTCAACTGGCTCTATGTCGTCGTCCGCTCCACGACCTCTAGCACCGACTTTTGGAGCGTGACGGTTCACACCCCTGGAGAGATGACGCCGGGTTCTTACAGCGCGAGCAACTTCCCTGGCAGTGTTGGTATTAACGACCTCGACGTCGAGGGCCAGGGCGGAGCGTGTATCGGACGGAGCGGTTCGTTCACGATTCTCCAACTCGAATATGAGCCGGTTGATCCCGGCAACGGGGTCTACAACATCACTCGCTTTGCTGCCACGTTTGAGCAGCATTGCTATGGCCAGCCGCCGGCCTTGAGAGGCAGCGTCTACTTCAACTCGAATGGCTTTCCGCCTCCGCCCAAGTTGCTGATGAAGCAGCGCCCGCCGTTGCCGGATGCAACGGTTGGCAGCGATTATTCGCAGAATTTTGAGGCTGAAGGCGGGACGCCGCCCTATAATTGGACGATTGATTCACGGCCCTTACCGCCTGGTCTCGGACTTGATAACAATGGAGTGATCAGAGGCGTGCCGACCACTCCCGGCAAGTATTCATTTCAGGTTATCGTCTCCGACTCGGCTCCTCTGGTGACGGGCTATCCCGTACAGATTAACACAACCACCGTCAGCATCACCGTGAACCCTTCGGTTTTCTCAATCTCTGATGGGTTGCCCCCAACCGCCACCAAAGATATAGGCTATGCCTATCAGTTCGCCGCCCACGGCGGCTCGCCGCCATATCACTGGAGCCTGATTGATGGGAAACTTCCACCCGGACTGACCTTGAGCGACGGGGGAAAGCTGTCGGGCATCCCCAGCTCACCGGGGATGTTTAATTTTACGTTGCGCGCCGCAGACTCCACAGAGCAAAAATTAGAGAAGGTGTATGCCATAAAGGTGATCGATCCGCCACATATCAGTACCGCGACGTACAAAGCCAAGAAAAGGAAACTGGTCATTTTCGGTGAAAACTTCGACGCCCTGGCTACTCTGTGGATAGATGGGCAAGAGGTCAAGCCGAAGTCTCACGATAGCGAGAGCTTCGTTGTGAAAGCCCTTTCGCTGTCACCTGAGACGCATGATCTGCGTGTAGTGAACCCGGATGGCGGGGCGGCTTCCGTAACGATTACCGTTCAATAAGAATGATCATTAAGAGGCGCTTCGTCGGATGCTTTAGGTAAAGGCAAGCGGCACCGCCGTCACCATCGCGGCCCGGTTTACTCTTAAACCATTCCCGCACGCGAGCCCTGGCCGGGTGACGCTGTTCGAGATGGGAGCCTGATGCAGGCGGGGGTGGTTATTTCGGGTTTAAGACGTTGAGAGCATCATCCCCGCCCCGCTTGCTGTGCGAACGGTATTACAAGGCGATCAAAATTGCAAAGGAATAAAAAAAGCCCGCAGTACCCAAATACCGCAGGCTTGTTACTTTAGGAGGACCATAAGACGCAACACACACATTGCGTTAATGTCCGTGCGCAGCATACCAGCCATCGCCGGAAACGCAGATCTAAGTGTGACGAGCCGGCGCTCAGAGCATATGAACCGGCTGATTAGCATGACGGATGACCGGCTAAATGAGAGGCGATTATAGGCCGACTGGGAAAAATGACGCAGAAGCCCTGCTTGCTGCTTTGACCGCCGCGCCAAAGAGAATAATGTTCTATCGAGTGTCGGCATTATGCCAGCAAGCAGCAAGTGGTTACAACGACATTTCTATTGCTCTCCTATCTTCTTCGGATGAATGCTTGAACAAAGCGTGTGGCTATCGCCGCATTCGTGAAAAGCGATAGCCACGGCTCGCATCAGCGGTTTCACGAACGGGACTGCATAGCCGCAAAGGATTCCCTGATATTGCAAAAATAAAAAAGAGCCAACACCTGGTCCTGGCGAAGCGAAAATGCGATTTACGAAATCAAACTCGCAAGATCCCAATCTTCGTCAAACATTTGTGCATTGACTCCTCGCCGGTTTGACGATATAAGTCGCGTCAGCGAAAAAGGCTATTTAGATTTCCTTGGTCAGGGGGCCTTCATGAATTCTCAGCGTGCTCGTAACTACATCGTTTCGACGGCGCTCGTTGTCGCTGTTCTTTTCTTTCATTCCTCGCTGTTCGCGCAGTTGTTGGTCACCGTCAAAACCCCCGGCACAAACTTCTCTGTGGTGGGGACGAAGGGAACGGCTGAGAACGTCGCGGGCGGACGCCGGTTTCGCGCTCCAGCTTTCGCCGATCTGAAAATACGGGGTGCGCTTCGCGTTCCGCAATCCGCCTCGGGCGTTTCCAAAACGCAGTTGATGCAGCAATTGGCAATTCACTTTCGCACCAGTCCGTCAGGTCCTTCGTTGCGGTCCGTTGAGTTGCTCAATGGCTCGCACCGTGAGTTTCTTATCCCGACGAATCTCACGGGAGATTACACGGCGAGGGAAACATCCAAGCCAGAAGCCATCGCCAACATGTGGAAGTGGACATCTCCGATAAAGGTGGACTCCCAATCGGTCATAGTTCTGGAAATACAATTCCCCGGAGGCTTCGATAGCAAGGTCAATCCCGGCGAATTTGTCCTCACCTCCGTTGACGCGCAATTTCAAGGCGAACTCAACTCAAACTTCAACGACAGAAAACCACCCGTCCTGGGCGCACCTGTAGGGACAACTCTAGTGACAAGCATCTGGCCGAACGGCAAGGCTTACTTCTTCGAGGGGTCGCAGTATGTTCGCTACGATGCGAAGGCAGACAAGGCCGACCAGGGTTATCCCGTGCCTATTGCAGGAAACTGGCCAGGGTTCCCACCTGCTTTCCAGGAGGGAGTAGACGCCGAGGTCGTATGGAACCGTCAAAAGGTGTACTTCTTTAAGGGCGATCAGTATCTCCGTTACGACATTGCTGCTGATCGAGTTGATCCAGGGTATCCCTTGCCTATTGCTGGACACTGGCCTGGGTTATGGACGGACCACATTGATGCGGGCGTAGTATGGCCCAATGGTAAGGCTTATTTCTTCCGGGGATCACAGTATATCAGGTACGACATTGCAAAGGACAAAGCTGACCCTGGATATCCCGCTGACATCAAAGGTGGTTGGCCTGGGTTCCCCTCCAGCTTTGCAGCAGGCGTAGATGACGCGGTGGTATGGAACAACGGAAAGGCCTACTTTTTTAAGGGTAGCGAATACATACGCTATGACATTGCTGCCGACAAAACCGATCCGGGCTATCCGCAGCCAATTGCTGAAAACTGGCGCGGACTGGGGCAATAAGTCATTCGTGGACGCGTGACATCACCATTCAATAGCCAACCGAAAGCTGGCTCACCCGCAAAGAGAGCGCCGGTCGTGTTCCATATAACTTCATAGCAACTCTATACTATGACAATGTAGACGCCCAACGCTCACGTTCAGCGGGGCCGCGAACGGCCCTGCGCGTAGGCATGAGGACAGATGTGCCCGCGCTCCGTTTATCAGGCTGTTAGGCTACTTCTGATATTTCAAGCCCAATAGAATCAGTTTCCCGGCTTTCGTCCGACATACATATACCTCGACAACCGGCCTTCGCTGCATAACGTGTGGACACACCATAAGAACGCTTGTAAACCACTAAAGTTACGCTCCCCTTCGACGTGAATCATCTCTCCCTGATGATTTGCACGAGCGTCATACCAACGCTTCGCTACCGACACCGCACTGGCCGTCAGATCATCGCACCGAATCAGTTCAAAACCAGCCTCTTCGATCAATCGTTCATTCACACCTGGCGGGAGGTAGAAGTAGTTGCCTATGGAACTGCGCCTGGCGATCTCTTCGTGGGAAACCATACCGGTGATCACCAGGGCATCGGTGAACAACATCTGTCCACCCGGCCTGAGAATCCTGTACCACTCCCTGAGGACTTCCAGCCGCTTCGGCAAGTGACACATCGCATCATTGGATATGATCGCGTTGAAGGTATGTTGTTCAAATGGTAATGGCTGGCTCGCATCCACCATCTGGAATTGAACAGCAGCATGGAGGTTTCGGCTTCGCGCCAGTTCATTCGCATTCCTCACGCCAAATTCGTTGATGTCTAAGCCCAGCACTCTGCACTTCGCGGTTTCTGCGAGGAACAATGCCGGGCCTCCTGATCCACTGCCAACCTCAAGTACATGGTCAGATGGTTTCAAAGCCAATAAGGTGATGAACTGTCGCAGTTCGGCTGCGGTCATCCAACTACTTTGGCCAATATCTTCGCCATAGGTTTCGGCGCGGATGGCTTGTTGTACGTTAGCAGAAAACTTGTCGTAAGAAGTGTTATATAAGTCAACGGGCGCTGTCATGGTATACCTCTAAGCAGACTGAAGCAGTAACTGAGGCTGGTTATCTTATCGCCAAGAGGATTTTCTTTCCAGTAGATGATTGCCCTTGCAAGACCCTGCTCGCATATCAGCCCGGCAGTGGCGGCCTTGCCCGTGGAGCGCGCCGTTTGCTCGCCGCAGATGTTTGTAGTGCTTGCGGCGTTTAAGCAGGGCGCGGCGGCGGCTTCCGTCTCAGCGCTGCCGTTTGAAGAGCAGCACGGCCCGCTGTGGTCTGATGTTTGGCTGTAGCCCGGTCACGTATTCTTCTTTTCCGAAGTTGGGATATGCAGTTTCCATCTCCAACCAACTGCTGACCAACTCCCAGCCTTCATCGCCCATTGACGTGAGCCGGCTTTCTTCAACCTTGATGGTGGCGAATTTCATCGCGGCGGCACCGGTGCGTTCGTTCGATTCGGAGCCCAATTGCACGATGGCATATTCAAACTTCGGCCTTGGCTTGAAAACGCTCCAGCCTAACAGCAGGACACAGAGGCAAACCAGGCCGATTAACATAGGGCCGTAGGCTTTCGGGAAAGAGCCCGGCACTACGGTCGCCGCCGCTGCCGGCTGGCGGCTTGAGTCGTCATCAAGTTGCGGCTTTTCGGCTTGGCACTTTTTGCAGACCGGATCGGTGGCAAAGTTGACTACTCCACACTGGCACTTCCAATTTGTCGTCATAGTCTATCTCCGTTCGTAAGTGGTTTGAGGTGACGCGACATAGATACACCTGACGGTGGCTGTGGTCAACCTCACTGAAAACAAAAAAAATCGGCGCAGCCCGCGAAGGCTACGCCGTGTAGTTTGGAGCAAAGAAAGAGCCGGCCCCATCGCTGGAGTCGGCCCGGAGTCGTGAGTCACCACGATAAGATTGCTAGTTGTAGGGCTATGGTGATGCGCTAAAACGATTCCGAGCTACCCAACAGGGCAACATTTCAAGATTACCTGTGATAGTCGCGAACACGAAAAATCAAGTAGCCGAATACCATCCAATTTCTGTGCCTCGGGCTGGCGATTCATTTGCCAGTATCGCGAAGCGGTTCATTAAGCCGTTCACGATGGATTCCTTGCCCCCCCTTCACCCGTAGCGGCCAGAGCCCTGCCAGGATCAACCAAAGAGCGAAACAGAGAAGGAAGGGGAAGAGGATGCTGGCCCCCGCGACCTTCAGTAAGACGACGAGTGGCGCTGCCGCCCCATGAGCCAGTAACCCGATGATGCCTAGCCAGGCAATCCACGGTGATCCCAACACTTGATCACGCATTCCAGCAATGATGAATCCGATGAACGTCAGCGCAAAGATCGGGTAGAAGACAACCGCAAGCCAGAGATGGGTGGTCAGAACTGGGGTTCCGCTCCCGGCAGTCAGGTGATCGTGATCGACGACCGCCGCCGTATGGAGCGCCATCTCAACGGCTTGCAGCGCCGTGCCAATGACGGCGAAGCGAAGCCATCGTTGCGTCCTTGCAGGCAATGAAGTAGTTCGCTGATACAACAGGAGTCCTGCCAAAAGGGTAACGAAACCGGCAAGCAAAAGAGAGTGGGCTGGAACCCACTTCGGATTCCCGAGCATTTCAGCCATCGTGCCGCCGGGATGTTGCGGCCCGCCTGTCAGCAGGAACAGCGCGGCCAGGATGAAGCACAGACGCCAGAGACTTGAGCCGAGCATTTTCATAACAGTCCCTCCTTGGTAGTGGTATTGAGGTTGAGAAAGAAATTGGCTGATGGTCTTCCAGGTTCCTCTTAAAATGATGAGTACCATTGCTGTTGTCGCGCCGTCTAACTACTAATGCCTCGCAAAAGACGTGATGTCATACGTCTTTTATGTCGTATAATCCCGCTCGCACCAAGCTAAGTGACTGAAATCGCCTAGCTTCTTTTAGGGTGCTGCGGATTATACCTCCATTTTCGGGTAGTGGCTATGTGCGGGCGGCTGTAATCTCTAAGGTAAACTCTTGTCGTCTTGACTTCCACTTGTAGTTTCGATTTCATGCTGCATATCTCAATCGTGGAGGCACATCATGGGAAGCGAAGCTGTGAGTTCGGGCGAAACAACCACAAATGGTGGGGTTTGGGCTTCTGGTTTAACAACCGGCCTGCGAGCCTGTGGGTTCTTTTATTTTGTTTTTGGCGTCATCGCTGCTTTCTATATGTGGGGCAATGCGCCAAGTTCTCCGTCCAGCGCATCTACGTTTTACATTGGAATGGCTATCGGGATTCTGTTTCAGAGTGTTCTTTTTTGGCTGATCATACTCGTTCTTGCTGACACGGCAGATCACACAAGAGCGATCAGCGAGCGCCTTTTGAATGATGCTCAGGAGTCGGACAGTAATGCGCCTGTCGAGATTCAGACAAAGAACACAGCCAAATAGATCACCAATTCTTTACTTATGTGAGCGTGGTGGCTCTTTGTCTATGGATCAACTCACATCGTCTTCGACCCCGTAAAATTTCGCGCCGTGGATTTTCGGGAAAGCGCCTGTTGGATAATTTATGAGCCATTTAGCGGGCAAAGAAGTACAATTCTTGTATATATCTTTCTCTGGTTATCTTCGCATCACATCTCAACAAAACAAAAGACTTACTGGCTAGTTCGGGAGATAACATCGAAATATCGTCAGCGTTTCGACTGCTTTTGGTCATCCCCAATAGACTCATGATTTACGTAGAGAGTTGAATCGCGGACGCTCTCGAAATAGCGCTCTCGGTGAATAAAGTTTCCGTTAATCTTAACTTCTACTATTTCGCGATTTTAATCCTCAACGGCGATTGCCTTGTCCTGCCCTCGGACCCACATAAACCCCTAAACACCCTCTAATCAACGTTTATATTAACAACTAAAATAGTTGTATATCACTTATTGCCACCGGCCTCTCCGCGAGGTAATATTAGGTAGTGTTTTGTAAAATCGCCAGATAACAAGGAGGAAACAGGTGGAAATCACGTACTATCTGAAATTTGTTTTCAAAGGGATCGACCAACCCATTGTGTATGAGGTCACTAAGGGCGAGAGCGACCGCGTCGTAGCCCTTATCCCCACACCGCCCGAACAGCGTTTTGTGCGTTTCATTGAGTTTGAAACGGTCATCGGGCGGCTAGTGAATGTAAACCCCTTTTACATTCTCTTGTGCCAGGCGCTGTTTGATATGGGAGTCATAGTACCTGAAAATGGGGATGCTGAAGATGCAGGAATTGACGATGAGCGAGCTGTATTCCGGGTAGACGGCATGGAAGACCCTCTGGTGTATGAAGATGTCGACCTCGAAGAGATCGGCCTTGTGGCTCAGTTCCTGCAAGATCCGGAACCCGGCCAGGGCCGCTTCGTGTCTTTCAGAGATGAGGATGGCGAGACCAATCTGCTCAAGGTCGACGACATCATCCTGATGGAGAGCGGTAATTACAACCTGGATGAAGAAGAAGACGACTAATTAGAGGCCGATCCGCCGCCTCAATCGCCAGCCTATTTTTAATATCTTATATTTTCCACTAAAATAGTTGCAGATTTTCATGTTTCGTATTAAACTATAAGATAGCTTGAATAATCCGAAGCGAGTCACTTCAAACGGGAGAGAATTGACGTTTTCGCGTGCGCCCGCTTCAGATCTTCCGTCTGCAGATTGATATAGAGTTGAGTCGTGGTGATCGAGCTATGTCCCATCAATCGCCGAAGCTCGGAGATGTCTCCCCCTTGACGGATGAAGTTCAGGCCGAAGTTGTGCCTCAGTTTATGAAACGAACGATACTCAATGCGGACTGCTTTGCAGAACCGGTGCCACTCCTTGGCGAAATTCTGATAGGTGAGCCGGCTCCCTGTCGTGGTCGTGAAGAACCATACATTCGAATGGGTGTTTTTCCGGTCGTAGCGATACAGGGTCTTTAGCAACTCGGGAGAGAACGGCACGATGCGCTCCTTGTCTCCCTTCCCTTTGATGGTGAGCAGCAGATTGTCAAAGTCTACCCTGTCGCGCCTGAGACCCAGCACCTCATCAATCCGCGCCCCGGTATCGATGAGGGTGCAGATGATGGCGTAAAGGCGCCACCCGTAGAAGTCTCTGGGTTTATACGAGAGTATCCGGTTGATCTCTTCATCGCTGTAGCTCTTGATGGAGCGCTTCTCTTCCTTGAGTTGCTTAATCCTGAGCCGCGCGGGGATTTGGTGGTTCTCCTGGAGCCAGGACAGGAAAGCATTAAACGCGCGGATCGAGATGTTGCAGGTAGTCGGCGCAAGCTCGGATTCGCGCATAGCAACTACATAGACTTTCAGAGACCCCTCAGTTGGCAGTTCTTCTGCCTTATCCTTTAAGGCCAATTGATAACGCCTGAAGGCCAGCCGGTAACATTCAATAGTGCGAGTAGCCAGGTTGTTTATCACCTGCCTCTCCTTAACGTAGATTTCAAACAAATCTTGGAGCATGTGACCTCCTATGGCTTATGCAGATCCGGCGAAAATGGAATACGACCGCGATAGAATGGCGAACCGGCGCATTGCGCTGAAACGTAAACTGTGGGACTACAAGTTGGCTCACCCATGCGTAGACTGCGGGGAAACCGATCCCGTCGTGCTTACCTTCGATCACAAAGATAAGAAGGAAGGGGCAATCGCTAACTTGGTGCATAACATGGCGCACCAAAAGTTTGCCTGGGATAAGATTCTTGCGGAGATAGAGAAGTGCGAGGTACGCTGCTTCAACTGCCATATGCGGCGTACGGCGCGGCAGTTGAACAGGTATAAGTGGCTGGACGATGAAATGAAAAAGCATCTGTTGTAAGTCCTTTGGTATTTCCTACCGAGAACTCTAACAAATGCTTGAAGGTAATCGTTCTATCTAAATAACTTGGTGGCCCCTGGAGGATTCGAACCTCCAACCAACGGATTATGAGTCCGCTGCTCTAACCATTGAGCTAAGGGGCCTTGATGATTCTCAACATCGCGCTCAGATTGCATGGCGCAATTTCAGGCCATTTGAGAAAGTAGAATCTTACGGTTCTAATAATCGTAGGTCAAGCTGAGTCTCAAACTCGCTGCTTCAACACTATTCCAACTCGGAGGATGATGGTGAAGGCTACTCAACGCTCTGCTCTCGCTCTCGTTTTGCTGGTTACTCTGCTTGCCCCCATTGCGGTTGCCCAGCAGCCGACCGCTGATGTCCAGCAGGCTTCGGCGCGGCTTGCCGGCGCGGTTCTCGTCGGCAGCCACGCGATGAAATATCTCGAAGACCTGACAGACAAATTCGGCGGCAGACTCACAGGGTCGACCGCCTATAATCGCTCTGCCGAATGGGCCGCCGAGCAGTTTCGCGCCATGGGCATCAAGAACGTCAAGCTCGAACCTTTCACTTTGCCGAACGGCTGGGAGCGCGGCTACGCTCGCGGTCGCCTGCTCGCTCCCGTCGAACGCCACCTCTTCATTGAATCGCTAGGCTGGGCTCCGTCGACGCCCGCGGGCGGCGTGCGCGGCGAGATCGTCAAAATCGGCGACATCGATAGCGACAAGATCAAAGCCCAGGCCGAACGTCTCAAAGGCCGCATCGTCATGCTCGATCTGGCGGCGATCTTCGCGCATGGCTTCGCGGGCTTCGCCAAGATTCCGGCGGCGTTTCAGGCTTTCAAAGATGCCGGCGCCGGCGCGGTCGTCGTCGGCGATACGGAAAATAACAACGTGCTCAATGCCTTCTCGTTTGACTGGGGGGCGCACATCAATCCACTCC
>JBBWZK010000258.1:0-44930 GCA_039648975.1 Blastocatellia bacterium
ATCAACGATACGTTCAAGGAGTTTGTCGTAGACTTCGTCAACCACGACGACGCGCGAACAGGCCGAGCATTTCTGGCCCGAAAAACCGAAGGCCGCCGCCGTCACGCCTTCGGCCACCGTATCCAGATCAGCCGTCTCGTCAACGATGATCGTATCCTTGCCGCCCATCTCGGCGACGACGCGCTTGATCCATAATTGCCCTTCGGCGGTCTTCGCCGCGAGTTCGTTGATATGTAATCCAACTTCCTTCGAGCCAGTGAAGGCGATGAAACGCGAGCGCGGATTGCCGACCAGATAATCGCCGATGCGCCCGCCGCTGCCCGGCAGGAAGTTGACGACGCCCGGCGGCAGCGAGGCTTCATCAAGCAATTCGACAAAGCGCGCAGCGATCACAGGGCTGTCGCTTGAAGGCTTCAACACCACCGTGTTGCCCGTGACGACCGCCGCCAGTGTCATGCCGACCATGATGGCCAGAGGGAAATTCCAGGGCGGGATGACGATACCGACGCCGAGCGGAATGTAGTAGAGTTCGTTCTGCTCGCCGACGAGCGGTGTCAGCGGATGCGTGCCGCCGTAACGAATCATCTCGCGCGCATAGAAGTCGGCAAAGTCAATCGCTTCGGCGACATCGGCATCGGCTTCCATCCACGACTTGCCGACTTCGAGAACCATCAGCGCCGTGAATTCGGCTTTGCGCTGGCGCAGCAGCGCCGCCACTTTGAGCAGATAGCGGGCGCGCACTTCGGGGGCGACGTTCTTCCATTCTTTGAAAGCGGCGGTGGCCTCTTCAATGGCTTTGTCGGCCAGCTCGACCGTCGCCTTATGGATGAGGCCGACGACTTCGTCATAATTCGAGGGGTTCGGCGAGGCCAGCATATCGCCGGTCGTGTAGCGTTTGCCGCCGATGACGAGCGGGTATTCGCGGCCAAACTCGGCTTCGACATGGGCAATCGCCTCGCGCAACTGCGCGGCGTTGCGTTCGTTCGAGAAGTCCGTCAGGGGCTCGTTTTGAAATGGAGGAAGCATAAAGAAATCCTTTCGTGTTTTGGCGTTCGAGAGGCAACTATAAACGTTATCAACGCGACGCAAGGCGAGTCAACTTCAGCGCAAAGAGATTGCGCTGGCGCGTGCCTGCGCCGTTTTAATCAGTAGTATTCGCCAAGTTAGTTTTGTTATCATCAACCATGCGCGGCGCAAAGCCACTATCGTTTGAGTCGGTCGCAAAGGAGTAAACGAGATTGTTTAGCCGCAAAGCCTCACCCCTGCAAAACGCCCTTGTTCTACTGCTGCTGCTTGTTTTGACAAGTCCGGCGCTTGCCAGCCGCACGCACAGGCGACAGGCGCTTGAGCGCAGCGTCAATGAACCGTCCAGCACGACAGCCAGACTGACGCCGAGAGACCGCCTGGAGATTTTCGGCGACACCTGGGCGACGATCAATGAGAAGTATTACGACCCGTCTTTCAACGGCGTCAACTGGCGAGCGGTGCGTGAACAATATCGCCCGGCAGCCGAAGCGGCACGCACCGATGACGACTTCTACACGGTGATGAAGAAGATGGTCGGCGAACTGCGCGACGCGCACACACGGTTTGCGACGCCGCGCGAACGCATGGAGCGCGAGCAGTTAAAGGCCATCACGGCGGGCGTCTCGATCAGCGAAGTCGAGGGCAAGCCGGTCGTTGTCAGCGTCGAGCCGAATTCGGAAGCGGCGCGCATGGGCGTCGAACTCGGCATGATCATCCTGGCAATTAACGGCAAGCCGGTGGCCGAAAAACTCGCCGAAGCGCAAGCCCGCGTCGCCGGCACATCTACCGAGCGCGCCGTCAAGCTGCGCATCTACCGCCAACTGGTGGAAGGCGATCCGGGGACGCCCTTGCGCCTGACCTTGGAGCGCGCTGACGGCTCGCCTTTGGAGGTCAGCCTGACGCGGCGCATTGTTTCCGATGTGGCGCAAGTTACATCGCGTCGGCTGCCGTCGGGTATTGGCTACATCAAGCTGACGCTATGGAAATCGCCGGCGCATAAAGAATTCAAGCGGGCGCTGGAAAACTTGCGCAACGCGCCCGGCGTCATCGTTGACCTGCGCGGCAATCCCGGCGGCGAAGCTCAGGAGGTCGTCAAGATAGCCAGCTACTTCTTCAATGCGCGCGTATCGTTCGGCCAGTTCTTGTCGCGCAATGGCAAAGCGCTGACGCTTTACACCGATAGCGATGATCAGGTTTATAAAGGGCCGGTGACGATTCTGGTGAACGAAGGCTCAGGCAGCGGCTCGGAACTGTTTTCTGCGGCGATGCAGGAGAACGGTCGCGCCTCGGTGGTTGGCCGGCAAAGCTGCGGCTGCGTTCTGGGGATTGCGCGCTTCAAAAAGATGAAAGGCGGCAGCGAGCTTGCGGTGAGCGAATTGAAATACATTTCACCACAGGGCCACAAGATCGAAGGCACAGGCGTCACGCCGAACCGCGCCGTGCCACTGACGCTCGCAGACTTGCAACACCATCGCGACGCGGCGCTCGAAGCCGCCGAGAACGCGTTACAAAAGACCAGTGTGAATGTGCGCTAGACTGAATACCATGCGGACTGATGAACTTTGAGATCATTGGAGAGATCAGCGAGATAGAAACGATTGCAGCCGGCAGCAGGATTCGTATACTTCCTTTATTGCGGAAAAGGTACGGCAAAGGCCGTTGGCGGAAGTTGAAAGGTATCGCGACCCTGCGCCTGCTGGATGGTACGATACGTCTAGCTGAAGTGCATTGGTTTGAGGCGCATGGAATAGGCAAAAAAAAATGAGAATCAAGCGCTTCTTGGATTAAAGATTATGACAAAGCACAAGGATACAGCACCGCAATTTGCCATTTGCATCAATACAGGTGATTCTGACTTGCTGACCCCGCGCATGATCTATCAGGTGATGGAAGATGAGAGCGCCGCAAAATCTAACTACATCCGAGTAATAGATAACGAAGGCGAGGATTATTTGTACCCTGCCGAATACTTCATCCCCTTCGATTTTCCGCCCGCAGTTGAACAGGCTTTGTTACAAACATCACAACATTGAATGTGGCTATGCGCAGTAGCCTCCCAACTCGACGACGCACACTAGCGCGCGGCGTGACCATAATCGTTAGGCTCATTCGCGTCGCCCAAAGTGAAACAAATACTTATCTCTGCTGATAAGTCTTCCATGCTAAGATGCATTCGTGAGGTTTCATTATGGTTACGAAAACTAGGGCAACAATCGAAGACCTCTATCACATACCGGAAAACGGCAAGGCTGAGATCGTCAACGGAGAGGTGGTCAGGTTTATGCCAACAGGAGGAAGGCCGGGGCGTGCCAGCGGCAAGATATTTATCAGCTTATCCAACCATGAAGAAGCAAAGGGTGGGGGATATGCCTTTGGCGATAACGTCGGATTCATTGTTGACTTGCCGAATCGTAACTCTTTCAGCCCTGACGCCGCCTGGTACACCGGCAACCTTGAAGGCATGAAGTTTCTTCAAGGCGCTCCCGCGTTCGCTGTTGAAGTCAGAAGCGAGAATGACTATGGGCCAAAGGCCGAACGAGATATGGCCGAAAAACGCCGCGACTACTTTGCAGCCGGAACTCTGGTTGTTTGGGATGTCGACCTGCTCAGTGATGACGTGATTAAAGTCTATCGCTTCACCGATCCTGAAAACCCAACCATCTATCGCCGTGGCGGCATCGCCGAAGCCGAGCCTGCCGTGCCTGATTGGACAATGCCGGTTGATGAGCTATTCAAATAACCTCACCTTGCCGCGCCGCGCGCTGCGTTTGATTTCGGGAAGCTCACCAAATTCGCAATCAATCGATATGCGCCGGGTACGCCCATCGGTAACTGGCGGAACCAGGCGTAGCCCGTGTAAATGTAATAGCCTTTACCAACCTGCGCGATCAACTCGCCGCCGCGCTTCTCTTCTTCGTTCGGGTCATGCGAGGCCAGTAAGGGTTTATATTGCGCGTCCCACTCGCTGAAAAAATAAGTGCCGCGCTCCTGCACCCAGCCGGCGAAATCCGCTTCAGTGATCTTATTCGGGAAATTAAATAACGGACTCGACGAATCGAGCATGGTCACCGCTGCCGTCTCGTCGGTCACGCGGTCGGGCATGCCCTGCTTCATCTTTACAGGGTACGGCGTGAAGTTGCCTGCGGCTATCTCGTTCTTGTTGTATTGCACGATCAGCGTGCCGCCCTGTTTCGCGTAATCGAGCAGCCGCGAATTATTGGCGATCACATCGGGCCGCACTTCGTAGACACGCAGGCCGGTGACAATGACGTCATACTTGCTCAAATCGCCCGATGTCAGTTCGCGCGAATCAATCACCCGCACGTCGACATCCATGCGCCTCAGCGCATTCGCAAAATCATCGCCTGCGCCTTCAATGTAACCGACGCGCAAGCCCTGTGCGACTTTCACATCAAACGACAACGCCTCAGTCTGGGCACGCCGGGCGATGAGCCGCGATTCGATGTGCGGATAAACAATGCGCTGATAGCCGTCGCGGTATTCGCGTCCATCTGCCGTTCGCGCAACCGCAACGATGTGACGTGAATCCATCGCACCCGCAGAGGCCGTCACGGTGAAGGTGAAGCTCTGCTGCTCGCCTTCGCGTTTCAAATCGAAAGCGGCTTCGGCGGGGGTGAATTGCCAGTCTTTGATCTTGCGCAGGCTGACTGCGCCGCGCGCACCGTCTTTCTGGTTGTTCGAGACGATGACATTGATCTCGCGCTTCACAGGCTTGCTCGATTGCGGATAGACCAGTAGCGGCGGCGACACGGCAACCGACAGCGCCGGCGCGACTTTCAATTCGCGGCGAATCTCGCCGAGCGCCTTGTCGGCAAAGCGAAACTGAGCCGGCTGTGTGATGATGACCGGCTCGCCGGCGATTTCAAATTCAACGGTGGCGCTCACCACAGGCGGCGCGACCGGCTCGATGCCTGTGCCGCCTGTGCCCGGCACGAACATATCGCCTTTGCGCGGGTTCTTCAGCCAATAGGCTTCGGTCGCCTCCGCATCCGCAGCGACCGTGACATTGAAATCGCGCTGCGCCGCCAGTCTGCCGTCGGTGATCGCGGCATTCTCTTTCTGCGCTTGCGCGCTCCAGCCATGCGGCAGATTGAGCGTCGCGCTACGGACTGGGGCTCCGGCATCAGTGTAAGCTTGAATACTAACTGCGAAAGTCTGGCCGGGCGTGACGAGTTCATCATCGGCAAGGCAATCGACGAGAATGCCTTGCGAACGCGCCAGCGCGTCGCTGAAGTCAGCCTCTTTTTGTTTGAGCAGAAAGTGGGTTTCATATTGCTCGGCATCGCTTAGTTGCAACGTAGGGAGGCGTGCGTCGAGCGCTCTCAGTCGATGCAGGCCGCGCGCGATGATGGGCGTCAGCGTCGCCGGCGCAAGCGGATTGAACTTCGCCATGGCTTCGTCTGCCGCCTGCTGCACGTCGGCGAGCGCCGTTCGCAGTTGCGCTGTCGCGGAGCCCGCAAAATCGGCGATGCCGGTCAACTGCACATCGATGTTTTCATAGATGTCTTTCTCTGCTTTGGGCTCTGCTTGCGGCTGGCCTGACGAGCTTTCGACGAGTCGCAGGCGCGAGTATTGCGGCCCGCGCCGTTCGAGCGCGCCTTGATCCTGCGAGCGATGCTGGCTGCGCCCCTGCGCAGCGATTTCGTAATAGCTGCGCCCGAGCAGCGCATCAAACTGGCCGTCATTGATCGTCAGCATGCTCTGCGGCGGCTCCTGGCCTTTCGGCAACTCCTGGCGTAATGGCACGCGAACGTAGAGTTTCTTTGCCTGCCAGGGGCGCAGGCCTTCTTTGATCTGTTCAGGGAAACGCGACGGGTCGGCGGCGGCGCGATAGGCTTCAGGCGTGAGAATGCCTGAAGCCTGATGATGGCCGTGCCCATCAAGTGGCGTGCCCGTCCACGCAGAGATAATCACCAGAGGGCGAAAGGTGCGGATGACGCGCACCATGTCTGAGAGCACCGCTTCGCGATCCCACTTCGCGAATGCTTCCTGCGGCGATTTGCTGAAGCCGAAATCGAAGGCGCGACTGAAAAATTGTTGCGCGCCATCGATGCGCCGTGCGGCTAAGAGTTCTTCGGTGCGGATGACGCCGAGCGGTTCATACAACTCCGGGCCGATGAGGTTCTGACCGCCGTCGCCGCGCGTCAATGAAAGATACGCCGTGCGCGCCTGACGGCCTCGCGCCAGATAGGCGAGCAAGCCGCTATCTTCATCGTCAGGGTGCGCGCCTGTATGCAGGGCGCTGGCAATCGTGCCGAGCCGTTTGAGGGCCTGCCCCAGTCCCGCGACGCCGCGATCTTCCGCCGCACGCGTGTCGGCGCTGGCCACCGCAGGCGAGTGCAGGCGCGCAGGCCATGCGAAAACAGAGGAAAGCAGGATAAAAAAAGTGATCGCTCGTCGTTGTGTAATGTTTCTCATAATGCATTCCAAGAGGCGGTCTGCGCAGTTAGAGACCTCAGAAAGTAAGCTCCGTCAGGAACGAAATGTTTATCGTAACTCGCAGATAAAATCTCAAGCTCCGTGAGGAGCACAATGTCGACATTTCGTCCCTACGGGACTGGTATCTCTCATTACAACTTTTACTATAAACATTTCGTCCCTACGGGACTCCTCATATTCCCTCTGAAGTTTGAACTATTGATTCATCGCGCAAGCTATTCGCATGCATTACCTCAATCGCCGCTCGACGGTGCAGGCTTCGGCGCGTCAGCGAAGGGCCACAAGCCGCGACGCCAGGCGCGCACGAAGTAGATCGCTGAACCGATCACCACCAGCACCAGCGCCAGATAGATCTGTTCGGTTGACTTCTTGCGCATGATCAACACATAAAGGAACCCGAAGAAGGCCACGACCGCCGGCAGCGGATAGAGCCACATGCGAAACGGGCGCGGCATCTCCGGTCGGCGGATGCGCAGCACGATGACGCCGGCAATCTGCGCCAGAAATTGCACCGTAATGCGAATCACGACCATCGCCTTCAGCACATCTTCAAAACGGAACAGGCAGCAGACCGCTGCCACTCCGCCCATCACCAAAAGCGAAACCTGCGGGAAGCGATGCACAGGGTGGACGCGCGCGAACGGCTTGAAATAGTTGCCATCCACCGCCGCCGCATAGGGCACGCGCGAGTAGCCGAGCAACAACGAAAAGACTGACGCGAACGCCGTCCACATGATCAGCGCGCTGGCCAGCGATCCAGCCCCGCTGCCGTAAAGCCGCTGCATGAGATTTGAAATCACGTGCCGTTGTAGCTCATCATTTTCGGGCTTTCCGGTCTCCGCCAACTCGCGCCAGGGGATGACGCCGAGGATGCTGGTGTTCATCACGATATAGATCGCCGCCACCGCAACAATCGAATAGATGATGGCGCGCGGAATCACGTAGCCGGGGTTTTTAACTTCACCGCCAAAGAAGCAGACGTTGTAATAGCCCCAGTAATCATAGACCGCGATGAGCATCGCCGCGCCAAGTCCTTGAAAGAAGGCCAGCGACGGCGTGAAGGCATTCGCCGGAAAATCGAAGGCGCGGGCGCTCTCGAAATTCGTCACCCCGGCGAAGATGACCCAGGCGACCGTCAACAGCACGCCGATCCACAGGTACTTCGCCAGTTGCCCGATGATCGTGATGCGCCGATATAACAACAACACAGCAATGCCTATGGTCGCCATGGCGACAAACGTCAGGCCGGTGACGACAACGCCGATCTTATCCGTGCCGACGACGAAGAAGACTTTGGTCAAGGCCGGCCAGATGTAACTTGCATAACGGGCAAGCCCTATGCAGCCGGTGGCAATCGACAGCGGCGCGCTGAAGGTCAATTGCCAGATGAACAGAAACGAAATCAGGCGGCCCAGCTTGTTCGGGTTGTAGATCTCTTTGAGATAACGATACGAGCCGCCCGAACCCGGCATCGCCGCGCCCAGTTCGGCCCACACCAGCCCGTCACACATCACCAGCAGCGCGCCGCAAATCCAGCCGATCATCGCCTGCGGCCCGCTCATGGCCGCGACAATGGTCGGGATGGTGATGAACGGGCCGACGCCGATCATATCGATCATGTTCAGCGTCGTGGCGCTGGCGAGGCCGACGCCGCGAATCAATTGCGGCTCGCCGGGTTCGGCTGAGAGGTTGGCGGATGAAGCTTCCAGCCCATTTGGCGGATCGTCGTGCTTAGGTTCAGTCGTTGCCATAAGCGATCTATTAAGGAAGTGACGGGTGACGAGTGACGAGTGACAAGTGACAAGAAAGATACGAACGCAAGTCACTTGTCACTTGTCACTCGTCACTTTAGGGAGTGTAGCGAAAAGTTCGGCGGCCAAAAAGCGAATCGCCCGCAAGTTACAAACATTTTGCAACTTGCGGGCGATTGCGAATCTGCCCAGGGCAAACGCGGTCGCCAAAAGCGCGCGGCGCGGCGGGCGGCTTTATGGACTGACCTTGAGTTTGCCATCGGGTGGATTATTCTGGTTGCCCGTCCCAGACCCGAAGTTTTGCGGGTTCGGGGGAATAAAAATGAAGACCCAATCTTCATAGCGCTCAAGCCCGTAGAGCGGGTGAGCCGCTTTGCCTTTGAGCTTGGGGGCGACGCCGATGATAGGGACGGTTGATTTGCCGAGCGACGAACTCGATTGCGATTCGAACAGATGCGAAAGCGGATCATTCAATTCATTGTCATCGTCATCGTCATCATCCGCGTCATCCGGGTCGGGTTTCTGGATTCCCGGAGGCCGCACGGTCGTCCCGCCGCCCGTCTGGTTCGGCTGGTTTTCCGTCTGCGAAGTCGTTGAACCTTCGCCAGTCGAGGTCTCCGACTTTTTCTTCGACACCTTAACCGGCGGCCCGGCGAGAAGCTGATAGGCTGGCGTAATAATCCAGCCGGCCTCCGCCGCGTAGGCTTGCAGGACGGGGTTGATGCGCGGGTCACGGGCGCGTACAGCCTCCCACTCGATGCCGGTCATCGGATCAATCATCTCCGAAGCGCGGGCAAACTTCACTTCCTGCACGCCTATGGTGACGCCGTCACGCAGTTTCTTCAGCTCAGTCAGATAGCCATATTCCGGCGGCACCTGTAGCTGAAGAGGCCGCAGCACGCGCCGGCCATAATAGCGCGCAATGGCTTTGGCCATCTGATTGCCGCGATAGATCAACTCCGCCTCTTTGGAGCGCTGCACATCCATCTTGACGTTCGGCACGACGGACGACACCAAATAGATGGCGATCACCGAAAGCGCCAGCAACAAACCGAGCAGCGCATAGCCGCGCTCGTCGCCGCGCGCAGGGCGGCACACGGCGGTGTGATGTTCTGTCGAAGCGGAAGACGTTGTCGTTTTCATCGTGTTTTTTCCGTCAAAGGCACACGGCGCTTAATATCATATTGCGTCAGCGTCACATCGACGCCCTGATCAGTTATCGCATCGATGCGCCACTGATTCATGATGGATTCGCCGCGCCCCAGGCGCTTGATTTCTTTCGTGGTCATCAGTTCAAAGAGGCCTGCCTCGCCGAGTCGCCCTATGTAACGGAACTGCGGCTCCGGCGCAGCCTGCACGGCGAAGCTGATGGCGTTTGAGAACATCTTCGGGTCGCTTGCAGACTTGACGGTAATGTTGATGCTGCGCTGAAACGCATACTCGCCGGGTTCAAGTTCGGTGGCAATCTGATGTTCGTTGAGTCGCTTGGATGGTTTCAGACCGCTATCAAAGAAAAGCTGCGCATCTTCGGGCAACGTGCTGGCGACGATGGTCAGCGTGACCTTGCGTGGCGTCCCTGCGACTGCCGTTGCAGGGCTGACGCCCGTGAGCGTGATCGGCGGCGGGTCTGGCGGCTTGACTGGCGGCGGCGGCGGCGCGACCCAGAACGCGAAGACGCTGCCGCGTTCTTTATCCACCTCAACTGGGCCGCTTATGCCTGGCCTGCGCAGATCGAGCGGCGTTAGATCCTGCATCAGAATGGCGACGACCTCTTCAGGCTGCCCTGTGGCTTTCGGCGGCGCGCTCTGGCCCGTGCCGGTCTGCGGCGCTGTCGCGGTTGGCGGAGTCTGGGCAGACGTATTGGAATTGCTCGTCTTGCGCGTTGGTTTCGACGACGAGCTAAAGAACACCTGATTGACCAGCACGACGGCAAACAAGCCGCCGAGCACGATCAACAACAATCGTTTTCTCTGTTCTGCTTTCGTGCCTTTTGCCATTGATTCACTCGACAAACAAACTGCTGCACGGGGCGCGCTCAATCAGGGCTGAAAGTAAGCCGATGCCTCAATCGTCATCGCTAAGCCTGAGCCGGAGGCGCGTCCGCGATGGCGACCGCCGCCCTCGCCGCCGCCCTTATCTTCCAGCATCACCAGGCCGACCGTTTTGACGACAAAGAACTGCTTGTTATGTTCAAGGTCGTTGAGGAAGGCCCGTAGGTTCGGATACTGGCCGAAGACCGTGAAGTGCATATCCAGGCGCGGAAACGCATTGAGCACCTCTTCGGTTCTCTTCTTGCGCTTGCTGTCGCTTTCGTCGGTTTTGGCGTTGCCTTTTTCGAGCGGCATATCAATGCCGCTGGTCAATGTGACGCTATGTTTCTTGCCGAGCGCGTTGACTTCGTTGATCAACGCGATGCGGCCCGAACTGAGCGGCCTCAGATATTCGCCCTTGAACGATTGCAGGCTGGCGAGCGCATCTTTGACGTTCGGGCCTTTCGGGCCGCCGCCCGTCGTCGAGATCTTCGCCAGTTCGTCGTTGATGCGCTGAAGCGCTTGCTCCTGGGCGCGCAGCCGCGACTGTTCCGGGCTGAGCGCCGTGAAGTAATAAAAGACCGCCAGCACAAAGGCGAGCAGCGCCAGGATAGCCGCGCTAATTTCCACGCCGCTCAAACCGAAAGAACGGCGCGCGCGCTTGCGTCGGAGGGCGACGCGCGAAACATGTTCTTCAACTTGCGTGCTCATTGCGCCACTCCTCTCGCAGGGTCGTAGACCAGAACGAGCGTGAAGGGCACCTCATTGGTATCCTGCGACGCTTCCTGTGTCGACTGGCGAACAGCAAACAGGCCGCCCGATTTTTCGACCTTCTCCATCATCTCAGTCATCTGCGCAGCGTCTTGTCCCAGGGCTTTGACTTCGACGGTGGCCGTCAGAGGCTGGCCGAGCGGCGCAATCTTTTCGATCTTCAAGCCGGTCAGCCGCGCCTGCTTCGGCACATAATGTTCGAGCTCTGCGACCAGGCGATTGAAGGAAAAGGCGCGGCGCTCCAGCAACTGGCGCGCGGCAGCCAGCTCCAGCCGGTCAATATCGCTGATCACCGGTTGCTGCTGCGCGTGGGCGTTCTTTTCGTTCTCCTGGTTCGCTTTGTCGAGGCGATCCTGCGCGTCGCGCACGCGCACGGCGACGCTATTAGCTTTCGCCGTGACCAGACCGCGCTCGGAGATCGTCCACAGATAGAGCCACAGGCTGATGAGCAAGACGGCGGCAATCGCAATGTACAATATGCGATGATTGGCAAATGGCCGCCCGGACAGGTTTAAGGTTGTTCGCATCACCCTCAAGAATAACCGAAAGAGCCGGTCTTTTTCTAGCTTTGAATTATTGCGATTTCGCAGTGGTCAGTAGGCAGGAAGCCGTAGGCAGTTTCCAGTCCCGTTAGGGACGCGATGTTTATAGTTATCAAGCAGGTTGGTTCTTCAAGCTCCGTCAGGAGCGCCATGTCAACATTTCTCCCCTACGGGGCTGGCATGCTTTTTGACGCTGCCAACCATAAACATTGCGCTCCTGACGGAGCTATCATTTGCTTGCTGACTGCCTACGGCTTCCTGCCTACTGCCTACTGACCAAAGGCAACTTCACAGCAGGGCAAACGCATCAGCCTATTGGAAGTTCCCGTTGTTCAATTCATTCTCAATTCATCATGGAGGACGCCATGAAAACCTGCCCGGAATGTGGCATCGCGCTCAAAGACGAGTATCAGTTCTGTCCCGAAGACGGCGCGTCGCTGGATGAATCAGCATCGGCAGCTCCGATTGAAGCCACCGCAGCGGCAAAGCCGCAGACAGCGGGCGCGGTCGTGCTCTATTGTCCGGCGTGCGCTGCCGAGTACCCGCTGACGTTCTCCGAATGCCCTGTGCATCACACGGCGCTCACCGCGCATGGCATCTCTTCATCGTTTGAAGCGCCGCGCGCGCAAGACAAAGCCGAAGCGGCGACGGCTGAAGACGCGCGCGATGCACGCCGCCTTCATCTCGTATCCTCAGAGGCGCAGTCAAGGCCTATGTCATCAGAAAGGCAGCCCAGACGATCAGGAATAGAAGAATACGAACAGGCTCTGGAGAGCCTCGCACAGCCCGCCGCCGCCCCCGCCGTCGCCGATAATGCAGGTGATCAGAATGAACTGCCGGCGTCTGCCCCAGTGGCTGCGATAGTTGAGCAAGACGAGGGGCGAAAATATCGCCTGGCGGCGATTGTAATCTCGGTCGCACTCGGATTGCTGGCGCTGATCGGCATCTATACGGTGATCTCAAACGCGGCGCGCAAACCTGTGCAGCCATCGACAAAGAATACAAGCGCCAAAAACAATTCAGCGCCGCCGGCGATCACCGTTCAAACGCCGCAGTCGGCGGTTGATTATCAGGAACAGGCGGCAGCCAATGTCGCTCAACCGACTGTCCGCGATGCAGCCAACGCGCCGCGCAGCGAGGTTGCCGGTGATGCGCAAATCAAAACGCGCCGCAGCCTTGAGCCTGCCGATACGCAGCCACAGAGAGCCGTTGACGCGCGCACGTTCCCTGCCCCGCGCGAGCCAGGCGCGGCGCAGCCTACACGCCCTGTGCAACCTGTAACCGCCGCGCCTGCGACGCTGCGCCAGCCGGCGGCCACCGAACTGGTTTTGCCGCGCGGCACGTTTGGCCTGGTGGATGCGCGTCTGACCAGCGTGCGCGCCTCGCGCACCGCCGGCGGTTATCGTTATGACCTGACCTTTCACATGGCCGATCAAGCCGGGCACGCCACGCAATGGGAGAGAATGGCTATCGTCACGCGCGCGGCCAGCGGCGCAAGCCGGCAGCAACAGATTCCCTTTTACCACCGGCTCGGCGCTGACGGCTCCTTGAGCTTCACTGTGAGCGTCGAGATGCCTGGCCGCGCGCCTGCCGATTGGCAGGGCCGCATCATCTGCACCAGCGTCGGCTCAGACAGCAGCGGCAAGACCTACCGCGCCAGCTTCGGCGCGAATGTATCGCCCCATTGACCGGGCGGTCTGCTGGCGATTCATCACCCCAATGATTATAGTCTTCGTGTGGCCGAATCCTTTGCGGCGAGGACAGAATGTCAGAGCACAAACACACGAACCAAACCATCGTCTCGCCACATCCTCTACCGACGACGTCAGGAATTTATCAAATTCGATGTAAGCGGAATGGCAAAGTTTATATAGGCAGCGCAGTAAGTCTATCTCAAAGATGGACTCGTCATGTTTATAGCCTTCGACGCGGAAACCATAGGAACGTACACCTTCAGCAAGCATGGAACAAATATGGCGTGGACTCTTTTGAATTTTCCATATTGGAACTTGTGCCAGTTAATGAATTACTGCTGACCGAGCAGAAATGGATAGATCAAACCCGATGCACTGATAGGAAACTGGGATTCAATATCTATCCCCTTGCTGGCTCTCCTGGGAACAAGAACGCTCGCGTCTGGAAAGGCTTCGTTGATCCAGAAGGCAATGAAGTAACTATCGTCAATCTATTCGAGTTCTGCCGTGATCACAGACTTGATTTTCCTTCGATGCACCGACTCGCAAAGGGAAAGAGCAAGCTGAAATCTTATAAAGGGTGGACACACGACAACAGCAAACGAAAACGCGATTATATAAAAACCTACGAAGGCTTCATTTCCCCAGATGGAAACTCGATTGGTGCAATTACCAACCTGACGGCATTCTGTCGTCAAAACGGTCTTGATCCTACTCATATGGTCGCTGTATCAAATGGTAGGATACATAGCCATCACGGGTGGACTCATATAGATGGAAGACCGAACCTCAACATTCTCAAGATTCATAAAGGTTTCATCAGCCCGGATGGAAACCTGGTGGTCATTACCAACCTGCAAGCGTTTTGCAAACAGCAAGGACTTCATCCTGTCCATATGCATGAAGTGAAAAGCGGTAAGCGAAAGAGTCACAAAAGATGGACTTGGAGACAAACCAATGAGTGATCATCAAAACGATAACGAAACAGCAAAACATACGAACCATCTAATCAATGAGAATAGTCCCTATCTCCGGCAACATGCGCACAATCCCGTCGATTGGTATCCCTGGGGGCCTGAAGCATTGGCCCGTGCGCGAGATGAGGATAAGCCCATCCTTCTGAGTGTGGGATATTCCGCCTGTCACTGGTGCCATCGGATGAGAGAAGAGTCTTTTGAGAACGAAGCCATCGCCAAGCTGATGAGCGATAACTTCGTCTGCATCAAGGTTGATCGTGAAGAGCGGCCCGACATCGATTCGATCTATATGAATGCCGTGCAGATGATGACAGGGCGTGGCGGCTGGCCGATGACCATGTTTTTGACGCCTGACCTGAAGCCGTTTTATGGTGGCACATACTTTCCGCCGGTGCCGCGTCACGGTATGCCTGCGTTTCCGCAAGTCCTGCTCGCCATCAATGATTCGTATCGCAATCGCCGCGACGACGTGCTGTCGAGCGCCACGGCGATCACCTCTGAGTTGAACAAGATCAATCGCTTTGTCGCTTCCGAAGAGATGCTGACCGGCGACCTCCTGACGCAAGCCTTTCTGGGGTTGTCGCGCAATTATGATCAGGCGTTCGGCGGCTTTGGCAGTGCCCCGAAGTTTCCGCCATCGATGAGCCTGATGTTTCTGCTGCGCTATGCGAAGCGCACGAATTCGCCGCAGGCGCTTGAGATGGTTGAAACGACGCTCAAGCGCATGGCCGCCGGCGGCATGTATGATCATCTGGGCGGCGGCTTCGCGCGCTATTCGGTTGATGCGCGCTGGCTCGTGCCGCACTTCGAGAAGATGCTTTATGACAATGCCCTGCTGACGCGCACTTATCTTTACGCCTATCAGCAGACCAGGAATGCCGACTATCGCCGGGTTGCCGAAGAGACCTTTGAATATATCATCCGCGACATGACCGACCGCAGCGGCGGCTTCTATTCATCCGAAGATGCCGACAGCGAAGGCGAAGAAGGCAAGTTCTACGTCTGGACTCCCGCTGAAGTGATCAGCCTCCTCGGCGAAGAAGAAGGCCGCTTGTTCTGCGAGTTCTACGATGTGACGGAGGGCGGCAACTTCGAGCACGGCACATCAATTCTCAACACCCCGCAAACGCTTGAGGAATTCGCCGCGGCAAAAGGGCTTGATGTTGACAAGACGTGGCGACGCCTCAAAACCGGCGGCATACGTCTGTTTCACGTCCGCGAAGCGCGCGTGCGCCCTGGCCGCGACGAGAAATCTCTGGCCGCCTGGAACGGCCTGATGTTGACCGCATTCGCTGAAGCGGCGAACATCCTGAACCGCGACGACTATCGACAAGTAGCCATTCGCAACGCCGAGTTCATTCTCAACCATCTGATGCGCGATGGCCGGCTGCTGCGTACCTACAAAGACGGGCAGGCGAAGCTCAACGGCTACCTCGAAGATTATGCTTACGTTATCGAAGGCTTGTTGGCGGTCTACGAAGCGACCTTTGAGACAAAGTATTTCAACGCCGCGCGCGACCTTGCCGACACCATGATCGCGCAGTTCTGGGATGCCAAGAACGGCGGCTTCTTCTTCACTTCGGAAGATCACGAAGAACTGATCACGCGCATTAAAGATTACTTCGACAACGCCATCCCGTCAGGCAATTCGGTCGCGGCGCAGGTCTTTTTGAAGCTGCACCTGCTGACCATGGAGAGCGATTATCAAAAATTCGCGGCGATCCTCCTGCGCACTCTGCAGCAAGCGATGACGCGCTACCCTTCGGCCTTCGGCTACCTGCTTGGCGCGCTCGATCTCTACCTGTCAGAGGCGAAGGAGGTTGCCCTCATCGGCGACGCGGATTCGCATGAAGTTCGCCTGTTCATCGAAGAGATTTATTCACGCTTTCTGCCTAACAAGGTGGTGGCGGGCTGCGAGCCGAATGATCCGCAAGCCATCGAAGCCATCAAGTTGCTCGCAGATCGAGCAATGATTGATGGCAAAGCGACGGCTTATGTCTGCCGCAACTACACCTGCCTTGCGCCGGCGACGACGCCGCAGGAGTTGGCTGAACGGCTCGATGAATAGAGGTAGCGCAAGCTGTTAGCTTGCGTCCCGTGAGAGCGGTTCTGTGGCCTTGCTTACTTTACGCGAATCTCGAACAGGCGCGGCCAGAGTTTGCCGCTGACGAAGATGCGTTTAGATTGTGGATCGTAGGCGATGCCGTTCAACACGTCTTCCGAGCCATTGCGCAGTTGTGGCGGGAAGAGATTCTTCATGTCGAGATATGATTTGACGCGGCCCGTCTCCGGGTCTATGCGCAGAATGTAATCCTCCTGCCAGATGTTCGCCCAGATTTCGCCTTCGATGTATTCCAGTTCATTCAACTGATCTTGCGGGCGGCCATTCCACGTCACATTGAGGCGGCGCACCGGCTGAAAAGATTCCGTGTCGAGATAGGTCAGCGTATTGCTGCCGTCGCTCATCACCAGATCCTTACCGTCGTAAGTGATGCCCCAACCTTCCGTGTCATAGCTGAACTCGCGCAGCAGCTTGAAAGTGTCGCGATCATAGACAAAGCCGCGATGCGCTTTCCAGGTGAGTTGCACCAGCCGGTCGCCCACGAGCGCCACCCCTTCGCCGAAAAGGTCTGGCGCAAGCTTGATCGATTTGACAACTTTGCCTGAAGGAAACTCGACGCGGCGCAAGGTCGAGCGCCCTTCTTCAAGCCCTGTGCCTTCGTAAAAGCCGTTGTCGTACCAGACCAGCCCTTGCAGAAACGCCTGCGGGTCGTGCGGGTAGCTGTTGACGATCTCATAAGTATCGAGCTTCGCCGGGGCGTTCGCCGATGCGTGATTCGCATTGGATTGCGTCGCCGGCGCGGGAGCGTTGGAACGCACAAACAGGAAATAGAGAAGGGCGAGTCCCAGTATCGCCGCCGCCGCAATGACGGCAAGCTTCATCGCCTTTCCCTGTGATTTCGCCGCCGGCCTGCTTTTCGTCGTGGTCTTTTTTGCCATGCCAAACCTGAGATATGCGATCTTCATTCTTCCTGAACTATGATACTTGATTCTGGCAAAGACTCAATGCAAGCAGCGCCACGGCGCGCGTTCAAACGGTGATCGCCATCCTTTTGCGTCGGCGCTTTAGATTGGAAACCATAAAGTGATGAGTTATACTGACTGGCGATCAACATCAAGAACTGAACTCTTCCCCGTAAATCAATTTCTGAGGAGACACATGAGAACGAATCTGCGAAGCATCACACTGCTTGCGCCCTTGGCGCTGCTGTTTCTTTTTACCGCCGCTCAAGCCAATCCACTCGATGATCCGCCCGCCGCGCGCGAAATTAAAGTCACGGCGCGCAAGTTCGAGTTTCTACCGAAAACCATCACCGCTCATAAAGGCGAGCGCATCAGGCTGATCATCTCTGCCGAAGACGTCGATCATGGCTTTGCGCTGAAAGAGTTCGGCATCAACGAAACCATCAAGGCCGGGCAGACCAAGGCGGTCGAGCTGACGGCTGATCGCGAAGGCAAGTTCGAATTCGCCTGCTCGGTTTTTTGCGGCGACGGCCACGAAGACATGACCGGCGAACTGGTCGTGACCGGCGATTCATCGCCAGTGGCGGATGTCAAAGTCAGCTTCGATCAGAACGCTCCCGGCGTTGCTTACGTCGAAGTCAACGGCGAGCGCCTACGCATCGATACGCGGACGAAGACCTATGCACGCGTTGATGCCGGCGAAATCCCTGGGCCTGCGCCAAAGACACAAACGGTTGTCGCTACCAAAGAACGCGAGAGCAGCAAAGCTTACGAGCCTTATGATTATCACATCGTCAACCTGCCGACTCCCAAACAGGTGCGCCGCCACAGTGTGAATCTCTATTTCACGCACCGCTTTGCAGAGCCCGTGCGCCCGGTTGAGGATTCCGGCCAGGACTTGTTTGGACTCGACAGCTTCTCTGTATCCTCATTCGGCCTGACCTACGGCATCACAGACCGGCTGTATGCCAACGTCTACCGCTCGCCGCTTTGCCAGCCGGGCTTGTGCAAGACGATTGAACTCGGCTTAGGCTATCACTGGCTCAGCGAAGCAGGCCGTTCGCCGCTGGCGCAGTCGACTTATTGCAGCGTCGAAGGCGACAACAATTTCAGCGAACGTTACACCTACAATATACAGGCGATGCTGGCGCGCAGCGTGACCAAGTACGTCAACCTCTTCTTCTCGCCTGCCGTCCACATCAATGCCAACGGCAGCGGGCGCTTCAATCCGCGACCGGGATTCTTTCCGCGCGAGTTGACCGACGCCGTCCACCTGGGCAGGCACAGCGGCTCTCTGGGCTTCGGCGTCAACGGACAGATTCGCCCAACCGTTTCATTATTGTTTGAGTACACGCCGCGCGTCGGCTTCAAGCTCGGACAGGTGCTGCCGGTCTTTGATGAGGAGACGGGTGAACTCACCGGATTCAACAATAAGTCGGAGGCCGAAATCGGCTTCGGCATCGAGAAGCGCATCGGTCGGCACGTCTTCTCTTTGACCTTCACAAACACACAGGCGACGACGACGAGCCGTTATAATTCAAGCAACCTGGCGCTGCCGCCGAGCAAATTCGCCATCGGCTTCAATCTCTTCCGGCGTCTGTTGTGAGCCGCGAGACTGCAACGCAGAAGCGATTTAAGAAAATCATGTAGGGGCGACCACAGAGGGTCGCCCCAAACTGGCAAGGATCGCTGCCTGAACAATCGACCTCATCCAAGCTGGGGAGGCCACAGAGGGCCGCCCCTACATGACTGCACACGACTTTGTAACTGCCCGGATGTTGGCGGTCAATCAGTTTTCATCGCTCATTGAGGCGTGCTAAGATTTCATTTTCGCACGGCGCGGCGATTCGTCACTGACGAGGGCTCGCCGTGCAACGTCGCTTCAATATAAATCACCGGAGAACATACAATGAACCGAATGACCAGGGCGCTAGTAATTGCCATCATCCTATCCAGCCTGAGCTTCGCGGCCTGCCATAAAGGCGGCTCAGAGATCAAACAGGTCACCCCGGAACAGGCAAAGAAGAATGCCGAGCTTGAAAAGACCGCGCCGCACCTGGCGCCGACACTTAGAGGGGATGTCGAACGCCTTGGTCTGGCAGTAGAAGGCGCGATGGATTCTTACCGCCAACATAAATGGGGAGACGTCGCGGCTTACCTGAACACGGCAAAGCAGGAAACCGAAAAAGCTCTGACGAATACGACTGAGAAGAGAAAGTTTAATGTGACGCGAGAGGGGCTTGATGAGATGAAGGCCGCGCTCGACCGCACGCTTCAAGCTGTCGAAAATCGCAGCCCGGAGGTCGAAGGTCAACTCCGCGAACTGGAGACGAGAGTCGGGGCATTGAAGGTGAATCTCCCGCAAGCGCCGGGGCAATAACGCGAGCGCGTGTAAAACCGCCTGGCTGGCCCTTCAAGGCGGCTCAAGGCTTGAGCAGGTGGATCAGTAACGAAGCGATTCCCAGGAAAGATAGCGAGCCGCAGACGTCTGTGAACGTTGTGACAAAAACCGACGACGCGACTGCCGGATCGATGTTCAACCGCTTGAGCGCTATAGGAATCAACGTGCCGGCCAACGCGGCAACCGTCAGGTTGAGCACCATCGATATCGCCAACAGCAGGCCGAGCCAGACGTTTTTGAAGAACAGACCGACGACGAGAGCGCCGACCATGCCGTTCAACAGGCCATTGCCTATCCCCACGAGCGTTTGCTTCAATGTCACCTGGCCGACACTCGACATTTCGCCTAGCGCCAGCCCGCGAATAATAACGGTTAGCGTCTGCGTTGCGCCGTTTCCACCCATTCCCATCGGCATGGTGACAATTGCCGCGAGCACCGGATAAGTGCTGATGACCCAGTCAAACCGCGAGATAACAAAGGCCGGCGCGAACGTGGTGAGAAGATTGAGCAGCAACCACGGCGCACGCAGGCGAAGCGAGCGGCTGGCCGGGGTCATGACGCTTTCTTCCGTCGTGACGCCGGCCAGTGCCAGCAGGTCTTCAGCGACTTCGCCTTGAATGACGTCAATCGCGTCGTCGACCGTGACGATGCCAACTAGCCGGTCTTCCTCATCGGTTATGGGGACGGCAAGCAAGTTGTATTCGGCGATCAGCCGCGCGACCTCTTCCTGTTCAGCATCGGTCTTCGCGCTGATGACCTTCGGCTCCATGACGCGCTTGAGCTGCGTCGAGGGCGGCGTGGTCAGCAGTTTCTTCAGGCTGATGACGCCGACCAGATGATCGCGCTTGTCAACCACGTAAACATAAAAGACCATCTCGAACTCTTCGGAGCGTTTCTGCAATGCGGTGACCGCTTCGGCGATGGTCACGTCCTCTTCGAGCGCAAAATAGTCGCGCGTCATGATGCGCCCGGCGGTGCGCTCTTCGTGTTCGAGCAACTCGCGCACGTCAGCGGCTTGCTCGGCTTCCATCAACAGCAAGACTTGCGAGGCCAGCGGCTCAGGCAGGCGAGAAGCCAACGAGGTCGCATCATCGGCAGGCATCTTACTCAGTTGCCGGGCAATCTCTTTCGGCTCCAGTTCCTCGATCAACTCCAGGCTGTCGCCTGGCGCCATCTCGCTGAGAATACTGGCGACGTGCGCCACATCGCAGGTTTCAAGCAGAATCCTGAACGCCTTGATGCGCTCAGGCCCCTTCAACGCCGCAAGCAAACGCGCGACTTCGACCGGATAGGCTTTCGAGAAGATGCGCGCCAGATGCGGGTGCGCGTTGCGGTGCAACAGTTTCCTGATCACCGAAACGGTAATCGCCGACTGTGCTTGTTTCGTTGCTGTTTCCATCATGACGGTTCTCTTTTAACAGGCTAGAAATTTCTGAAACGCGCCGCGACAAATGGCCGCGCCGCCGCAATGATTCTCCCGGCAGGCCTCGCCAATCGCGAAATGAATTCCATCTTAGTGAAGTGCATTCTCTAGCGCAATCACTTTGCCTGACGACGCGGTATCTCAACATCGCCTTTAGGAAGTCTGTGGGGAGAATCGCGCCAACGAGGCGGCGCAATTCTTCGCTTCCTGACCATTCACCTTGAAACTTTCGCCCGGCACGTTCCGTAATTCTCTTACGAGGAATTCAGCAAGGAGGTATTCAATCATGTGGGACAACAAGGAATCATCAGGTGATGTGATCATCGAAGAAAAGACCGAAAACCCGGATGAGATCGTCGTGACGCATATGGCGAACGATGAGCCCAGGCCCAGTTCGTTCACGGATGATCTGGCCTCGTCGGCAAAAGCCGTCGCGCAAAAGACCGGCGAGGTGCTCGGCAAAGCGACTGAATCGATCAGCAAAGCCATCGAGTCGGCATTGGCGGCGCGCGACCATGTCGTCATGGTTCGCGTCAATGACGAATCGCTGAGACAGCTTGATGCGCTGGTGCAATCGGGCATCTTCAAGAGCCGCTCGGAAGCGGCGGCCTTTTTAATCAGCGAAGGCATCAAGGCGCAGGAACCGCTCTTTGGCCGGATCGCCGAACGTATTAAAGAGATCGAGCGGTTGCGCTCGGAGTTGAAAGACATCATCGCAACGCCGAACGGCTAAGCGATAAACGCTGCCGGCTGGCGGCGCAACCGGTTAAACGGTCGCGCACAGCCGATTGTCACGTCTGGAAAATCGAAACCCTTCTCATATCCTTGGACGCGCTCAAGCGGGCGCGTCTTTTTTGTGCTTAAGGCCGCGCGCTGCGGTGATTCTCAAGTCGAGCGGTTGCAGAACGCCGTTCAAGTCTGATATACGCTCTTTTCGATCAATGAAACATATTGAATTGCGGCAACTCGAAGCGCATACCGAAAACATGCCCTATGGCTGAATCAGACCCTAAAAACGTGAAGCGAAAACAGGAGCGGTTTCCCTGCCCTGGCTGCGGCGCTGACCTGGTCTTCGACCCGCAAAACAACTGCCTGGTTTGCCCTTACTGCGGGCGCAAAGAGCCGATTCCTGCAAGCTCCGTCAGCGTCGAAGAGCGCCCCTATGAAGCTTACCTGCACGCCGGCGCGGCGCAGATGGGCAGCCTGGCCGCCAATGCCGTCGAAGTCACCTGTTCGCAGTGCGGCGCGACGGTGACCTTCACGCCGCCCGAAGTGGCCGGCGAATGTTCATTCTGCGGCGCTACCATCGTCGCGCAGCCGAAAGCTGCCGACCCTTTGGTTGCGCCAGAGGCGGTACTGCCGTTCGGCGTCTCGCAGCAACAGGCCAATAGCGCCATCAAACAGTGGCTGTCGTCGCGCTGGTTTGCCCCCAACGCACTGAAGCGGCTGGCCGCACAGGAATCGATATCCGGCGTCTACATCCCTTTCTGGACGTATGATTCGCAGACCGAATCGTCTTACACAGGCGAGCGCGGCGAACATTACTACGTCACCGAAACCTATACGGAGCAAGACCAGCAAGGCAACACCGTGACCCGCACTCGTCAGGTGCAGCAGACGCGCTGGTATTCGGCGTCCGGCGAGGTAACGCGCGCCTTTGATGACATACTGATTCCGGCAACCCAATCGGTTTCGCGGCAGCGGCTGGCGGCGCTTGAGCCCTGGGATTTGCAATTGTTGAACGCTTACGAACCGGCTTACCTTTCGGGCTACAAAGCACAACGCTATCAGGTCGAGTTGCCCGCAGGCTTCGAAGAAGCGAAGCAGATCATGGCCGGCGTGATCGACAGCGACGTTCGCAGTGACATAGGCGGCGACGAGCAGCGCGTCCATCAGATTGACACGGCGTATTCGGACATCACCTTCAAACACATCCTGCTGCCGGTTTACCTGGCCGCTTATCGCTTCAATCAGAAGGTCTATCAAGTGATGATCAATGCGCGCACAGGCGAAGTGCAGGGCGACCGCCCGTACAGCTTCTGGAAGATCTTCTTCTTCGTGCTCTTCTGGATCGCCGTCATCGCCTTGATCGTTCTGTTGAAGAAGCATTGAGCGGTTATGCAGCCTGGGAGCGCAGGCATCTTGCCTGCCAGGTTTGCAACGCTGCGCATTTGCGGGCGAGACGCCCGCGCTCCCAGGCGAATCGTTTGGTCAGGCGAGACGATGTTTGTATAATCAGATTGGCGTGCGATGCCCCTGGCGCGGACTGGCTTGATGGAGAATGACATGGTTTCAACTGCGTTATCGAAAGAACTCAAAACGATTGCTGAAAAAGTAGAAGCCGGCGAACGACTGTTATATGAAGACGGCGTGGCGTTGTTTGCGAGTGATGACCTGATCGCCCTCGGCGCGCTGGCCAATCATGTTCGCGAGCGCATCAATGGCGATAAGACTTATTACAACGTCAACCGGCATATGAACTATACGAATATCTGCATCTCCGATTGCGCCTTTTGTGGCTTCTACAAGCGCGTCCGCGACCCTGAAGGTTACGAGTGGACAGTCGAAGAATGTGTTGAGATTGCGCGCAAAGCTTATGGCGAAGGCGCGCGCGAGTTGCACATCGTCGGCGGCCTGCATCCGCGCTTGAAGTTCGACTACTACACGAACCTCCTGAAAGAGTTGAAGCGCCATTTCCCGGATATGCATTTGAAGGCGTTTACGATGGTCGAGATCGACCACCTGACGCGTATTTGCCGGATGACGGATGAGGAAGTGATTGAAGGATTGATTGCCGCCGGTCTGGATAGCTGTCCCGGCGGCGGCGCTGAGATTTTGCGTGAGCCGACGCGCAGTAAAATTTGCGCGCACAAGACATCTGGCCAACGATGGCTTGAGCTTTCCGAAAAAGTCCACCGGCACGGCGTGCCAACCAACGCGACGATGCTCTACGGCCATATCGAATCTTATGAAGACCGTATTGACCATCTCGTCAAGCTGCGCGAGCTACAGGACGAGACCGGCGGCTTTCGATGTTTTATCCCGCTGGCCTTTCATCCTGAAGGCACGGAGCTTTCACACCTGCCCGGCCCATCGGGAATCGACAGCCTGAAGACCATTGCCGTGTCGCGATTGATGCTCGACAACATCGCACATATCAAAGCTTACTGGGTGATGCTCGGAACCAACATCGCGCAGGTAGCTTTACGATTCGGCGCGGACGATCTTGACGGCACGATCAACGACGGTGGCTCGTTAATGGAATCTTATCTTGCAGACGGCAATAACAATCAATTGACCAGAGACGGTATCGAAGAGATCATTCGCGGCGCGGGGCGCATCCCTATCGAACGCGATACGCTCTACAATCTCATCGAGAGACGAGCGCAGCCGGTGAGCACACCGAAGCCCGCGACTTCTCTGCCGATCTTGAATGCAAATGCGAGTGATGCGCTGAAGACGATTCAATAAATCGCCTGCCAGTAGGGTGGCAATCATTTCTGGCCTGATGCGGCTGAGGTTATTTTTAATCGCATTGCCGCATCAGGCCAGTGCTTTATAGATTTGCAAATCGCTTAGACTATTCGAATACCAGCGCCGTTTTGGAGCCCTTGATCTCGATGCGCCGAACTTTGAATGAACCGTCGCCAGCCGCAACAAAAACGACGGCGCTATCTGCCGGCACATTGCTCAATTCAACGCGCTTGTAGGCCGCTTTCAATACTTCTTTGCCATCTTTGGTGACCACCGCCTCGCCATCTTTCTTATCATCGTAAGCCACATTGTATTTGCCCGGTTGAAGCGTCTGGCCGCCGAGCTTTGCCTGCCGCGAGAAGGCCATCGAGTGCGTCACGTTCTGCGCCAATGCCGGAATCGCCAGCGCCGCTAGAATGGTCGTCAAAAGCGCCATGCCGAATACTTTCTTTATGCTGTTGCCCATCGTTATTCTCCTTTCAATTCCTTTGCGAGCCAAAGCCCAAGTTTCATTCGTAGTGTATCCAACGATGAGATCAAGCTCAAGTTCTATAAAAAATATTTGAGCTACGATTCATTTTATTAATAATCATTTTGAATGCCGGCTCAGGGATTGGTATAATTGCCTGCGGTTTTGAGTAAAGTTGTAAGACGAGGTTAAAGGTATGGGAGATACGGTGGCCGTCAGCGTGCCCGCAGACCCGAAGCAGGCGCGCAGCAGGCAGACGAAGGAAAAGATTGTCCAGGCAGCGATTCATTTATTTCAGGAACGCGGCTATGAAAAGACGACGTCAAATGACATCGCCGCCGCGGCAGGGGTCAGCGTCGGCTCCTTTTACGTTTACTTCACCGACAAGCGCCAGTTGTTGTTGACCATCTTTGACCGTCTCGGTGACGAGTTGTTCATGAATATCTTTGACGGCTTGAAGCCGGAACATCTCTTTGACGAGCAGTTTCCGGCGCGCATCAAGCACGCCGTCGCCAATGCCATCGTCGACAAGCAAAAACTTTCCGGCTTGCATCGCGTCATCTGCGAACTGGTGCTGAAAGACGCCGAATTTGCGACCCGGCATAAAGCGATGACCGAGCGTTCTATTGCCAAGCTCCAGGAACTGATCTCGCTTGCCAACAAAGCCAGGCTGACCTACGAAATTGACGTCGAAGCGGCTTCCTTCGTTGTGCATCGCGTCGTCTTCGATCTTTCGCAAGACTACTGCACGGGGGCGATCAGTTTTGATAAGAACCGCGCGATTGACGCACTATCTGAAATGATTTATCGCTTCCTGTTCAAGCCGCGCCCGGAAGATCAGAGCCAAAAAACGTTGCACAGTTGATCGGTTTCCGCGACCTGGCTCGCCAACGCTTTTACTAAGACACAAGCAACCCCTGGCTTGGCTGCAAAAGCTTACGGCTCGTCGCGCAGATCATCCTGAAGATGCTCGCTCAGGCGGGTGATGACGAGGCCACGCCGCACATACATCTTGCAAGCGAGCGCCGCTTTCGTGTCGCCACTCTCGGATTCGTACCAGATCTGGCAATTCGTGCAGTCGCCGTTCCAGCAATAGTCGCCTACTGAAACCCTATCCATCTTGATGAACTGGAAACAACGCAGCAGCTTGTTGTTTTCCGGCACCTGTGCAGGCTTGCAGCAGATTTCGATATCGATCAGCGCCTCGAAAGATTCAAACAATCCTTCCCGCCAGTCAGAATTCATGGCAAGCAGTCTCCTTAATTTTCATGGAGAAGAATGATCGGGGCTTGAGGCGGATTCTACAGCAAGTCATCACCGCAGCAAAGGTGCTTTGCGCATTTCAGGTGTTTGATTTTTCACACAAATGGTTTTTAGCAGATCGGCTCATTCGGACTTGCAGACGCAGGGCGTTCGCGCACTTCAACGCGATCAGGCCAGCCGATGACCAGAACATCAGCGATGCCAATGAATAATCCGCATTCGACCACGCCAGGAGTAAGCTTCAGGCACTGCTCTACTCTTTGCGGTTCGGCGATCCCCTTAAAGCGACAATCGAGAATATAATTTCCGTTATCAGTCTCAAAGGGACGCTCGCCGCTCATTCTTAACTGGGGCTCGCAACCCAACTGAGCAATTCTCGCTCTAGCGTGTTGCCAGGAAAAGGGCAAAACTTCGACAGGCAGCGGCCAGCCATCGCCGAGTTGCTTGACCAGCTTGGTCTGATCAACGATGAAGACGCGCTTTTTGGAAGCCAGCGCTACCAACTTTTCTCGCGTCAGCGCGCCGCCGCCACCTTTGATCATATTGAAAGCCGCGTCAACTTCATCAGCCCCATCAATTGTCAGGTCAACCGTTGAGACCTCATTCAGGTCTAAGACCGTAATGCCCAGAGCGCGCGCCTGTTGCGCGGTTGCCTCAGAAGTCGCGACGCCCTGAATTCGTAAGCCTTCACCAACACGCTGCGCCAGCGCTTCGATGGCATAATGCGATGTCGAGCCTGTGCCCAGCCCGACGATTTGTCCGTCGACAACAAATTCGACCGCCCGTTCGGCGGCGCGCTTCTTTGCTTCATCTTGTATGGCCATGGTTTCCTCGTATAGAGATTTTCAGGTTGCCGCAAAGATAGCATTGAATCCTTAGCCGCTCAACTGGTTTGCACTGCTGCTTGGCACATGACCAGCCCTTTGCTAAACTAGCCTCGACTGTGAGGCTGCTTGAGAATCTTGATTCGGGAGATGAAACAATGGCGGTTATTCTTTATACCAAACCCGGCTGCCCATACTGCCAGAAAGCCCGCGAGCATTACAACGCGCACGGCATTCCTTTCGAAGATCGCAACGCACAGGATAATCTCGAATACCGCAAAGAGATGTTTGCCTATACCAAGGGCGATCCAACCGTGCCGACTATCGTTGTAGATGGCAAGCTGAAAGAGATCGGCTGGCAGGGACGCGGCTGAACGGTACATTGAGATTGGGCGGTCGCCCAATCGATGCTTGAACCAATTTCTCGGTTCGGGGAATCAAGGATGAGCAAAATGGAGAGCCAATCTAACTTTAGCGGGCCTTACAAAGGCTTGCTCGGCGAGCTTTCGGGACTGATTGACTGGCTCAGTGCCGACCACGATCTCTCTTTTGTTAAAGCCGGCGACAACGCGGTATTTGCTTATGGCGGCGATGGCTATGTCGTCATATTCGATGAAACGGTTTGGGGAGGATTAGTCGAATTGCTCACGCCAGGTTGCACATTCGCCATCAAGCCGGGCGAAGACGGCAAGGTCGTCGTCACATCGAGCGAGGCTGACGAGAAGGCCAGCAAACAAAGCTTTAAGGAAGCCATCGCGGCCATCCGCAACTATTACGAAACGCGCTATTGGCACACACCGAACACCGCCGCTTCATAACCCTTGGAGCAACAAATTTGCGACAAGAAAGCTTACAGGGCGACCATCATTTTCAGGCCTTCCGGCTGTGCCAGGCCGACAAGCACTCGTCAATCAAACGCTCAGGCTCTGAAGCATAAATCAGGCGCGCAGTCGTTGGCTTATCGGCAAAGCCGACGACTTCTCGAAGATGATCAGCAATGCCGCCAGTCCCTGTCAATACACCGATGATCTTGCCTTCGTCGTAAGCAATCGTGAATTCGTTGAGCGCTCCCATCCCGCCACCGAAAATGATTACGATATCCGATGAACGGATGTTGATAACATTGCGCCCTTTCAGGCCGAACCCCGTATAGATCATCACCTCTGCGGCATCAATCGGATACTTATAGTGGCTGATATGCTCGATCTCGGAAATGGCCGGCGATATGCCTATGGTCAGGCCGCCATGCTGCCGTGCGGCGCGCGAAACCATATCAGGCAATCCGGTGGTCGCGCCGGTAACCAGCGAACAGCCTTGCGAAGCAATGGCAACGCCGAGCCGCTCGGCAATCTCCTGCAATCGTTGCCGATCAGCTTCATGCAAAACGTCGTTAGAAGAACCCATCACACCGATCTGGCAAATCACCGTTTTCTCCTTCACCGTCTTCCTCCCTTTGTCCGCAGTGATAGCCAAGCCTCACTGTTTTGCGGGCGTCTGGCGTAGTATACTCAATGCCGGGTCAAAATCGTTATGCGGACAGAAATTTTCTTAGGCACACAAGGATGGAACTATGAAGACTGGGTAGGCTCATTCTACCCACGCGGCACAAAAACCAGGGAGATGCTCAGTCTTTACGCCGATATCTTCAATACAGTCGAAGTAGATTCAACCTTTTATGCCATTCCATCTGAGAATTCAGTTAAGGGATGGATGGAGCGCACGCCCGCAGGCTTCAACTTTTCCTTGAAGCTGCCTTCAGAAATCACTCATAAAAACCGCTTGCGAGATAGCCAGGGCATCCTCGAACAGTTCATCCAACGCATTAGCCCGCTTGAAGAAAAATTAGGCTGCGTGCTGATTCAACTGCCACCGGATTTTTCTCCAAACGAGCAAGCCGCATTCAGCAGTTTCATCGACCTGCTGCCGGCACATCTACGATTCGCCGTCGAGTTTAGGGATGCAAACTGGCTCAACAAACAAACCATTGATGTGCTTGCGCGCAAGCGCGTGGCACTGACGCTGACCGACAGCCGCTGGATGCATCGCACCTTGAGCTTTGGCCTTATCGATAACTATCCGGCTGATTTCGCTTATGTGAGGTGGTTTGGGCAACGCGAATTGACCAACTTTAGCCGCATTCAACTGGACCGCTCAAAAGAATTAACCCAGTGGAGCGAAGCCTTCGCGGCATTGCAGGAAAGAGTCAGTCGGATTTATGGATACTTCAACAATCACTTTCAGGGACATTCGCCTGGGAGTTGCAATCTGTTCAAGGAGATGATCGGATTACCCGTCATCAGACCGGAATCGCTCATCAAACAACCGTCCTTATTCTAGGAAGATATTGGCCCAGGTTAGGAATCTAAGCCGAGGCGCAGAGGCTCTCGGTTCGATGACTTCAGAATTTACTCCAAGTCAGAGAATCGCTTGATCTTATTCATCCAGACAGGCAAGGCGATTGCTTCACTTTATGAAGGTAAATTCTGATAAAAAGGCAGTTCAATGCCGCGCGCCGTCATCATTCCGTCTGCATCTTGAACTTGAACCTGATTGCCTGAATCGAAATATCCGTACTTGAGATAAGCAAGTGCGATAACGCCGCCAATGCTTAAAGAGCGGGTTGCACTGGTCACCTGGCCGATCTCTTTTCCGTCTTTTGAAATTTTGGAGCCTGCTGCGGGCACTCTATCGCCTTCAATCAACAAGCCAGATAACTTCTTGCTGATATGTCCGCGATAAGTCGCCATCGCCACCGCTTCCTGACCGGTATAGCACCCTTTGCTGAAGCTGACGGCGTCCGTCATTCCAAGCTCAAGCATCATGTTGCTTTCATCTACATCAATGCCGTATACAGGGATTCCGGCTTCGATTCGCAAAGCGTTTAACGCATCCAGGCCGACTGGCGCAAGCCCGTGAAAAGCGCCTTTTAAGAGGATGAAATCCCATATATCCTTCAGACCCGAATCGGGGATTAGAAGATCAAAACCAGGCTCACCCGTATGTGACGTGCGGACGACCATCACCTGATGCCCACCGATAATCGTTTCAACCCAGTAGTTTTCCGCGAGCGAGGGAACGGGCTCGAAAGATATTTCTTTCAAAACCGCCGCCGCCTTCGGCCCCTGTAGAGAGAGTGTGCGAAACTGTTCCGAAACATCTTCTACACGAAAATCGCCGGCATAGGAAAAAGGGAAGACATACTTAAAGATTTTTTCGTGCGTCTGCGGATCGTTGATAATCAGGAAGTTGTCCTGGTATCTCAGTATGCGGCAAAGGCCCCTGACTTTTCCGTGTCCTGTGAGAAAGGCCGCACGCATTCCCGCGTGCGCCTCCAGAGTTTTGACATCATTGGTCACCAGACCATTGAGAAACTGCGCCGCTTCCTGCCCGCCAACTTTGATCACTCCATAATAGGATAAATCAATTAATCCAACTCTCTCTCGCACTGTCTGGTGTTCTTGAACCGGGTCGCTATAGGTGCGAGCCATCGTCCAGCCGAGCACATCCGAAAACTGCGCGTTGAGCGTTTTCTGAGCATCAAGCAACAGAGATGATTTAGGAGAAGTTAAGCTCGTTTCCATTATGTCCTCTCTACACGAAAACCGCCCTCAGACTTACAGTGATTCACTGCTATCAGCTTCTGCCTCAAAAGCCTGTCAGCAGATGATTGACGTCATCCTCACAGCCTTATAAAGCATAAAGAGTCGGCGTGCCGACTCTTTATGTAAATCATTAACCTCAATCTGACTCGAAATCACTTCAGATTATAGCTGTTAGCCATTAAATCAACTATTTCCAAGCTTAACCGTCAGCGTCTTCAAGCGATTTGAGAGCCGTATATCTGCGTTTACTTAGCTTGCGCCTGCAACTTCGTCAATTCTGCCCGTAGCGCTTCGTAATCTTCCTTGGCGCTGGCCTTGAATGCAAGATTCTTATAACGCACGATGCCTTTCTTGTCTATCAGGTAGACTGTCCGCTTGTTGATGCCGCCAAGCGCCGGCTGATAACTGCCAAAGAGCTTCGCGATGGCGTGATCGTGATCCTGTAGCAATGGAAAGTCCAGTTTATGATGCTTCGCCCATTCTTGATGTGAGAAGACGTAATCACCGCTGATGGCCAGCAGCTTCGCATCCAATTTGGCGAGATCGTTCCAGCTATCCCGGAAGGTGCAGACTTCCGTCGTACATCCACCTGACCAATCCGCCGGATAAAAGGCCAGGATCACATTGGAGCCTTGAAGACTTGAAAGTTTCAGCCACTCATTCGGGCTGATGTAGAGCTTCTCTTGGGTCGCCCAGGGTAGCTGAAAATCCGGGGCAGCCTGACCAACCTGCGGTCCTTCTGCCTTATCAGCACCTAGCTTCCCTTCTCCGCCGCTCTGCCCGCTGGCTGATATAGCTGCAAGCGTGAACATCAGACTAAGAAAAACCGCGATCTTCTTCATGGGACCTCCAGAATGATAGGTTTCTAGATTATAGCGACAGAAAGAGTCTCTGAAGCAGCGATATAACACCGGCCCGGCTTTTCGGGACAGCCTTAACCACTGATTCAACTACTTATAGCTTAATCGCCATTCGTCGAGGTGGCGGAACGCTAAACCACATAAGCATCCGCCACCATTCAAACGAAGGCTGATCCTTTTCGGATTTAAGCACGCAGGGCGATCCCTGGTTATACCGAAAAGGAACTGCCGCAGCCGCAACTGCCAGTGGCGTTTGGATTGTTGAAAGTGAATCCGGAACCCATAACCGAATTCACGTAATCAACCTGTACGCCGTCAAGGTATTGTTGCGAGAACATATCGACGAAGACGCGCAAGCCGTCATGGTCGAGTATTTCATCTCCTTGACGCGGCGCATCTTCAATCTGCATCGAGTAAGAGAAGCCGCTACAGCCGCCCGGTACGACACGAATACGCAATCCGGCTTCCGGCCCGGCAGTCTCACCTTCCATAAATTTTTTGACTTCAGTAACAGCGTTATTTGTCAGTGTCAGCATCTTTTTTTCCTCACTTCATAGGTTATCGAAGTAATCAACGATCTCTACAGACGTTGACTGTATATTATAGCGCAAATCAGCGCGACTTGGCAGCCTCCTAAACAGCGAAGCTGTCACCCCGATTGTCGCGCAGGTTGATCACCGGCAGCCCGGCACCCTTGATCGCTTGCAAACTAATTTGCGTGGCGACATTATCCGCTATCTCATTGAATACTGCGGCTTGCAAGCTGTCTGGCTCACCGATAACAATGGGCACACCGGCATCGCCGCCTTCCCTGACGCTCAGTGAGAGCGGCACCTGGCCTAGCAGGGGCACGTTGAAGCGAGTGGCCAGTTCGTTGCCGCCGCCGGTGCCAAATATGGCGTGCCGGGTCGAGCAATTCTCGCAAACGAAATAACTCATGTTCTCGACGATGCCGAGCACGGGGATGTGAACTTGCTCGAACATATTGATCGCCTTCCGCACATCAGCCATGGCGACTTCTTGAGGCGTCGTCACCAGCACGGCTCCTTGAACGGGCACCAACTGTGCCAGACTCAATTGCGCATCGCCGGTTCCCGGCGGCATATCCACGACAAGGTAATCAAGCTCGCCCCACTCGACATCATAAAGAAATTGCCGAACCGCCGTATGAAGCATCGGGCCTCGCCAAACAACAGGCTTATCGCCCGGATTCAGGAAACCGAGCGACATGACTTTAATGCCATGCGCCGAGTTCGGGATCAACATCTGACCGCGCACCAGCGGCTGCTCATTAACGCCAACCATAATGGGCACGTTTGGCCCGTAAACATCCGTGTCAAGCAGCCCAATCTTTGCGCCAGCCTGCGCCAGGGATACTGCAAGGTTGACCGCAACAGTTGACTTGCCAACGCCGCCTTTGCCTGAACTAACGGCGACGATGTTTTTCACGCCTGGCACGGATTGCTTCCCCTCTGTAGCCCTTCCGGCAGAAATTTCCCAGCCGGTTTCAATTTCTACAGCCTGCAAATCATCAAGGTTTAGAACGGCTTCCCGAGCCGCTTGTTCAAGTAAGGCTTGAGCCGAGGCGGACGGCCTGTTGAGAATCAACTTGAACCTGACAATATGATCCTCAATCTGTATATCTTTGACGAAATCAAGCGCTACAATATCGCGGTTGAGCCATGGATCTCTAACTGTTTGGAGGGCTTTGAGAATTTTCTCAGTATTTATGGATGCCATTAATCATTGCTCCAAAGAAGCTTCGCTCTGCGCATGGACGCCAGTGCGGTCTTGTGAAAGGAAAACTTTATAGATGCAACTTGAAAAGCCGCCGGCAATCCGACATTCACGGATTACTTCCACATCCAGAATGTTACGATAAACGCGCAATTCTTCCTCGCAAATCTGCTTGTGTTCAAATGCCAGCGCCAGCACTGGGCAATTTCGTTGTTCTACAACATAGCCGCCATTTTCGAGGGCAGTAACGTTCGCCTCATAGCCGCTGCGGTTCAAAAGAGCGACGAAGCCCTGAATTCGTTCTTCGCCCGATTTATGCTCCAGTTCACCTCTAAACGTTGTGCTGGCTTCTTCCGCATAGCCAGCAATAGTCGCATGCATCGCCTGTTCGCCAAACTGCCTGCCTATCTGTTTGAGCATTCCCTGTGCGAACGCGGCATAACCCGTCGGAAACAGACTTTCCGATTTTGCAGTCAGGTAATAAATATGCGCAGGTCTGCCGCGATCCTGTTTCTCAACATCGAAGGCAATCAACTCGTCACGGCCCAATAAGTCCAGATGGCGGCGAATGCAAACCTTGCTCACGCCAATCGCGCCTGCTAATTCTTCAACCGTTAGCCGCCCTTTCATTTTCAGGCAACTCAGGATTCCGCTTCGAGTTCTTTTCAGAACATTTTCGATGGTCGCAACCACGCCTACATCGTAGAAAGCAGTATTGCTTTTGTCAACCAAATGACTTCTAAAACCGTCAACGTCAATCGATCTTCTGGCGTAAGCGCAGCAAACAACAGCAGGGTTGCGAAAAAATCCTCGAATTCAGCAAGCCGCACAACAGCTAGAAAGGGGTCAGGCTCGCGGGTGAAACTTCTTGTATATCTGCTTAAGCCTTTCATTGGTAATATGCGTGTAAATCTGCGTCGTACTGATGTCGGCGTGGCCAAGCATCAGTTGAACCGAGCGCAGGTCAGCACCGTTTTCCAGCAAATGCGTGGCAAAACTGTGCCGCAACAGATGTGGCGTGATGTGGCCGATTTTTGCTCTATTCCCATATACCCCAATGAGTTTCCAGAATGCTTGCCGACTGACCGGAGAATTGGTTTTATTCACGAAGAGTAGCGGCGTCGTTTTATCCTGTAGCCATCGCGCCCGCACAGTCAGGTAGCGGCGAACCCAGCCAATGGCACTTTGACCAAGCGGCACGGTGCGCTCTTTGCTCCCCTTCCCTAAAGTCGTCAAGAAGCCCAGGTCAAGATTCATATCCTCCAACTTGAGGGCGACCAGTTCAGAAACACGCAGGCCCGTCGCATACAGCACCTCCAGCATGGCTTTATCGCGTATGCCCACATCACTTGAAGTGTCCGGCGCATCCAGCAATCGCTCAACTTCTTCGGCGATCAGAAACTTGGGCAGGGATTGCCATGATTTCGGTGATTCGAGATTGGTGCTGGGGTCGCGTTTTAGATGACCATCCAGAACGAGATACTTGAAGAAACTGCGAACCGTCACCAGGGCTCGCGCGATGCTCCTGGCTTCAAGTCCCTGCTCATGGAGATATTGAATAAATCGAATCAGGTCGTCTCTCTCCAGGGAAAGCAAATCTTTTCCTGATTGTTGAGCAAAGGCCGCCAGCTTCTCAAGATCTGTGCTATAGGCTAGCAGGGTGTTCGGAGAAAGCCCGCGTTCGACGCGCAGATAGTTAAAAAACCTGTTTTGTACATCTATTACCATCTTCATTCCGCCTAAGCTGGTTGACTCAACAAACAACGATTTGACATATTCTAAACGAATCGAATCAAAAACAACATGGCGTGGCGGCCTGGGGTTTAATCTGCTAGCTCAGATATTGGAAAGCTACGGATTGCAGCCGCGCCAGAACTGACAAGCAATGAAGGGTTGACCATTTTAATGGAATTGAGTGAGGTAGCAGAAAAGCTCGACTGTACGCTCCGTGGCGCTGGAGAAGTGCAGATCAACGGCCTGGCGACTCTTGAACGGGCGCAGTCTGGCGATTTGAGCTTCCTAACCAATCCGAAATATTACAAGGCGGCACAAAGGTCGCAGGCCTCTGCTTTGATCGTCGGGCCGAATTGCCCGCCACTTGATGTGCCGCTGCTGGTTCATCATAATCCTTATCTGATCTTCGCCAAAGCCATCGAACTTTTTTATCGAGTCCCGCGATCATTGGCCAGTATCCATCCGACAGCCTGGATTGCCGACACGGCGCAAATTGGCAAAGATGTCTCCATCGGCGCTTACGCTTTCATCGGCAGCGATGCCGTAATTGAAGAGGGCGTTGAAATCAGGGAGCATTGCGTGATCTACTCACGCGCACGCGTGGGAGCTGGATCGCTCCTGCATTCCGGCGTCTCCCTTAGAGAAGATGTGGTGCTCGGCAAACGATGTATTGTGCAGAATAATGCAGTGATTGGTTCAGATGGGTTCGGCTTTGCCAAAGACGAACAGGATCGCTGGTACAAGATTCCCCAGGTTGGCCGAGTGATTATCGAAGACGATGTTGAGATAGGCGCCTGTTCAACAATTGATCGAGCGGCGCTTGGCGAGACAATCGTTCGGTCGCATACCAAGATAGATAATCTCGTGCAGATTGGGCATGGCTCGATGATTGGAACCAATAGTCTCATCTGCGCACAAGTTGGCCTTGCGGGAACGACGAATGTAGGCAACAACGTCATTCTCGCCGGACAGGTGGGCACAGCCGGTCACTTGACCATCGGCGATGGAGTCATCGCAATCGCGCAAACCGGCATTCCGCATTCGGTTGAACCAGGCAGAACCATCTCAGGCTCGCCCTTTGTAGATCATAAGCAATGGCTAAAGGCTTCAGCCGTCTATGCAAAACTGCCTGAGTTGTACAAATCGCTCCGCAAACTGGAAAATCGAATACAGGTTCTTGAGCAGCAGCTTAAACAAGAATCTGAGCAGTAGATATAGCTCTACTGTATTTCTTTTCAAAGTATTAGAAAGGCATTATGAATGTAAAACTTGAAGATCAAACGTCTGAAGTCAGGATTAAAGACTTAAAGGCAAAGGCTGAGAAAATACTCGATATCGTACCCGCAGAGCATCTGCGAGGTTTAACTAAAGTGGTTTTTGTTGACCTCGTGACTGAGTCGAGACTTTCAGCAGCACAACGTTCAACCCTGCCCGCACTCTATCATCCGAAGATGCCTGGACAGATGGCATGGGCCGAAATCGCCACTTCAGTGCTCGCGCCGAAGCGCAAATTCCCACAGAATCTACTGACCAAGCTGGCGCTGAAATCCAACCTGGCGCAAGTCATGCTCTCCCTTGTTGCACAGCACTATTATTTGACGCTGTCTAAGGGGATCAAGAGAAATCAGCTTGAGCTTGAGTGCCGAAAGTATGTCGAGAAGTTTTTTGAAAAGTGGCGCGAACAGCAGGGCGGGTTGAGAGTCCGGCTGCTGAAGCCTTTCAAACCTCAACTCGACCGAATTGCCAAACGACTGGCAAAGAGATATCGAGAGGAAGCCGGCAAGCAACCGTCTACACGCAAGTCAAGCTAGTCGATTGCCCCCAGTTCCTCAATCGCACTAAGCAAGGCAGTCCGAATATCATCTTTGTTCACCTGCGACTTTCGGAACTTGAGCATCAGCGACCAGGACTGGTTGCGGGCTTTGCATTTGTGGACAAAGCCCTGTTCTTTCTTGGGCTTGCCTTTACGGGCGACGCGCGCTTCATCTCGCGTCAGGCCGCCGATGTGAATAGTTTCGACAAAGCGCCGCATTTCATCCTCTGTCGGCTGCCTAACCACCTGTAAAAGCAGTGATTTAGAGGAAATGTCGGCGCGCCGACATAAATCCCGAATCTCGCCCGGCATTGAGGCCAAAGAAAGCGATTCGGTGATCGTCGGGCGTGATTTACCGATCTTCGCAGCGATCTCCTCGTGTGTATAACCAAAGCGCTCGGACAGCGCGCGCAAACCGTCCGCCTCTTCAAAAGCGGTTAAGTCTTTGCGTTGCAAGTTTTCTATAAGGGAGATTTCGGCAACATCGCGATCATCCACGTCCATTTCAATGCAAGGTAGCTCGGTAAGACCCGCCTCAAGGCTGGCGCGGTAGCGACGCTCGCCGCTGATAATCATAAAGCGTCCGCCAACATCGCTCGGACGCACGAGAAGCGGCTCGAGCACGCCCTTCTCTTTAATTGACGAGACCAGTTCCGATAGATCGCCAATTTCGACCCTCGGCTGGTTGGGATTCGGTGCGAGCTTGTCTATTGGAATCATCCGCCCAACCGGAGCTCCCGCACTTTTGCTCGTCAGCAACTCCACATAATGGGCATCATGGCGCAGCTTGAAATTGGTCGGCAATCCTCTTTTAGACACGACGCATCACCTCAGCACAAAGATTTGAGTACTCCATTGCTCCGCTTGAGTTCGGGGCGAATGTAAAAATTGTCTCTTTATAGGCAGGGCTTTCTTCAAGACGTACAGACTTACTAATCACCGTCTCAAAGACCTTGTCGCCAAAAACCGCCCTGATCTGTTCCTGAATATCTTTTGCCAGGGTTGTGCGCTTATCCAGGAGCGTAATCACAACGCCGAGCACCTGAAGCCTGGGATTCGGACGCGCTTTGATCTTCTCTACGGTTTCAAGCAGGTCATCGGTGCCTTCAAGGGCGAAATATGAGGGCTGGATCGGAACAATGACATAATCAGCCGCAACCAGGGCGTTGACGGTTATCAATCCGAGGGTCGGCGGTGTATCGATCAAAACACAATCATAAGTCTTGATGACGCCTTCGATGCGATCTTTGAGGCGGAAGGGAGCATCGAATTCACCCAGCAATTTGCTCTCAAATTTCGCCAGGTTGATTCTTGATGGCAAAACATCCAGCGTCGCAATGGAAGTATTTCTTATAACAGATGCCGGTGCGATCTCGGTGTCTGTCAGCATGTCGTATATAGATCGGTCAATCGTGTTATGGCCCAAAAAAGTGAGAGAGCTATTACCTTGTGGATCAAGATCGATTAAGAGCACGCGCTTCCCTGTGAGAGCCAGTGCCGCCGAAAGGTTGATCGCCGTCGTCGTTTTTCCGACTCCACCTTTTTGATTGGCTATAGCTATGACCATGCCACACCGCCTCCAAGCGAAAGCCCTTGCATCCTAATGCGAACTCGGAGGACTGTCAAGGGAGCCTCTCCGCAATTGCAACCTAACAAAATGTCTGGATCGATTCAGATAGAGCCTCTTCACTCTCGGTTAAATATAAGGCGACGGCAAGCGCCTGGCTCGTGCTTTTGCACGAATCCTGCGCGATTTTGGAGTATTATTAGATGGCCGAAGCTTCTGAAGAGGTAATAGACTTTCAAGCGCTGTTATGGTTAAATAGGGAGCCAGGTGCTCTGGGAATCAGACAAGGGAATATAAGACACAGAGATTACAAAAGGTCTGGGGGCGATATATGGAAATCGAGATGAAAATTCGTGGACTAATGATGGATCCTTCAGCCAATACGCCGATCATTATCCTCAAAGATGTTAATGGTGAATCGCTATTGCCGATCTGGGTGGGCGCCTTTGAAGCGAATGCGATTGCCACTGAAATTGAAAAACTCTCTTCTCAACGCCCTATGACACACGACCTTCTAAAGAACGTGATTTGGGAGCTTGGCGCATCCATCAGGCGGGTAATCATCACAGACTTACAACACAATACATTCTTTGCCGTGATTGAAATGCTGCGCGAAGACCAGCTAATCACCGTAGACGCCAGACCGAGTGACGCGATTGCCCTGGCGCTGAGAGTTGATTGTCCCATCTATGTGAACGAGGAAGTGATCAAGAATTCTAGTGCAACGATCAGCGAAGAGCCTGTGGTTGAAGACGAAGAATGGCCAGACGATTTTGCCGATGACTCAAGCGGCTATAAAATGTGAGCATACGCCTGGCGAGCTAGTTCGACAAACTGAAAAATGGTAGCCAATGAGGCTTGTAAAATAAGCCTCGACGCCCGCTTCCCCGAAAACAACTGAGGAGAAAACCATGGCTTCGTTCAACAAAATCATTGTTGTTGGTTATCTCGGCAAAGACCCGGAATTACGCTACACCCCGGACGGCACACCGGTATGTAATTTCAGTGTCGCCACTACCGAACGGCGCAAGGACAAGACCGGCGAGTTTCAGGATCAGACGACCTGGTTCCGTGTGAGCTTCTTTGGCCGACAGGCCGAGGTTGCCAGCCAATATCTGAGCAAAGGGCGGCAGGTTTATGTCGAAGGCACGCTGACACAAAGGGAGTATACGGATAGAGAAGGTAACACGCGCACCTCACTCGACGTTCGCGGCTCGGACATTCAGTTCATCGGCCCCAGAGGAGATGAGAGCAGCGGATCATCGGAAGCTCGCCCGGCCAAAGCTGATCAATCAGTCAAACCATCAGGCCCCATTTCGGATGACGACATTCCCTTCTGAGGCCGTTCATCATCTACTATCTATCTTTCATTCGCTTAAGGTAAACCGCTTCGTCAACCCGAGTTCTTTAATCTTTTGCTGTAAACTCTGACGATGAATGCCGAGAATCGCCGCCGCGCGCGTAATGTTCCCCGACGAACGCTCCAAACATTTTTCAATGTATCTTCTCTCAAACTCCTTCCTCGCATCCTTAAAATCATCACCAACAGTTACAACAATCGAATCGTTCGATATTTCGGCTTCTTTTGATTTCAAGGACTTGCCAAGGATTTCTTGAGGTAATACATCTAAAGTAATCTGTTCATTTTCTGCAAGCACTACGGCTCGCTCAATACTGTTCTTGAGTTGTCGGATGTTTCCGGGCCAGTCATATTCAAGCAATGCTTTAAGCGCCTCCTTAGACATAACCAGTGGAGCAGAGCGATAGGCCAGCGAGAAACGGTTAGTAAAGGATTCGATGAGCGCCGGAATGTCAGATTTCCTGTCGCGCAGGGGCGGCAACTCAATTTGAACAACACATAATCGGTAATAGAGATCTTCTCTAAATTTCCCTTGTTCAGCCAATTTCTCAAGTTTCTGGTTCGTGGCGCTGATGAGACGGGCATTGCTAACCAGTGTTTCATTACTGCCAAGGCGCTGAAAGTGCTTGTCTTCGATAACGCGGAGAACCTTCGCCTGAGTTTCTAATCCCATATCGCCTATCTCATCAAGAAAGAGCGATCCATCATGAGCAGCTTCGAATTTGCCTATCCTCTTCCCTGCGGCTCCGGTAAATGCCCCTTTTTCGTGGCCGAAGAGTTCTGATTCGATCAACTCTAAGGGCATCGCGGCGCAATTTACGGCGACGAAAGGCCCCGAACTGACACGACTGCGTGCGTGGATTTCTCTGGCAACTTCTTCCTTGCCAGTTCCAGACTCCCCTGTAATCAAGACATTGACCTCTGTTTGAGCCACTCGCTCTATGAGGGAGAAGGTTTTTCGCATTGCGGAAGAAGACCCGATTAATCGCCCCAGCGAGTTGCCGCCGGTGAGTTCTTTACGCAATTGCTCGTTCTCCGTGCGCAGCGAGTGCGAGGCCACCGCGTTGCGGACTTGAATGCGGAGTTCCTCTACATCGAATGGTTTCGCTAAATAGTCGAAAGCGCCTTTCTTAATCGCTTCAACCGCAATTCGCTCAGACCCATGAGCCGTTATAATAATCACCGATGGCGCATTCGCATTGCTGACCACCGATGGTAAATAATCAAGCCCGGATTCCGTAGCCAATCTCACATCGAGTAAGACCACACTAATGGGCTCAGAACGCAGGAGTGCATTAGCTTTTGAAACCGTATCGGCTTCATGTATACGGTAGCCCTCTTTTTCCAGCGCTCGCCGCATGCCATAACGAGCAGCAGCTTCATCATCAACGATCAGAATGGATGCCGCCATAGGGTCTTCCTTTTCCTGAAACAATCAACAGATTTCTGGTTAGTGCCTTCTCATTCTACATCAACTGACCATAAGACTTTGCATCTGTCCGAATTCAGGCAGCCAGTTTCATCCGAAATTTCAATAGCAAATATTATCAGACGAGCCAGAACGACAACGATAGCCGAGAAGGGCCGATTGCAAGCACATCAAGTGGAAGGCGTCTTGTAGTTAACTGGATAGGATGACTCTGAGGTCGCGAAGATTGTTGCCGGTTGGGCCTGTGACTAACATGCCGCCGGACTCATTAAACCAGGAGGTCGTATCACTGGCCTGGAAATAATGGCGCAGTTCCGAATCGGCCATCTGGCAACTTTCCGTTTGGCTTGCATGAGCAATCGCGCCGACGGCAACGCTGCGGCCATCAATGCCATCTGTGCCACAGGACAAGACTAGCGAGTCTGCCAATAAAGCTTCTTTCAGTCTCATTGCGCAGTGGAGAACAAACTCCTGATTTCGTCCCCCGAACCCCTGGCCTTTAACCGGACAAGAGACTTCTCCGCCTGAAACAACACAGACCTTATGGTCAGGATTGACCCTCTTCAATTCTGCGACTGTTGAGATTAAGCGGGAAGCAGTCTTTTCATACGGCTCCTCGTTGTCAGCCCGATCTACCCACACCACATATCCCAGATTGCGCGCAATTCCCCCAGCCGCATTTACTACATCAGCGTTCTCGGCCAGTAAGATGGTCTCGATTCTCGTTTCACGGCTCTCGTCAAATTTTGGATCAGCAGGATGAGAGCGGCTTTGAAAACGTTGAAAGAGATGCGGCAACTTATCAGCCAGTTTATATCCTTCAACAATTGCCTGAAATTGTTCAACCGTTTTCTCTTCAGGAAAGAGCGGATTAGAAGCGAGGGTTTTGAAGTCGCCCGCATTCACATCCGAGACGAGTAAGGCGATCGTCTCACGAGCGTTAATCCATTTTCTGAGTTTACCGCCCTTAACCCCAGAGAATTGTTTTCTGACAACATTGATCTCTTCAATAGTTGCGCCGCATTCTACGAGAATTCGGTTTAACTGCTGCAAATCTTCAAGTGTTATATCATCGGACAAGGGCACTTCAAAGAGTGAGGATCCGCCGCCGGAAATTAGAAAGATGACCAATGAATCAGGCTGGCTATTGGCAAGGATTTCGAGAGCCCGCTTCCCTGCTCGCAGGCTATGCGCATCTGGCACAGGATGGCCGGCAACAATAATTTCCGACCTGAGCCGCAGCGGCTCGCGTCGATTGGTAACAAGCAAGCCGCGCGTCAGGCGTGTGCCGAGAAGGCTCTCTATGGCGTATCCCATCTGAAGGCTTGCTTTGCCGATGCCTAGCAGAATCACTTCAGTGAAACGTGACAGGTCATAGAGCTTCTCGTCAAACCACAAAAGGTCGCCGTCAAGCCTGACCCTCCGGCGAATCATTGCCGATATATCCACCGCTCTCAAGGTCTCAAAGAAGATGGAGCGAGCGGCCTTTTCCAGATCAGTCATAAACAGCCAGGCGCATGGTCTTGGGCAATGGCTTTCTTAAAGCAGTTAATGAAGCATTATGTCAGCAACTCAGTTCTCGATCTCCGAGGTGCCGATGTTGAACATTCGCATTAACCGCAAAACGTCCTGGCGAACCACATCCCATCTAGGCAGCAGCGCATTCGCAGCCCGACTTGTCGAGACCGCAATGATACGGTCTGTGCGGCGAGCCTGGCGCGCGAGATCGAGCGCCGCCTGCCGCTTACTCTGCGAGTCTCGTAGATTGTCAATCAAGCCAGCATAAAGATTAGCGGCATTGGAGAAACTATTGAGGGCGAATAACAACTCCACATCGGCATCGCTATAGACCGAACGTCCGCCATCGTCGCGGCGGTCGCCGCTCATGCCAAGCTGGCGTTTATGTTCCGCCAGCAGGTCGCCAGCCCGGCTCTGAATGTTCTTCGCTAAGCTCGTAAGCGAATCATCCGCCGGCGAACTGACAGGCGCAGGGTTCGGGCTTGCCGTCGCCGCGCCTCTGCCAAGCGCAATGACCTGATCCGCACCGGCAGAATGGATGACCACTCGCCTGACATATTCGACGCCGTCACGCACGTTGAGTTCGATTTTCCCGCGCGACAGCGCCTGCGTCACCATGCCTGTCGGGCGGATGGCTCGCGCATAGACATCGAGCGTGTCTCCGTTGACAACGTGGTCGCCATACCAGCGCCAGCCGCCTGTGTTTGCCTGCACATTGATCAGGATATAGATCGCCCCGTCCGCCGCGCGAGTTGCGGTCGCCGAGAGCACGTTGGCTAAAACGCTCTCTTGCGCCGCCGGCCTGTTCTCAGGGCGATTGACCGGTGCTCTCTGGGATTGGCTTACCTGGCTAGCCGGTCGAGCATTCATAATGCCCAGACTCTTCGCCGTCGCTTCGTCCAGGTTGCCACTCTCCGATAGTTTGTGGTCGCGCTGATAGGTTTTCAACGAACTCGCCGCGCGCGGCGACCACTGATCGCTGATTTCGCCTTCGTAGTATCCTTCACCGCGCAAAGCCGTTTGCGCACGGCGGGTCATCTCTGCCGAGTTCAGCGGCAAAGGCTCAACGGGTGCCGAAGCTGGCGTGGCAACAGAGGCATCGTTTTCATTGCGATCCGGCATATTCTCACGAGACCGCGTTTCGATGGGCTGCCGGGAAGGCGGCGGGTCAGCCGGTTGCCGAGAAGGTTGCGTTTCTACAGGGTCAGTATCCGGCTCCGTGTCAACCGGCTGGCGGGATGACCGATCATCGGTTGGCTGGCGGTCATCCACCGGCTCGCGTTCGGGTTGCGTCGCATCCGGCTGCCGCATGGTGCGATCATCGGCAGTCACAGGATCACGTTGGTCTGGATAAGTGTTATCGTTTCGAGGAGTAGTCGCTACCGGATCGCTCGTTGCGCCGGTGTGTAGGCTCAGCGCGCGGCGCAATTGAACACCAAAAGACGTTCCATTCGACACCTGCGCTTCTTCGCCTTTGGTCAGCAGGACGCTCGCAAGTCCGACACCTGCACCGATAGCGCCGCCGACCGCCGCCCCTTTGAGCCCGCCGGCAATGCCGCCAAGCACCGCGCCAACTGCGCCGCTGCTGCCGACGAAGACGCCTGTGCGCCGATTATCGCGGCCAGAGACGCGATTTTCGTCATCAATTTGCCGGCGCGTTTCAGGGTCGTTCGATGTCAGACTGCCATCGAGAGCCAGGCGTGTGCCGTCGGGCATAACCAGATTTTCAAACTCAACGGCGATGGTTCCCGAACGCCCCATACGCCGGGCTGGCGTCACCTCCGTCACTCGGCCTTCAACGGTTGCGCCCGCCGGGATGACGGTCGCGCCATTGACGTAAACCGGAACGTCAACCGTTGCGGTGAAGCGGTCGCCGACGCGCGATGATTTCGAGGATAGGGTTGAATCCATCCGCACACTGATAACCGTGTTTTCAGGTACGGTCCAGGTTCCGTCCGTCGTCGGTCGCACGCCATAGCGCGGGCGATGTTGTTGTGCCAGCACGGCGGCGCTCAAACTCGCGGTTAGCGCCGCTACCAGCAAGCAGGCGATCAACGATTGCCCAAATCCTCGATTATTCATAAGACCGACCTACCGGCATTTTGACTTGGTTGAAGCATCTCTGATTCCTTGTGACGTTCTCAGTTGCGCTGTCTGTTGTCCGCCCGGTCAAAATAGTTA
>JBBWZK010000282.1:0-17520 GCA_039648975.1 Blastocatellia bacterium
GTAATGAAGATGCCGCACTAAACGCTGCGCCATCTCGTCACGCACCACGCACCACGCACCACTGACTCCTTGTCACCAGGGATTATGCTGCTATCGATTCAAGAGATTTCCAAACGCTTTGGCAAACAGCAGGCGCTCGACTCGGTGAGTTTCATTGTCCGCGAGGGCGACGTGATGGGGCTGATCGGCCCGAATGGCGCGGGCAAGACGACGCTCTTCGAATGCATCGCCGGCTTGCTTGCCGCAAACCAGGGGACGGTCGCTTTTCGCAACCGAAGGCTTGCGCCGGCGCGCCGCAAAGAGGCGCTCTTTTATATGCCGGACGGCATTCTGCCGTGGGCCGAACAGACGGTGCGCTGGGCGCTCGGCTTCTTTGAAAATTTGTATGCCGGATCACCAACCAAAGCGGCTGCGCTTGTCGAGCCTTTGAAGCTCGACCGCTTGCTCGGCGCGCGCATCGGCACGCTGTCTAAGGGCGAGCGCAAGCGCGTGCTGCTTGCTTTAGGTCTGCTGACGCCGCAGCCGCTGTTGATGTTGGATGAGCCGTTCGACGGGCTTGATCTACGGCAGGCGCGCGACGTGATGCAGTTGCTCAGAGCCCATGCCGGCAGCGGGCGTACACTGCTGCTGTCGATTCATCAACTGGTTGACGCGGCGCGCGTCTGCGACCGCCTCGTGCTGTTGAGCGATGGCCGCGTCGTCGGCGAAGGTCGCCTTGATGAGCTGCGCGCTCAAGCTAACCTGACCGATGGCGGGCTTGAGGAGATTTTTCTTGCGCTCACATAAATCGTATTGCATGTAGGGGCGACCCTGCGGTGGTCGCCTCAGTGTACGCAAGCGTAGTCTGGGGCGGGCACAGAGGCCCGCCCCTACATGCCATCGTCATTCAATCTAATCGAGCAATGAAGGGCGGGTTTTGACAGAAGATTCACCGCAGAAAAACCGCAGAACCGCGAACGCCGCCGAGGCAGTTCTTTCACCGGCAACCGCGTATTCACCATCGCGCGCCGGCGCGGGCGCAAGCTGGTTGCGGCTGCTGGCCAAAGAGTGGCGCGCGCTTGTGGCGTCGCGCGCCTACTGGATACTGCTGTTGCTTGTCGGGCCATTGGTCGGCAACGGCTTCATTACAGCGGTCAACCTGTATGCAGAAGCCAGCGGCATTGGCGGCGGTGCAGCGGCATTGGCGCAAGGACTCACGCCGCTTGACGGCATACTGGTGCCGACCTTCGGCGCTTATGACCTGGCAGTCACGTTGCTCTTTCCTTTCGTCGTCATTCGTCTGGTCGCGGCGGAAAAGCAGAGCGGCGCTTTGAAGTTAATCCTACAATTCCCGACCGGCCTGACCAGTGCAATGTGTGCGAAAGTTATAGCCCTGATGTTCGGTTGGCTCATCGCCTGGCTTCCGGGAATGATCGCCCTGCTGCTATGGAAATATTACGGCGGCCACGTTTACGGCCCGGAGACCTTGAACCTGCTGCTCGGCCACTTGCTGCACATGACCTTGAGCACGGGCGTCGCGATAGCGGCAGCCGCCATTGCCGAGAGCGCCGCCAGCGCCGCCATCGTCACGCTCGGGTTTATGGTCGGCACCTGGGCGCTTGATTTCATCGCGGCGGGTCGCGGCGGGCTGCTCCAGGAGGTTGCCGCCTACACGCCGACCGCGGCGCTACGCGTCTTCGAGCAAGGCTTGTTGAGACTGAGCACGGTCATGGTCATCGCCGCGTTCAGCGTTGCAGGGGTGGCGCTCGCGGTTGTCTGGCTGCATACGGGCCGCAGTTGGCGCTATCGCGTGCTGGCGACCTCAACCGTCGTCATCGTGCTCGCGCTCGCGGTCGGCGGCGCGGCGCGCTTGCGAGCAAGCTGGGATGCGAGCGAGAACCGCCGCAATTCCTTCGCGCCCGCCGATGAAGCGATGCTCAGACAGATCAAAGAGCCGCTGAAGGTGACGGTTTATCTCGCCGCAGAAGACCCGCGCCTGATGGATCTCGAACGCAGCGTGCTGGTCAAGCTGCGGCGCTTGCTGCCGCGCGTCGAAGTGAATTATGCCGCCGGCAGCCACACCGGCTTATTTGAAAGTGATGAAGACCACTATGGCGAAATCTGGTACGAGTTGGACGCCAGGCGCGCGATGAATCGCTCGACCACGGAAGCCATCGTGCTCGAACAGCTTTATGATCTGGCGGGCTTGAGCGCCCCTGAGCGGGCTGAAGAAAACGATTTTCCTGGCTACCCACTTGCCGCACACCCGAAGGGTGCGGCATGGATTTTTTATTTGATCTGGCCACTCGCTACAGTGGCGTTGTGGTGGCTGATTCGCAGATAAAGGAGACAAGCATGAAGATTCGTTTTGGGTTATTTCTTACTCTGGCAGTTTTAACTTTACTAGTTTCCGCCGACGCGCAACGCACCAAGAAAGCGGCGGCGGCAAAGAGCGTGCGCGTCGACCTGTCCAAGGAGAAGGTCGGCGGCGAATCGACAAAGTTTCTTTCGGTGGTCGGCAACTGGATCATCGTCGACGACGGCGGCAAGCGATGCCTCGCCGTTGATGGCCGCCAGTGGATGAAAGGCCAGCCAGCAAATGGGCTGGCGCAGAAGGCTCGCGCCATCTACGGCTCGCGCCACGAAGAGTTCATCGACAACGTCAAGGCGTTCGCCTACTTCCCTTACGCCGTCGCGAAAGACGTCGCGGATTTTCAGAACGGCGAGATCAGCCTGCGCTTCAAGCTGATCTCCGGGCAGCTCGATTCATGCGCCGGCATTCTCTTCAACCTCAAACCGAACGGCGATTATCTGACCGTGCGCTTCAACGGCAAGGAAGACAACGTCGTGCTCTGGACGTTCAAACAAGGCAAGCGCAGCTTCGTCAAGCGCGGCACGGAAAACCATCACCTCGAATGGAATCAATGGACGGCGCTGAAGATCAGTGTTCACGGCACGAGCCTGCAAGCCTATCTCAACGACAAGCTGCTTCTGGAATATACATTGGCTGAACCCGTATCGGGCAGAGTCGGCGTCTGGTCGAAGACCGATAGCGTCAGCTACTTCGACGATTATGCGGTGACGCCGATGGCGAATTAACCGCTCAGGTTTACCAATGCTGAAAATGACAAGGGAATTAAGGAGGAGGCCCTGCAAAGGGATAATTTTTGGAACAGAAGGTTGAATATGAAATGGTGTGTTGCGTTTGCTTGCCTGCTTTTATTGCCGCCGACCATCGCTGCGCAGTCGAATGCCGGCATGATTCGCGGCATCGTCACTGACAAAAACAATGCCGTCGTCGCCGGCGCGAAGGTGCAGTTGACCAATGTCGTGACGCGCTATTCGCAAACCACGACGACCGACAGCCAGGGCGCATATCGGCTGATCGACGTGCCGTTTAACAATTACCTGCTCACCGTCGAAGCTACGGGGTTTGAAATCATAACGCGCGAAGCCAGGGTGCATTCGAATCTCGCACAGGAGATAGACGTGCAACTTGGCGTCGCAGGGGTGCGTCAGGAAGTCGAGGTGACTGCAGAGCGCGGACTGATCGAGCCGGAGAAGACCGCGCCGACGACCGTGCTGGATCGCAACCTCATTCAACGCTTCCCGACATCGCAGCCGAGCCGCAGCGCTGAAGAGATAATCGCCACCGCGCCCGGCTGGACCGAAGACGCCAACGGTCGCCTGCATGCGCGCGGCATCGAATATCAGGTGCAATATTCGCTTGACGGCATTCCGATCTACGACACCATCGCCGATACCTTTGCCAGCGCCCCCGACCCGCGCAACTTCCGCTCGGTCGAAATCTCGACGGCTTACCTGCCGGCGGAGTATGGCAACAAGCTCGCCGGCATCATCGCCGTCACCTCGCGTTCGGGATTGGAGATTCCGACGCAGGGCAGCGTGACGCTGTCGGGCGGCAGCTTCTCGACCTTTGAAACGGCGTTCGATGTCGGCGGCCATTCGCGTAAGTTCGGCTACTTTGCCAGCTTTGCCGGCTCGACCACCGACCGCTTCCTCGACCCGCCGGCGATTGATAATTTTCATAACAATGGCCAGGCCGTGAAAGGCTATTTCAAGTTCGACTATACGCCGAGCGAGCGCAACATTTTTCGCTTCAGCGTGTTTGCCAACCAGCAGCGCTTCGACGTGCCGAACCTGCCAGAACAAGAGGAAGAAGGGCAGAATCAGCGCCGCCGCACGCACGACAACATGCAGTCATTTTCGTGGGAGCACATCTTTTCGCCGAACCTCGTCAGCCTGCTCGCCGTCTATCAGCGCTACAACGCTGCCAACCTGCGCAGCAACGAGGAGACCGGCCCGGTCTTCGCCGAACAATCGCGGCACCACGCGAATTACGGCTTGCTCGGCTCGCTGACCTGGCACAAGAGCCGCCACACGATCAAGAGCGGCTTCGAGTTCACGCGCTTTCCAGTCACCGAGTCGTTCACGCTATCGTTCACCGATCTTGGCGAGGTGCTCGACAAACAGCCTGACCTACCCGAAGAAGTTCAAGACTTCATCTTTCCCAACGCCTTCTTCTTCAACGACCATCGCACGGGCTGGGAAGCCTCGGCTTACATTCAGGATCACATCAACGCGACGCGCCATCTGACCTTTGATCTCGGCGTGCGCTTTGACGGTTATCACTTCCTGGTCGACAAGAATTTCGTCAGCCCGCGCTTAGGGATGGCCTATTACATTGAGAAGACGAAGACGGTGCTGCGCGCCGCTTACAATCGCTTCATGGAAACGCCGGCGCTCGAAAACCTGCTGCTATCGTCTTCGGAAGAAGCGCGCATCTTTAGCCCCGCCGGCGAAGAGGGCGGCCCCGAAGGCGCACCCGTCCGTCCGAGCCGCGAGTGGCAGGTTGACGTAGGCTTTCAACAAGGGCTTGGGCGCTATCTTCGTCTCGACGCCGACTTTTATTATCGCCGTTTGAAGAATCCGCCGGAGATCACCAACTTTCTCGAAACCGGCATCATCTTCCCGGCGACGCTCGACCACAGCCGCTCGAAGGGCATCGAGACGCGGCTCGACATCACCCGCGTTCATGGCTTTTCGGGATTCGTCAGCTACACGAACCTGCACATCTACGGCTTCGCGCCGATCACCGGCGGCCTGTTTCTGGGTGAAGCGGTCGACATCAGTAAAAGGCCCGGATCGCGGATCAACATCGAAGAAGATCAGCGCAACACGGACGCCTTCCAGTTTATGTACGATAGATTACCGGGCGGCTTCTGGACGGCATTCGGCGGGCGGCACGACAGCGGCTTTTCAGTCGAGCTTGAGCCGGACGCGAATGAAGAAGAATTCGCTATGGAGTTTCCCGAAAAGGTGCTTGACCGGGTCAACCTCGAGCGCGGCTTCATCAAGCCGCACACGGTGTTCAACTGGTCTATCGGCAAAGACATTCGCCTGAACGAGCACCTGACGCTTTCGGGACAGTTCAATATACAGAACCTTGCGGATCGGTTTTACCTGATCACGTTTGAGAGCGTCTTTTCCGGGACGACCATCGGACGCCCGCGCAACTACAGCGGCAGGTTGAGCCTGAATTTCAAATAATCAAGGCGGCGTCTTCGACGAAGGCAAAGCGCAGGCCGGACATGGCGATCCGGCGATAGATACAGTCGAGATGTCTATCGCCGGATTGCCTTTGCTTTTGCAATCCGAGGGCCGAGAGGCATAATCAAACATCGGTCGGGAAGACGATTCGCCATCAGCGGAGGTTCAGCTTGAAGCGGTACGTCGTCATCACCTGCTTGTTTCTATTGCCGCAGGCGATCACCGCGCAATCCAATACCGGCAGCATTCGCGGCGTCGTCACCGACAAGACCGGCGCGGTCGTACCTAATGCGCGCCTGCAACTCAGCAACGCCATCACACAATACAGGCAGACAACAATCAGTGACCCTCAAGGCGCGTATCGCTTGCTCGATGTGCCGCTCAACGATTACACGCTCACCGTTGAAGCGCCCGGCTTTGAACCGATAACCCGCGACATCCGCGTGCGCTCCGTTCTGGCGCAACAGGTGGAGGTGCAACTCGGCATTCTTAGCATCCATCAAGAGGTCGACGTACAAGCGGCGCGCGATCTACTCGAAGCGGAGAAGACCGCGCCGACGACCGTGCTGGATCGCAACCTCATTCAACGCTTCCCGACATCGCAGCCGAGCCGTAGCGCCGCAGAGATCATCGCCACCGCGCCCGGCTGGACCGAAGACGCCAACGGTCGCCTGCACGCGCGCGGCCTCGAAGCGCAAATCCAGTATTCGATTGACGGCATCCCCGTGACCGACACCATTGCCGACATCTTTGCCAGCGCCCCCGACCCGCGCAACTTCCGCTCGGTCGAAATCTCGACGGCTTACCTGCCGGCGGAATATGGCAACAAGCTCGCCGGCATCATCGCCGTGACCTCGCGTTCGGGGCGCGAGCTTGCGCCACAGGCCAGCGTGACGCTGTCGGGCGGCAGCTTCTCAACCTTTGAAACCTCGTTCGACGTCGCCGGACACGCCGGTAAGTTCGGCTACTTTGTCAGCGCCGCAGGGAGCGCCACCGAGCGCTTTCTCGATCCGCCCGCCACGCCGAACTTTCACAATCGCGGCACCGGCATCAAGAGCTTTGTTAAGCTCGACTACGAGCCGACGGACAAGAACCTGTTCCGCGTCAGTCTGTTTGCAAACCGCCAGGGCTTCGAGGTTCCCAACCTGCTTGAGCAGGAAGCCAGCGGTCAGGATCAGCGGCGGCGTGGTCACGATACGATGGCGTCATTTTCCTGGGAGCATATCTTTTCGCAGGATTTCGTCGGCCAGCTTGCGGCCTATCATCGCTACAATCAGGCGAGCCTGTTCAGCAATCGGGCAGCCGTGCCGGTATTTGCCGAAGCCTCGCGCCATCATGCGGTCTACGGTTTGCTCGGCTCGCTGACGTTTCACAAGCAGCGGCACACTGTTAAAAGCGGCTTTGAGTTGATGCGCTTTCCGGTGCGCGAATCGTTCACGATGGCGATCACCGATCTTGCCGGCTTGCTTGAGCGCGAGCCGGCGCTGCCCGTAGCGGCGCGCGACTTCACGCTTGCCAATCCTTTCCTCTTCAATGAGCGTCGCAGTGGCTGGGAAGCCTCCCTGTACGCGCAGGATCACATCAATGTGACGCGCAATTTGACGATTGATGTCGGCCTGCGCTTTGACAGTTATCACTTTCTGGTCGACAAAAATTATTTGAGCCCGCGACTCGGCGCAGCCTATCTCATCCGCAAAACCCGAACCGTGCTGCGCGCCGCCTACAATCGCTTTTTGCAAACCCCGGTGCTGGAAAATCTGCTGCTGTCGTCTTCCGAACAGGCGCGCATCTTCAGTCCCGGCAATCAAGCGCAAGACCTAATCCACTTTACAAACCCGGCCCGTCGCGACTTCCTGGCGTTGGCCGCAGACGATCAAAAGAATGCCGCAGGCGAGCCGGTGCGACCGAGCCGCGAGTGGCAAGTTGATCTAGGCTTTCAGCAGCAACTCGGTCGCTATGTGCGCCTGGATGCAGATCTCTTTTACCGGCGCATGACCAACCCTGCGGAGTTCACCAGCTTTCTCAACACCGGCATCGTCTTTCCGGCGACCCTGGCGCGCAGCCGCTCGAAAGGCGTCGAGACGCGGCTCGATCTGGCGCGTGTCGCAGGCTGGTCGGCGTTTGTGAGCTATACGAATCTGCACATTTACGGCTTCGCGCCGCTCACCGGCGGCTTGTTTTTAGGTGAAGCCGTTGACCTGAGCCGGCGCGCGGGAGAGCGTATCAACATCGAAGAAGACCAGCGCAACACAGCGGCTTTCCAGTTGATGTATGATCGCTTACCGAAAAAAGTCTGGGCAACGTTTGGCGGGCGGCACGACAGCGGTTATGCCATCGAGCTTGACGAGATTGACGACGACGATCTGGCGGCGCGCTTTCCGGCAAAGCTTCTTAAGCAGGTGAACTTCGAGCGCGGCTTCATCAAGCCGCATACCGTATTTGATTTTGCCGTGGGCCGCGACTTCGCGTTGAACGAGCGGCTGTCGCTGTCTGCGCAGTTCAATATTCAGAACCTCGCCGACCGATTTTACCTGATCACCTTCGACAGCCTTTCATCGGGCGTGGCGATTGGCCGCCCGCGCTGCTACAGCGGCAAGCTGACGATTGGCTTCAAGTAAGCTGCTTTTCATTTTTCGAGCTCTCTGCCTCTAATCTTGGCGATCAAAACGTTGATGCCCAATACGCAAAGGCCGACAGGGATAATCACTGCATACATAGCCCCCTTGAGCGGAATCATCGTCACAACTCCGACCTGCTGCCAGAATGGTCTGCCTGTTTTGACCGAGGCGATATCCGCATAGGCGATGATGACGGGCTTGCCTTTGCGCAGCAGAACAAAATGATCGCCCTGCTTTTCTCTCAGCTCGCCGTTAATTTCCTGTTTGTTGTTCAAGCGAATTCGCAGATGCTGCCCCCATCGCTGGTTGGACACGAAACGAAAATGCGGATTATCGGCTCGTGTGATCTGGTTGTCCGATTGAACAGACTGGTTTGCCAGCGCGGCTTTCTTCATCTGCGCAGGCTTCCCGGCCTGTCGAGCGCCTTCGGTTTGGGCGAACAGCCTGGCGGGCGCAAGCAGCGCGATGATGATCATGAGCAGGGAAGTCAGGTGACGCATAATCCTCTCCTCCGGCGGGGTTAATTTCGACGGTGCTCCAGCTTCAGCGTAAGCCCGCGCGCTTCGGCCAGCGACAACCGTTGTGACACTTTCTTGACTGTCACAATTGCCAGCCGGCGGATTGTCATGATATGACGATGGCGTGTGGTGACGGTGCCCGGTCTCGCGTAACCGATCAGCATGATTTTGAGTAAGAGTCATTCAGACCATCAGCCAACAAGGAGCTAAGTCGATGAAAGGTCATCCTGTGCGATGCGGCACGGCGCTCGTTTGCGCCCTCGCCTTCATTTTCACTCTCTCTTTACCGCAAACCACGGTGCGCGCCCAACCGCGCGTTGACGATGCCGTGATGAAAGGCTTGAAGTGGCGCAGCATCGGCCCATATCGCGGCGGGCGTTCGACGGCGGTGGCCGGCGTCAGCGGGCAGCCGAACATCTTTTATTTTGGCGCGACCGGCGGCGGTGTATGGAAGACTACGGACGGCGGCATCAACTGGCAGAACGTCTCGGACACGTATTTCAAGACCGGCTCGGTCGGCGCTATCGGCATCAGTGAATCCGACGCCAACGTCATCTACGTCGGCATGGGCGAAACGCCTATTCGCGGCAACGTCTCGCACGGCGACGGCGTGTATAAATCTACAGATGCAGGCAAGACCTGGAAGAAGTCCGGCCTCGACGATTCACGCCAGATCAGCCGCGTGCGCGTGCATCCTAAGAATCCCGACATCGTTTATGTCGCCGCGCAGGGTCACGTCTGGGCGGCGAACGAACAACGCGGCATCTTCAAATCTACGGACGGCGGCAAGAACTGGCAGCGCGTCTTATTTAAAAGCAACAAAGCCGGCGCGACGGATCTAATCATCGACCCGACCAATCCGAATGTAATCTATGCCGCATTGTGGGACGTCTATCGCAAGCCGTGGACGTTGGAGAGCGGCGGCCCCGATAGCGGCCTTTATAAATCGACTGACGCTGGCGACACCTGGACAGAGATCACCCGCAATCAGGGCTTGCCGAAAGGCACCATCGGCAACCTCGGCGTCACCGTGTCGCCCGTGAATCCTGATCGCCTGTGGGCCATCATCGAGGCCGAAGACGGCGGCGTCTTTCGCTCGGACGACGCCGGCAAAACCTGGCAGCGGACGAACCAGCAGCGCAACCTGCGCCAGCGCGCCTGGTATTACACGCGCATCTACGCCGACCCGCAGAACGCCGATTCGGTCTACGTGCTCAACACAGGCATGTACCGCTCAAACGACGGCGGGCGCACCTTCAATTCGTTCGACAACATCCTGCACGGCGATTGTCACGATCTCTGGCTTGCGCCGACAGACCCGAATCGCATGATCTTAGGCGACGACGGCGGCGGCTCGGTGTCGCTCAATGGCGGCAAGAGCTGGAGCGAACTGGATCAGCCAACGGCACAGTTCTACCGCGTCACGACGGACAACGATTTCCCTTATAACATCTACGGCGCGCAGCAGGACAATTCGACCGTGCGTATCAGCAGCCGCACGACAGACTTCAGCATAGAGCGCACGGACTGGTACGACGTCGGCGGCGGCGAATCGGGATGGATCGCGCCAAGCCCGCGAGATTCCAACATTGTCTTCGCCGGCTCGTATGGCGGATTGATCACGCGCCTCGATCATCGCACAGGCCAGCAGCGCAACGTCAGCCCTTGGCCGGACAACCCCATGGGCCATGCGGCAAGCGATCTACGTTACAGATTCCAGTGGAACTTTCCCATCGTCTTTTCGCCGCACGACCCGAACACGCTTTATGCCGGTGGCAATGTGCTGTTCAAATCAACTAACGAAGGCCAGAGTTGGGAGATCATCAGCCCAGACCTGACGCGCAACGACAAATCGAAGCAAGGCTCATCGGGCGGGCCGATCACCAAAGACAACACGAGCATCGAGTATTACTGCACGATCTTCACCGTCATGGAATCGCCGCTTGAAAAAGGCGTTATCTGGGCAGGCTCGGACGACGGCCTGGTGCATGTCACGCGCGATGGCGGCAAGACCTGGCAGAACGTCACGCCAAAAGACATGCCGGAATGGATTCAGGTGAATTCCATCGACGTGTCGTCGATTCAACCCGGCACGGCTTACGTCGCGGCGACGATGTACAAGTTCGACGATTATAAGCCGTACCTCTACAAGACCAGCGATTATGGCAAGACCTGGAAAAAGATCGTCAGCGGCATTCCCGACGGAGCGTTCACCCGCGTCATTCGCGAAGACCCGGCGCGGCGCGGCTTGCTCTATGCCGGAACCGAGACGGGCCTGTACGTATCGTTTGACGATGGCGACCACTGGCAATCGCTGCAACTCAATCTGCCTGTCGTGCCGATTACAGACCTGACGATTCACAAGCGCGACAAAGACTTGATCGCCGCTACACAGGGCCGCAGCTTCTGGGTGCTCGACGATCTGCCGGCGCTCCATCAAATGAGTGATGTGGCAGCGGCGGACGCTTACCTGTTCAAGCCCGAAGATGCGTACCGCATGCCGGGCGGCGGCTTCCAGCCGCAGGGCGTGCCGACCGCAGGGCAGAACCCGCCTGCCGGCGCGGTGATCTATTACTACCTGAAAGAGAAGCCGAAAGCCGACGTGACGCTTGAACTGCTCGACGGCGGGGGCCATTCGATCAAGAAGTACACGGCGCGCGCCGCCAAGCCTGAAGCCGGGCCGCCACAGCCGGCGACGCCGCCAGCCCCCGAGCTACCGGAAGAGGGCTTCTTTGGCGGCGGCGCAACGCGGCTGGCTGCCGAAGCCGGCCTGAATCGTTTCGTATGGGATTTGCGTTACGATGATGCGAAGCGTTTTCCGGGTCTGATTATGTGGGCGGGCAGCACGCGCGGGCCACACGCTGTGCCCGGCACTTATCAGGTCAAGTTGACGGTTGGTGATAAATCCTACACACAGAAATTTGAGGTGATGAAAGACCCGCGCCTCGATACGACGGCGGCGGATTTCCAGAAGCAGTTCGATCTGCTGGTGAAGATTCGCGACAAGTTCAACGAGACGAGCGACGCCATCAACCGCATACGCGATGCCCGCAAGCAGATTGACGACATCACGGCGCGCGTCAAAGATCAGCCGAACAGCAAGCCGATCAGTGATGCGGCCAAATCGCTCAGAGAAAAAATGACGGCGGTGGAAGAAGCGCTCTATCAGACGAAGAATCAGAGCAGTCAGGATCCGCTGAATTATCCCATTCGTCTGAACAATCGCCTGGCGGCGCTCGGCGGCGTGGTCGGGGCGGCGGATGTCGCGCCGACGGCACAGTCTTATGTGATTTACGAAGAACTGGTCACGGCCATCAACGCGCAGCTTGCCCAGTTAGATGAGATTCTGAAGACCGACCTGCCGGCCTTCAACAAGCTGGTGCATGATCAGGACATCCCTGCCGTGATGGTGAAACAGAGAGCGGGTGGGAATCAGTGAGAGGCTGTCTGAGAAGTAAGGGCCAGAAAAGATAAGCTCCGTTAGGAGCGCAATGTTTATAGTTAAGGATGTCGTTAATGCTGCAAGCTCCGTTAGGAGCGCAATGTTGACATTGCGTCCCTACGGGACTGAGGTTCCTATTGTGCCTTTAACTATAAACATTGCGTCCCTACGGGACTTCTCTGTCAGACTCCGAGACTGGAGGCGGGCGATTGCTGCTCAATCGCCTGCGCATTGATAGGGCTTCGGCAATCGGGTTAGTATTTCTGTACCTTCACCACATCAATCGAAAGGCGGGCGAGTTTTCATCATGAGTAGAAAGATGATTCGCAGCAGTCTGCTATGCGCGATGATCATCACGTTTGCAGCCAGTGCGCACGCGGCGTCCGCACAATCCGGCAAGCGCGAATTTGTCGGCACCATTGGCGCGTCGAAGATTCGCATGAAGCTGGTCAACACGCCCGATGAATTTCTCGGCTCGTATCTTTACGAGCGCGTCGGCGAAGACATACGGCTGGCCGGCGCGGTGAGCGGCGACCATACCTTTTACCTGAATGAATTTGATGTGAATGGCAAAGCGACCGCGAAGTTCGAGGGTCGTTTCGTCACAGACGATTGGATTGAAGGCACATGGTCATCGGCAACGACGGGTAAGAAAGAATTGTTGTTTAGCGCCTGGGTACTGGACGGCAAAGGGATTCCCGCCGCCGACCCGAATGATCAATTCAGCGGCGAGTACCGGCGGGTTGATCAGGGACGCTTCGACAAGGATACGGCAACCTTGAGCGTCTGGTTGTTGAAAGATGGGCGCATCCGCGTATCGGGCGATTCAACGTGGATTGGCAATGCGAAGACCGGCAACGTCAACGTCGGCGGCACCGACGGAATGGCTGGAGCGCAGGGCGGCAAATGGCTTTTCAAGAGCGGCGACGGCGAGGACGATTGCCGCTTTACGATGCGATTTAGCGCGGGCGGGCTGACCGTGACCGACGACAATGCCAGATGCGGCGGCCTGAATGTCTCTTTCGATGGCACGTATCGCAAAACCAATCCGCCGAAGCCCAGAAAACGCGCTTGAAACCAGCCGCGCTCTGGGGTGGCACTAAGAATGAACGGAGTTAAGGTGAAACAGATTGTCTCTCGACGGAATTTTCTGCAAGGCATCGGCGCGCTGGCGACTGCGTCGCTTGTCCCTGCAAAGGCGCTGACGTTTGCCGCGCCGCTGTTTGATCTGCCGGCGAGCGCGCTTTTCGACAAAGCGGCGGCGACAGCAAACATCCGCTTTGCTTATGCGGCGATCACCTGGAAGGGCAACGATGTGCAGGCGATCCAGGACATCTCGGAAGTCGGCTATCGCGGCATTCAACTGCGCTTCAACGCCGTGCGGGATTACGGCGCGCGCCCGCAAGCCTTGCGCGATCTGCTTGATCAGCATCATCTGGAACTGGTGGCGCTGTCGAGCGGCGATGTAAGCGGCGCTACAGACAGGCGGGCCGACGAAATTGCCCGGCACACGCGCAACGCCGAGTTCGTGCGCGACATCGGCGGCCATTACTTGCAACTCATCGATTCGGCGATGCCCAAAGGCCGCAAGCCTCTCGCAGAGGATTACCGGCAACTCGGCCAGGTGATGACAGAGATCGGCAAGCGCACGGCGGACCTAGGCATCGGTGTGGGTTATCACAATCACATGGGCGGACTCGGCGAAGCGCCCGATGATGTTGAGCGCATTCTCAACGAAGCCGATCCACGTTACGTCAAGCTGCTGCTGGACATCGCGCATTACGCGCAAGGCGGCGGCGATCCGGCCCGCGCCATCAGGCAATACCGCGACCGGCTGCTCTTCTTTCACATCAAAGACGTCGAAGCGGTCACGCCGAAAACTGCGGGTGATGCGGCGCAGGCTTATCGCTTCGTCGAACTTGGCCGGGGCCGCGTCAATCTGCCGGGCGTGTTTGCGGCGATCAAAGAGATCAAGTTTCGCGGCTGGGCGGTCGTTGAACTCGATGACGTGCCCGACCCGTTGCGCACGCCGAAAGCGTCGGCCATCATCAGCAAACGCTACCTAGAAGAAAAGCTGAAGATGAAAGTGTGACAGTGAAATGATCAAGGATGAAGGATGAATGCCGAAGAGCGATTACCGTTCATCATTCATCATGCATACAAGGGGAAAGTAGTTTTGATGATTCAACGCAACCGTCCGCTTTGGGCAGGCATCGTTCTGCTGCTGCCATTACTTGCCGCGTCCGGCTTTAAGGATGCAGACAATAAGCCGGTCATTTCGACGCCCGACGAGATCAAGGCAGAATTCGCCGACGTGGTCTGTCAAAACGGCAAGCGGCAGGCTGCCGTCAAAGCCTTGTTTGAAAAGATGGGCGCGTCTGTAAACGACATCACAGTCGAAAAATTCGGCAGCGTTGAAAACCTCGTCATTCGCAAGCCCGGCGCAACTCCAGAGACCATCGTCATCGGCGCGCATTATGACAAAGTGCCGGCAGGCTGTGGCGCGATTGACAACTGGAGCGGCATCGTCGCGCTAGCGCATGTCTACCGTTCGCTGCGCAACCTCAAGACGCAAAAGACGCTGCTGTTTGTCGCCTTCGGCAAAGAAGAAGAGGGACTGGTCGGCTCGAAGGCGATGGTCAAAGCGATGAGCAAAGAGCAAGCGGCTGGCGTGTGTGCGATGGTCAACATGGACAGCTTCGGCATGGGCGCGACACAGGCAGCGGCCAACATGTCGAGCAGGAAGTTAATGGAGTTGGCGGCGACGCTCACCAAACGCATGCATATCCCTTATAACAATGCGCCGATCAATGGCGGCGATGCCGATTCGAGCTCATTCATCGACAAAAAGATTCCCGCCGTCACCCTGCATGGACTGGCGGGCGATTGGACGAAAGTTTTGCACACGGCCAATGATCAGCCCGCGAAAGTCGACACGGTCGGCGTCTATCTCGGCTACCGGCTGGCGCTCGGCATGGTCATCGAGATCAACAATGTGCCGTGCGATCAATGGCGATAGCCGGGCGCGCAACCTTCCTGGCTTGACCTTCAAAATCATTTATGAGCAAGCAAACTATCTACGACGCTATCATCGTCGGCAGCGGCGCGGCGGGCGGCATCGCCGCCTACGTGCTGGTCAACCAGGGGCTGAACGTCCTGCTGCTGGAGATCGGCCCGAAGTGGGATCCGACTGTAAACTACATCACCTCGCACAAATGGCCTTATGAGATGCCGTTTCGCGGTCGCGGCAAGCCGGGCCAGTACGATGGCCTGTGGAAGATCGATGCGTATACGGAACACCTCTACGTCAACCCGCGCATAGATCGCTACGGGCTTGCGCCGGGCACAGACTTTCACTGGACGCGCATACACGCGGTCGGCGGGCGCACGAACACCTGGGGCCGCGTCAGCCTGCGCATGAGCGAGTGGGATTTCAAGCCGAAGTCTCTGCAGGACGGCTACGGCGACGACTGGCCCATTACTTATCAAGACCTCGCGCCGTATTACGACCGCGCCGAAACTTTGATGGGGGTTTACGGCACGCGCGAAAACCTGGCGGTGTTGCCCGATGGCAATTATATGCCGCCGCCGGCCATGCGTTGCGGCGAAGCCTTGTTCAAGCGCGGCGGCGCGAAGCTCGGCATTCCGGTGATCCCTATGCGCGCGGCGGTGTTGACACGCAATCACGAAGGCCGCGCCGCCTGTCATTACTGCGGCGAATGTGGGCGCGGCTGCGATACGTCGTCAAGGTTCTGCACGCTCGATGCCATCATTCCGAAACTGATGGGCAAGTCGAACTTCACGCTGCGCACGCAGGCTGCTGCCTATCGCGTGTTGATGGACGAGAAAACCGGGCGCGCGCGCGGCATTGCCTTCATTGACACGCAAAGTAAGCAGGATTACGAAGTTTATGCGAAGACGATTGTGCTCGGCGCGGGGGCGATGGAGACGACGCGCATCCTGCTGAACTCGAAGACAGGCGAGTATCCGAATGGTTTAGCCAATTCGTCAGGGGCGCTCGGTCATTACTTGATGGACAGCATCAAGTCGGCATCCCTGAACGGCGTGTTGCCGCAACTGAAAGGCGCACGGGTGGTCAACGATGATGGCGCGGGCGGCGGGCATATTTATGTGCCGCGTCATACGAACATCAAAGGCGGGCGCAAATCCACTACCTTGCGCGGCTGGCAATTTCAACCGTCAAGCGGCGCAGCGATGTTCCCTTGGTTTTCGCGCGGCATTAGCGGGTTTGGCTCGGAGTTCAAGCAGGGCGTGCGCCGGCAACATCCGGCGATGATCGGCATCATCGGCTTCGGCGAGAGCCTGCCGCGCTTCGAGAACTATTGCGAGATTGATCCTGATGGCTTGAAAGACCGCTACGGCATTCCGCAACTGCGCTTCAACGCGAAGTGGGGCGACAACGACTTGAAGATGGCCGATGCGATGTATGACAGCGCTGAAGAGTTGTTGCGCGCCGCCGGCGCGGAAGTCCTGCCCTATCGCCGCAACGCGCCGCCGCCGCCCGGCGACGCGACGCACGAAGTCGGCACGGCGCGCATGGGCAACGACACGAAACACGCGGTGCTCAACCGCTTCAATCAGGCGCACGACGTGAAGAATCTCTTTGTCGTCGACGGCAGTTCGTTCGTCTCGCTTTCTGAGAAGAACATTACATTGACCATCATCGCGCTGGCCTGGCGGGCTTGCGATTATCTTGCTGAAGAGATGCGCAAAGGCCATTTATGAAAGCGGGGTTGGCCACAGAGGCAGAGAGAGCTTAAAGAAAGTTACAGATAATCTGTTCATCTTTTTTGTTCTCTCTGTGTCTCTGTGGCTAACTCTCCGTCATTTCAATTTGCGATCAAAGAAGTCGGCGGCGGCGTGATAAGCGCGCAGCCAGTTTTTATGGCGCAGGAAATCATGCACGTCGTCGGGGAAGACCAACTGCTCGAACACCACATTGCGCTGGCGCAGTAGTCGAACCAGTTCGATGGTCTGATTGAACGCGACGTTGCGGTCATCGTCGCCGTGGATCAACAGCACAGGCGATTTCCATTTATCAACCGAGGCGATAGGCGACGATTCGCGGCCCAGCTTGACCAACTCGCCCGTCGCCCACGGCGCTACGCCGACGCGACGGCTCCAATCGTGAACGCCGTGCAGATCGACGCCCGCCGCAAATAGCTCGGAATCGCGCGCCAATCCCATCGCCGTCAGATAGCCGCCATACGAGCCGCCCCACAAGCCTATGCGTTTCGGTTCCACATCATTGCGCGCTTTGAGGTAACGGCCAGCGGCAACGATGTCCTGATACTCGCTCGCGCCGCGCGGCCCGCGATGCCGCGCTTCACGAAACGCCCGACCGTAGCCGATGCCGCTGCGATAATTCACC
>JBBWZK010000315.1:0-9785 GCA_039648975.1 Blastocatellia bacterium
CCTGAACCTTGGTGGTTGACGGCGCAAGGTTTTCGAGTATCACCTGGCGCGACGGCAGCTTGACCAGATAGTGCGGCTCGGCGGTGATGATCATGGCAAAGGTCTGGTAGGGCGTCGCCGCTTTCAAGCGCGCCGTGCCGCCCGACAGCCGAAACTCGCCGAGATTATCGATCTGCCCGGCAGGCGTGATCGCCCACAGCACATAGGTCGTATAATCGCCGCCGTAGTTGAAGGCCGGGATCATGTTTTCGATGGTAATGTCGATCTCGCTTTCGTTGCGTTTGCGCCAGCGCTCGACGGTGGCTTCGCCGCGAGCGGTTGGACGCAAAGTCGTGCCGGCCAGGCGCACGGTCACAGGGTCTTTGAAGTAGGTGATCGCAATCGTGCGACGGCGCACGTCGCCCCCCTGTGCGTGGGCGATTGCTGCTAGTCCGAAAGAAACGATCAAGGTGATAGAGAAGAGAACGAGCGCAGATTTTTTCATAGGGTTAGCATCCTCTCGCGACGAATTTGCGCAGACACGATGCGGAGTCAAATTGATGGGGCGCTCCGCTGCTGCCTGCCTGATTCAAACGCTGATAGTGTTGCGAGGTTTCACAAGAACAATCTTAGCAAGCGCCAATGGCGAGCGACAAGAAGCGGTTGAGCGCCGGACTCCTGTTCTCAACCGCTTCTGCCGTATGAGCCTCACTGACCATAAATTTCCGTCTGCGGTTTATAAGCGATCCAGGCGAACGCGAAGTAATCGCCATGCGGGATGCGCTTCAGGCTTTTGCCGCGCAGCGGGCCGCTCACGGCCTGCCCCAGTATGTTCCAATGACTGCCCGTCGCTAGATCGACAAACTCGCCCTTCTCATAGCGAAACTCCAGCCGCCGCCCATCAAGCGAAGGATCAAAGACGCCTGTAGAGCCTGCCTCCTTTGACTCTTTGATATATTCCTCATCGAGCGCCGCCAGCGTGCCTTCTGTATGGAAGATCACCATCTCCTGCGGGCCGAGCCGGTCGCTGATGACGTGGCGCGCGCGGCTTAACGGATATGGGTAAGCCCTGGCCGTCTCGCCGATCTCGACGCCGATGACTTTTTCCATCGGTTTCAAGCGGCGATCCAGCTTGCCGCGAAAGTGATCTGGATAACCATTCAGGTTATCGTACTTGAGGTGCGGATTGCGGCCATACTCACGTCTGAATCCGGTTTGCCGCGACAGCACTTGGCCGCGCGGGTAGGCGGCGGCAAACTCCGCAAAGCTGATGATCTGTGCAGGCAAGCGCTGCAAACGGCTGCCGGTCAAATCGCCAACGTTGGCGCGCCCTGTGAACTGCTGCCACCACGATTTGGTTTCGCGGTCGTATAGCACCATATTGGCTCCGTGAACGAAACCGCTGACCCCGAACGACAGGGTGCGGCCATCGAGCCGGCGGTCGAAGACGATGGCGCTATGACAGATAGAGCAGAAGGTGACGACCACCGGCACGCCGCCGATCACTTCATTAGCGACTTCATGCCAGATCAGTATCTGCATAGGGTAGGCGCGGCTGACGCCGTTGATCTGTAGGGTGATGACCGGCTCGCGTTCACCGAGCCATGCGCCCGCTTGCTTGATCGTCTCGTAGTTCGGGCGGTCAATGGCCGGGATGCCATCCTTTGCCATGCCTGGACTATCGAGGTCGTCGAGATTGATCGACCGCTTGGCTGTGTTGGTTCGCCATTCAATATACAAGGGGTCACGGTTATCCTTGCGGTCTTGTGCCTGGATCAGGCTTGCGCCTTGAAGACCGACGAGCAGCGCTAAAATGGCCAGCCGTAATTTCATCATGAGAGTCCTGTCGCTTACCGTCTTTCCGGCACTGCGCCTTTCCACCAGCCCTGTAGAATCGCCTTCATCTGCGCCACGACGCCGCCGTAAGCGAAATCATCGGCGACATTGTTTTCCTCCTGCGGATCGACGCTCAAGTCGAAAAGCTGCGAGGGTTCTCCGAACTCCCATTGAATGTAATGATAGTCCGGCGTTCGCACAGAGACGCCGAAAAGGCCGCGCCGCGCGTTCATCGAGAAGGCCGCTTTTTTCCATGATCGATCAGGGTCTTTCAATAAGGGAAGCAGGCTTGTCCCTTCCATTCCTTCCGGCACAGGCAAGCTGCAAAGCTGTGCCAGTGTAGGGTAGAGATCAACCAGTTCCACCAGTCGCTTGGAGACTCGGCCTGCTGGCTGACCGGGAACCGCGATGATTAGCGGGATGTGCAAGGCTTCTTCCCACAGCGTCTGCTTACGCCACAAGCCGCCATGCTCGCCGAGATGGAAACCGTTGTCGCCAAACAACACGACAATCGTTTTCTTCATCAGGTCGAGACGCTGAAGCGTGTCCAGGAGAATGCCGACCTGCGCATCGATGAACGACACGCAGGCATAGTAATGCTTAACGTCTTGCTCTCTAACGAAGGCGGCTTTTCGCTCGCCGCTCCAGCTTTCGGGCGGCTCGTCTGTGCCGGATGCGTTATAAAGATCAAAGTATTTTTTCGGGGCGATGTAAGGCCGATGCGGCCTCTTAAATCCCACTCCTAAAAAGAACGGCTGGTTGTTATGCTGTTCGAGAACCTCTACGGCACGCCGCGCAATGCGGCCATCAGGTTCCTGGTCATCCGCTTCATCGGTCGCTACCCAGGGGATGCCAACCGGGTCATCGCCAAGATCCTCTGTGTGATCCACGCCGGTGTTAAACTGCCCCACGTCTTCAGCCAGATCGATCTTCAAATCGCTCTCAAAATCTTCATGCGCGACCTTGCCAATGACGGCTGAATAATAGCCCGCCTGCCGAAAATATTCCGGCAGAAACACGGCGTCTTTTAGATTGGTGCGCGGCGCAGTGATGTTGTTCCAGACCCCTGTGGATTCTGGCCGCCGCCCGCTAAGAAATGAAGTGCGCGACGGGTTGCAAAGCGGATACTGGCAGTAAGCATGCTGAAACAGGGTTGCGCCTTGTGCGAGCCGATCTATATTGGGAGTCTTGACTGTCGGATTGCCATAGCAGCCAAGACTGACGTTGAGATCATCGACAACGATAAACAGGATGTTGAACTTCTGCCCGGTCAATTGGCCGGCGGAAGCCTGATTGTAAATTAACTGACTCGATACCAGGAGAACCACAAGGAAGGCCGCCGTCAGGACACGACCCGTGTGCTTGAAAAAGAAAGATGTGCGTTCAGCGGTCGCCGGTTTAGTCATCTTGCACGCAGCGAAATCCGAGATTATTTAATCCCGTGTCGGTTGATGCATGACTGCGGGCTGCAACCCGGAAACCCTGGCAGTAGTTCTCGCTACACATCCAGGAGCCTCCCCTGATGACTTTCTCCTTTCCTGCGGCGGGGCCTTGCGGATTATGGCGCGGGCTGGTCTGGTAGTAAGACATATCAAACCAGTCTGCACACCATTCCCATACATTGCCGGCCATGTCGTATAGCCCATAGCCGTTGGGCGGGAACTTGCCGACGACGGCGCGACGCAGATAGCCATCTTCGCCGGTCTGCTGGGTTGGGAAAACGCCTTGCCACCAGTTGGCAAGATACTTGCCGCCGGGCTTGAGGTCTTCTCCCCATGCATATTTTTTCTCTGCCAGCCCACCGCGCGCCGCATACTCCCATTCCGCTTCGGTTGGCAGGCGCTTCTTCGCCCACGCGGCATAAGCGGTTGCATCATTCCAGGAGATCTGTGTTACAGGCTCTTGCGGGTCGATCTCGTGTGCAGGGCCTTCCGGGTGACGCCAATCGGCAGCCGGCATCTTGCGCCACTCGCCCGCGTCCGCATCGAACATACCCGACCAGCCATATTTTTCAGCGTCGGTCTGATAGCCGGTTGCCGCGATGAATCTTGCGAATTCGGCGACCGTGACTTCATGCATATCGATCCAGTAAGGGTTGAGGTTGATCTCATGAACCGGCCCTTCGTAAGGCATGCCATCGCTTGCGCCCATCAGGAAACTGCCGCCTTTTATCAATACCATGCCGGTGTGTGCGGTTGGCGATTCGGATGACGTGTCGGTCGACGGCGCGGGAATCTGCGACTCGGCCACAGCTTGCTGGCTAGGATTCGAGGCTTCTGTCTCGCGGATCGATCCGGCACGTTGATGGCATCCCAGCCAGGTCATTTGAAAACAGAGAATGACTGGCCAGAGAATTCTTTTCATCGACAGATTACAGCCCCTGAATTTTTGCTAAGTATGTGATAGAAGCCTTATCTTAACAACGCGGCATCAGATCGGTCTAGGCTGAAGAGCCGAAGCAGATGGTTCGATTGCCTTCAGGATATGGCGCGCGCAATGGCAAAGGCGACGGCAGCCGCCAGCCCGCCAATCAGCATCGTTTGCATGGCGCTGCGCAAGGGCCGCGCGCCGGTGAAACGGCCCTTGATGAAGCCAAAGACAAGCAGCGCTGCCAGCGTCACAAAGATAGAAACGATCAAAGCGGTGCTCGACTTGGCGACCAGCAGATAAGGCGACAAGGGAATCAGGCCGCCGGCGATGTAGGCTCCGGCAATCGTCAGCGCGCTGGTCAACGCGCGTCGCGGATCGGGCCGCTCAAGGCCAAGCTCATAGCGCATCATGAAATCAACCCAGGCGCGCGGGCGCTGGCTCAGTCCTTCGACGATTGGCGTGATCTCCGCGTCCGTTAGCCCATAGCCGCGAAAGACTGTGGCGACTTCTTCCATCTCTTCTTCAGGAATTTCGATTACTTCGCGCTTCTCGCGCTCGCGCTCGCTGTAGTAATGCTCGGCATCGCTTTTGGCCGCCAGGTAGCCGCCCAGCCCCATGGCAATCGAGCCGGCGGCGATCTCAGCAAAGCCTGCGGTGATGATGATGTTGGAGGCGGCGACCGCGCCTGAGAGTCCCGCCGCCAGCGCGAACGGCACGGTCAAGCCGTCCGACATGCCGATGACGATGTCGCGCACGACTTCTCCGGCGGTGAAATGGCGCTCGGTGTGGTGCGTCTGTGGCATGGGGCTATGCTATCGCAATGACTCCATCAATGCGAGTCGCCGCAAAGTTGTTGGTGATCATGTAGGGGCGACCCTCTGTGGTCGCCCCAGCGTGGGAGGGGTTGAGTTTGAGCACGCTTTGATCTTCCAGCCCGGGGCCACCACCGCGGGCCGCCCCTACATGAAATTCATCTTGCTATGGATGAGGTGAAGGCCGGCTTGTCGGTGATAGCTTATGCCAGGACATGACTTAGCGTCGCGTTGATGTCATCGAAGCGAATCGGTTTGCTGATGATGTCATTGACCAGCCGGTGACGCCGGTGGTCATTTTCGGATTGCAGCGCGTAGCCCGTGACCATGACGATCTTCAACTGAGGCCAGCGGCGACGTATCTCTTCGGCCAGCGCCCAGCCGTCGACGTCCGGCATCGACAGGTCTGTGAAGACCAGATCGAACGATTCATGCTCAAGCCGCAAGAGCGCCTCGCGCCCGTTCGGCGCGTGATCGGCGCGATGGCCTGCCAGTTTCAGCATGCCGACCAGCACGTCGCGCACGCGGTCGTCGTCATCAACCACGAGCACCCGCGCCGTCTTCGCCATGATGCTATCTGTAGCCTTGGCTACACCGCCGGTTGTGCGGCTCGACGGCAGCGAAATGGTGAAGGTGGTGCCGCGCCCCAGGATGCTGCGCACGTCGATCTCGCCGCCGTGACGCTCAACGATGCTGTAGCTGACCGCCAGGCCCAAGCCCATGCCGGTGACGCCCTTGGTGGAAAAGAATGGCTCGAAGATGCGCTGCCGCACCTCGCGCGTCATGCCGAGGCCGCTATCGCTGAAGGTCACACGGACAAAACCATTCTTCTGCTTTGAGGCGATGCGCAATCGCCCGCCTTGCGGCATGGCGTCGAGCGCATTCAGGATGATGTTGACGAAGACTTCGCGCAACTCCGAAGCCGCGCCGCGCACGACCGGCACCTCGCGCAGATCGAGCGCCACGTCATAGGTCAGGCCGCGCGCCTGCGCTTCATGCTGCCAGCGCGCCCGCGTCAAGGTCGTCGAATCCTGCAATAGCTGATTGACATCAAAGGTCTCGTAGCCTTCATCACTCTTCTGCAAGCCGAAGCCCTGGATGCGCTTGACCGTCTGCGCGCCGTCGAGCGCCGCTTTCTCGATGATGTCGAGACGCGAAGTCAGGCGCTCGTCGGTCGATTCGCGCTTCATCAACTGTGCGTGGCCGAGGATGGCCGCAAGAATGTTGTTGAAATTGTGCGCCACGCCTGACGCCAACTGGCCGAGCGCCCGCAGTTTGTCAGCCTGGGCGGCGCGTTCGGATGCCAGCCGTTCTTCGGTGATGTCGCGGGCGATAGATAACACGCTGGTGACGCCGCCCTCGTCATAGATCGGCGTGAAGGTCATGAGCATCAGGCGCGATTCGCTGTTGCGGCGGAAGGTGCGAACCTCGAAGGTCTGCGCCGCCCCCGCCAGCGCCCTGTGGAAGCGTTCGGCGATCTGCGGCTTCTCGCTTTCCGGCACGCAGTCGAGATAGGTCACTGACTTCAGCGTTTCGCGTGCAAAGCCGGATTGCTTGATCAGTTGGTCATTGAACCAGATGAAGTGACCTTCAGGCGACAGCGCGAAGATCGAATCGTTGGCATGCTCGATGAGCTTGACCAGGAAGTTGCGCTGCTCGCGCGCCACGGCTTCGGCGGCGCGCAACTCCGACAATTCGCGCACAATCGTCACCGCGCCGCCCGGAGTTGTTGCCGTCTCGCCGTCAAACTGGCTCTGAAAGCCGTTTCCGAGGGGCGCGATGGTGACCAGTACAGGGCGCTTCAAGCGTTCAGGGATTAACTCGAAGGTATGCGGGCGGTTCGTCTGTAAGACTTGCGAGACGCGGCAGACTTCGCCCTCTGTGCCTTGCAATAGGGTGCAGCACTGGCGGCCAATCAACTCAGAGACGCTGGCGTTCTCAAGCGCGGCGGCGGTCTGGTTCACACGGCGCAGCGTGCCGTTTTCATCAAAGATGAAGACGCCGTCGGTGAGCGCGTCGAAGGTCGCTTCCCATTCAAACTTGCCCTGCGAAACCAGATCGAACAACTCGGCGCGCTGCAAGGCGACGCGCACTTGATTGGCGGCGGCGCGCAGCACGTCAATCTCTTCATCCAGCCACTTGCGCGGCCCTGTCTGCATGATGGCGCTGATCGGTAAATGCGACTGGCCGTTGAAGGCGACGCGAACCGTGACAAAGCTGCGCGTGCCGACGTGGCGCAACAGCACTTCGGCGGCGGGCGTCAGGCGCGCATCACTCAGCGTGTCATCGCAGCGAATCAAGTCATCATCAAGCAGGGCGGAGAAATCGCCCGTATCCTTGAATGAGCGCCGCGTGCGGCTCACTTTGCCGCCGCTGTATTCGCATTCGTTCACCCACAGGCCGCTGTCTTCGTCGCGGCGCGTAATCGTGACGCGATCAACCGCCAGGTGTTCGCCGAGTTGTTCGGCGACGATGGGAAAGATTTCGTCGAGATGATTCGATTGATTGATGCCGTGAATGATCTGGCTGATGAGCGCCGCGCGTTCCGCCGCCTGGCGTGTCTCTTCAAACAGACGGCTGTGGCTGACGGCCACTTCGACCTGCGCACAGACTTCTTCGACCAGCGCGATTTCGCTCGAACTCCATTTGCGAAGGCGGTCGGTCTGAGAAATCGTCAGCGCGCCCCAGCAGGCGTCATTGACGAAGATCGGGCAACTGATCAGCGAGTGCGCCACATTTTCGATATGCCATGAGCCTACGCCGGCAGCGGCCTGCGGATCGGCGCTGAGGAACGCCGCCAAATCGTCAAAGACCAGCGTGCGCCGCGTCCGCATCATCTTCTGCGCCATGTAATCGTCGGCGTCGACAACAACGTCTTTCATCGTCACCGCCGAATCGCTCAGATATTCAGCGACGACAAGGCATTTATCGTCGACGAGCTGACGGAAGCTCGTGCGGTTAGCGCCGAGCGCGCGGCCTACTTCTTCAACAGCGACGGCGAGCGTTTGCTTTAGGTCGAGCGAGCGGCGAATCGAAGCGACGATTTGATTGACGAGCGCGGCACGCGTCGCCGATTCGCGGACTTCTTTATACAACTCGGATTGCCGCAGAGCAACGGCGGCTTGCTCGGCGACCGACTGCGCAATGTCGATTTCGCTCTGCGTCCATTTGTGATGATGCTCACAATGATACAGGCTGAAGACGCCAATCGGACGACCCCCATAGCGAATCGATGCCAGCAATAGCGATTTCACTTCGGCGTTGCGATAGCGGTTGCGCGCCGCTCCCAATCGCCGGTCAGTTGCCGGGTCGTCGATGATGATGGGCGTGTCGGCGGCAAGTAGCGATTGCAGCATGGCGTTATTGGGCGTCCGCACGTAGGTGAATGGTGTCTGGCGCTCTCTGCAACAATCGGCGACGAATTCATGTGTGATGGGAAAAGCTTCGGGGAGCGGATTGGGCAGCATCGCCAGCCGGCAACGACAAACGCCAAGCGCGGTGCCCATCTCATTGACAATGGTTTGCAGCACGTCGGCATCTAAAGAGCTATGAATCGCCGAGTTGATGCGTCGTATGAGCGCTTCGCGGCGGGCGTTCTCCTGCGCATCACGATAAAGCGCTGCCTTGTCCATTGCCGCGGCGGTCTGCTCGGCCACCAGGCGGATCAGGCGCATCTCTTCGTTGGTGAAGCGGCGCGGGTGATCGAACTGTTCGAGCGCCAGCCCGGCAACCAGATGGCCCTTGTAAGCGATAGGCGCAACCACAAGCGCGCGCACGCCGAGGCGCACGTTCGTCGCTCGCACCATGGTGTCACTATCGCTGGTGTCGGCAATGACGATGATGTCGCCGGCAAACAAGCGGCTCCTGAGCGCGGTGTCGCTGAGGTCGAGGCCGCTGCCCATCAGACTGGGCACCAGGGCGCTCTGGCGGTATTCGGCGCGCGCTCCCAACTGCCTGCTCCAGGCGGCGACGCCGGCGCGCTCGGCGTCGCCCTCGCCCATGTAGACAACGATGCGCGAGACGTTCAGCGTCGTGCCGAGTCCGTCGACGGCGGCCTCGAGAATCTCGTCTACTGAACCGGCGTTGCGGATGGCAGCGAGCAATTGATGGGTCAACTCTTCTCGCTGGGCGGCGTCGCGGGCGCGCTCAAGCGATTGCTGATGGTGAAGCGCAAAGCTGAGAACTGCTCCTAATGATTGCAGCGCGTGGCGCTCAACGACTGCCAGTCGCTGAGGCTTGACTTTGTAAAGCAGAATCGCGCCGATGGCTTGCGTGCCCTCGCGTATCGGCGCGAAGACGAACGACTGTGCAGGGAAACCGCCGGGCGTATCTTCAAAAGCCTGCTCTAAAGCGGCTCTGAGAGCCGGTTGCAGGTCGGCTACCGCAACCTGCACGGGCATCGTCTCGCGCGCCAACTGGCGGGCGATCTCGGTTTCAACCAGGCGCAGCTTTTCGCGTGTGGTTGCATTGGGGCCGGCTGACGAGTATTCACCGGCGCATCGCCATTCATCGTTGTTGAGCAGGATGACCAGGCGTGACAGATCGAGCGCCCGGCCCATCTGCTCGGCGAGACTGGCAAACAGCGATTTCGGTTCAACCGTCGAGCGCGCCAGACTGATTGCGCCTTCGACCAGCGCGCAATAATCAGGCTGCCTTTTGCTGCTGCGAAATCGTTCTCTGATTAGAGCAAAGAGATTCATAGTGAAGTCAAAAGGCAAGAGGCAAAAGGCAAAAGGCAAAAGTAATATGAGCAACCTTTTGCATTCGATTATAAAGTCGGGCAAGACG
>JBBWZK010000337.1:0-3984 GCA_039648975.1 Blastocatellia bacterium
TTGCAGCGCATTCAATCGGGCGGCGAGCTTGAGAAATTCGATGACGGCAAGCCGAGTCTGCCAATTGCCGGAGCGCCCGGCCCGCTCGGTATTGTAAATAACTTTTATGCGCGGCCCGAAAAAAACCAGAAGCGCCGCTATGGTGTCGCCGGAACATCGTTCGTGAGCGTTGTCGAATTCGGCCCGCAGGTGCAAGCGCGATCATTGCTGCAATTCGGCGAAAGCGCTGACCCGGCGTCACCGCATTATCTGGATCAGGGACGTTTGTACTCGAAGCGCGAATTCAAGCCGGCGTGGTTTACCTTACAGGAGATCAAAGCGCACAGCGAAAGCGCCTATCATCCCGGCGAGAAGGCGATGAAGAAAGCGGCATAGCGAATCGATAGATAGTGGTAAGCGCGAGATTCGATAACCCAACGGTCAGTTCCTTCCCATTCAAAACTGACCGTTGGGTTATGGGGTTTACAGATTAACTCACCGTCCTTTTTGCTCGCTCATTTACGCTCACCTACGGTTCTGCTGAGTCATATACGGTGAATCATTCTGTGGTTAAACTGTGGTTTGACAAAGGGCATTCAAAGAACATTTCTTTAAGACTTAGTTGACTGAAAAGTATTTATTTGATCTCCCTATAGAGGGCAAAACTCTACCTTTTGACCAATATTGATCGCTTCCTCTAAATAGCTTCAAATTAAACCACAGCCGTGCGTTTAGGCAGGAGGACTTTTTGCCCACGGTTCACACAACTAATGAAAACACGATTCTCGTTGCGCCGGTTGTCACTCATAAAGAGAATCCTTCTGATCGGGTTTCTACCTTTTTGCTAGCCATTTGCTGGCCGTGCTACGATGAAATCTGACATTGGCTCGTTAGGTCGAGGTGAGCTTTATGACTACGAAAGCATTCACAGGCAGTCCGGTGAGAAAGGCGGCGCGACCGATGCGGGATACTTCGCGCGACTGGGATTGGGTCAACGATCATGTAGATGAGCTTCGCGGTCGGTGGGTGATGGTATATGAAGGCCACCTCATCGCCACCGATCCCGACATTCGACAACTCTTAAACAAGGTTCCGCAGGTAGCGTATCCCGAAGCGCTAGTGACCTATGTTCCCACCGAAGAAGAAGCCCGACAGGTCGTGTTATGAACGGTCTGACGCTCTCGTTTGCTGCGGTCTTTGACTATGGCGGCTGGCCCGCCTTGTGCGTGGCGTTTTCGTCCCAATCACGTTGACCACCGGCGCGGCTTCCACGCGAATCATTAAAACCCGCGTCGATTCCGGCTCAAGCTTCTGCGTGTTTGGACGGCAATGGGTGGACGTGCTGGGCCTGGATTGGGAGGCTGGCGAGCGATTGATGATTTCTACTGCTGCCGGCACATTTGCTGCGCATTTGCATGAAGTCACTATCCAATTGCTCGAATTCGAGTGGAGCGCCTGGGTGGCGTTTGCCGAGTGGGATACGATGCCACCGTCGCCGGCTCGTGATGTTCTCGGGTTGAATGGGTTCTATGCTCATTTCTTGGTGGCGATTGATGATCCGTCGGAAATGATCTATCTGGAGCCGCGATTCTCCTGATACTGGCTTGCTGCGAACAGCCTTGAGCCTTCCACCGCTCATTGTCTGTGAACCCATACTTCAATCCGCTCAATTACGGATTCACAGTCCGAGCTTCGGCCAGAGTTGATCAATGCGCCGCTTGACCTCTTCACTCATCTCAAGTTCTTTCGGCCAGGTGCGCGTGAAGCCTTCGGCCTTCCACTTGCGCGTTCCGTCTATGCCCATCTTCGAGCCGTAATTTGGCAGCCGCGCCGCGTGATCCAATTGGTCCACAGGGCCAAACATGAATTGAATGTCGCGCTCCGGGTCAATGTTGTTCAGTACGCGCCACGCTACCTGATTCAAGTCGCGCACGTCTGTGTCGTCATCAACCACGACGATGCACTTGGTGAATTGCGCCTGCGGCAGAGACCAGATGGCATTCATCATCTTGCGCGCGTGGCCGGGATAGTTCTTTTTGATCGATACGATCATCAGATTGTGGAAGACGCCGGCGAACGGCATGTGGTAATCCACCACTTCGGCAAACTGCCGCTGCATCAACGGCAGAAAGATGCGCTCGATGGCTTCGCCCATCCAGCAATCTTCCATCGGCGGCTTGCCGACAATCGTCGTCTGATAGATAGGCTTCTTGCGATGCGTGATGCACGTTACATGAAAAACCGGGAACTCGTCTTCGAGCGTGTAATAGCCCGTGTGGTCGCCGAACGGCCCTTCAGTATGGCGCTCGTCCGTGTCAACATAACCTTCAAGGACGATCTCGGCATTCGCCGGCACCTCAACATCAACCGTCTCGCACTTGACCATTTCGACAGGGCGCTCGCGCAGGAAGCCCGCGACCATCATCTCGTCAATGTCGTCAGGCAGCGGCATGATGGCGGAAAACACAGTGATCGGGTCTGCGCCGATGGCGACGCCGACTTCGAGCCGTCCGCCGCCCTGCCGCTTCAGGTTGCGCAGGTGCTGCGCGCCCTGCTTGTGTATCTGCCAGTGCATGCCTGTCGTGCGCTCGTCGTAAACCTGCATGCGATACATGCCGCAATTGCGCCGGCCCGTCAGCGGATTCTTGGTGAAGACGAGCGGCATCGTGATGAAGCGTCCACCGTCTTCGGGCCAGCACTTGATGATGGGCAGGTTGAACAGCGAGAATTCGCCTTCTCTGAGGATGCGCTCTTTGCAAGGGCCGTCCTTGACGATCTTCGGAAACATCTTGCCGATGTCGGCGAGGCGTGGCACCATCTTGAGCTTATCAATCAAGCCCTGCGGCGATTTGACGTCGGTCAACTCGATGATGCGTCCGGCGATCTCACTGTAATCTTTCACACCAAGCGCCAGGTGCATGCGCTCGCGGCTGCCGAGCGCGTTGATGAGCACAGGGATATTCGAGCCGCGCGGATTTTCAAACAACAACGCCGGGCCGCCGCGCTTCGAGACGCGGTCGGCGATTTCCGTGATCTCAAGCTCCGGGTCGACTTCGGCGCGAATACGCTGCAACAGGCCGCGCTTGTCGAGCGCCGAGATAAATTCCCGCAGGTCTTGATAAGCCATAACCAGTCCGTCCTTGGTTGAATTCCGAATCGAGAGCGTAGCACGCGCAGTGAATGAAGACAAATTCCGGCCAATTCGCCGCCCTTGAAATAGAATCGCAGAAACGCTCATTCCATGAAGATAGGAGATCTTATGGACAAACCCACACAACAGATCCGTTTGCAATTTAACAACGCGCCGCCAGGCGTTTCTGCCGCGCTCGACAGTCTCTCTGCCGTCGAACGCACCGGCAATCACCTGTTTCTCGGCGCGGATGAATCGACGAACATCGAACGGCTGGAGACTGATGATGGCGGGCTGACCTATGCGCGGCATCGTCTGTTTCCGGTCGCCGATTTTATTCAACTGCCGGGCAGTGATGAAGAGATCGATGTCGAAGGCTTATCCTTCAGTGACAACTATCTGTGGCTCGTCGGCTCGCATAGTCTGAAGCGCAAGAAGCCGAAGCCTAAAGACAATCCGCAAGAACAGATCAAAGACCTTGCGCATATCAAGAGCGAGTTGAACCGCTACGTCCTGGCGCGCATTCCCATAGGGCAGAACCCGGCGACCGGCGAGGTTGCGCCCTGCAAAAGCTGCACGAATCCGTCGGATGCTTTGCAAACCCTGACTGCCACGCATCTGCCTTACAGCAATCCGGGCAACGCGCTGATGGATGCGATCAAGGCCGACGCACACCTTGCGCCGTTTTTGTCTATACCGGGCAAGGACAACGGCCTGGACATCGAAGGGCTGGCGGCGCGCGGCAATCGGCTGTTCGTCGGCCTGCGTGGGCCTGTGTTGCGCGGCTGGGCAGTGATTCTCGAACTCGCCGTCGAAGATCAGAATGAATCGCATCTGGCGTTAAAGGGCATAGGCCCACAGGGTCAGTTGTATCG
>JBBWZK010000350.1:0-5482 GCA_039648975.1 Blastocatellia bacterium
CCTGCCTGGCAACGCCGCGGCTGACACGGTTTATTGCCGGCGGCCCCTTCTTGCCCGAACCTACGCAGCGTGATGAGGCATCCCGTGGTCTCTCCCCTGATCCTAAGGATAGAGATCATCAGGCTGACGGTCGGTTCGGGCAAGAAGCAGCCGCCGCAAATAAGCGTCAACTGCTACGCCTCGCGGCTTCGGAAGGCGACCATCCCGCTGATCAGCAGGCCGCCTTCGGCCACCGCCCTCTTTCAACTACAATCCCAAAACCATCTATGTATAACTGTTTTGCTCAACGTCCGCCTGACCGTCGCGTCGAGCGCACAGGCCAGCCCGTCTGCCGACGCGCGGCGAGGCTTTGCGAGACGGGCAAGCCGGCGACCGTTGCGATCTGATTGATTCCGTCTACCTGCATCAGCCATCTCCTTCTCAAGCGGTTTTGTGCCCCACATGACACACGACGAACGCATGCAGAGTCGCTGTGAATGCGTGAGTTCATTGAGCAATCGAAAACCGCTATATGGATGCGATGAATGATTTGTAGCGGGTGCGATCAGATCATCAAGCGCGCCGCGCATTCACGCGAAAGCGAGTTAGATGAGCAAGGAAGGCGGGCCACGGCTGGTCGTGCGGCGCGCTGCGCCGATGGGCAGGACGCCCTGGTGATACGAATAATTGGGTATTGCAGGCGCGCGCGCCTGCAAGCAATGGCTATTGACTTCGAGCGCCACTGACGAATTGGTTTCGTCGTCAGAAGCCTGCTCACGATTGTCTTCGTCAGGCGGCGACAGGGTGAAGCCGCCAAACGTGAGGCCCTGCGCGAACTCGTCTGCGCCAACGCGCTCGAACTGGCCCGTGCCGTCGCCGAGCCAGACCACAACCGCGTCCGCATGAAGCAGATCTGTCCAGATCAGATCGGCATCGCCGTCATTATCCAGGTCTTGCGAGAAAAGCGAGCCCGGCACGTTGTTAAGGGTCTCGAAGTGAAGCCAGGAAGATGGGCCTGTGAGTCCAAGTCGAATCTCAATGCTGCTGCGCAATCCTGCGCTGGCAATGCGCGCCCGGTCGAGCTTGCCGTCGTTGTCGAAGTCAGCCAGCGCCAGCGTTTGGCCGAAGCGCAAAACCGAATGGATCGTCGCATCGGCGCACACCGAGGACGCGGCGCTGAACGGCAAAGCTGCCAACACCAGCAGCGCGAAAAGCAATCCGGCAATGGGTGCCAGGGTGCGCCTCATCGTCGTAGACTATAGCAGCCCTGATTCTTGCAATGCAATCATTTTATTCTCTGTCTATTGCCGCGCCTCTCTGATCAGGTTGCCGGCGCAAAATTATAAGTTGCTGCCGTGGCGCGACGTAGTCCTGGCGCGTGAAAGGATTTTCGCCGAGAGGATAGCAGCCAGACGAATGAAACGGCACGAGAAAACAGGCCAGCCGCAAATCAAAGCGGCGCACCTTGCAGCGCGCCGCTTGTGCAATAAATCTTACAAATCGTGGATTACTTATTGACGGCGGGGGCACTGCCTTCGCGCGGCGCGGTGCGCCCGTTGCGCGTGCGCGCGACGATGTGGCGATCTCCGGCACTGACGGCGACGCGAATCGGATGGAACGCGCCGTCTTTCTTAGTATTCGTCGGATAGTAACCGATGGAATACTGCGTGCGCAGGTCGGTCGAAATCTGTTGCGCAATGCTGTGGGTTTCCGATAGCTCGCGCGGGAAGAAGGCCCGGCCTCCGGTGTCGTCAGCCAGCTTCTTCAATAGCCCTTCGGCTTTGTTTTTATCGCTCTTGCGGAACAGGCCGCTGTCGCCGTCCAGGTCGCTCGTGAAGCCGATCAGATAGACCTGCACGTCGGCTTCGCGCAGATGTTCAACGACTTCGTTGAATTTGTAATAGCTGTCTTTGTCCAATCCGTCGGTCACAATGATGATGGCTTTGCGGCGGTTCTTGCCTTCTTTGCTGGCGTAATCGGCACCGACATAGAGCGCATCGAGCATGGCCGTCTGGCGCGAGGCGACCAGGCTTTGCAGCGTGTCGATCACGTCTGCCGTGTCGCCGGTGAATTCTTCAAGCAGTTCGGGCTGATCTTTGAATTCAATGACCGCCATCTCGTCGTCCTTGCGGCTCTCTTTGACGAGGTTGACCGAGGCTTTGATAACCACATCGAGCTTCGGGCGCATCGAGCCCGACGTGTCAATCGCGAAGACCAGCGACACAGGCACCTGCTCTTTGCTGAAGAACTCGATCTTCTGCGGCAGCTTGTCCTCAACGACCTGGAAGTTCTCCTGCTTCAAGTCCATGACGGGCTTATTCGACTGGTCGACGACCGTGACGTCGAGCAGCACAAGATCGGTGCGCAGGACCAGACCGCCATCGTCCTGCGGCTCCGAATCTTTCGGGTCGGGGTGTTGTGGCTTGTTGAGCGTCGGCTTGCCCTGCTTCTGCTGGTTATCGTCAGCCGTTGATATGCTGGCGAAAGCATTGGCGAAGAGCGCAAGCGCCGCTGCGGCTAAGGCAAGCAATGGGTAGCGTACAGCTTTCATAAACAAATTCTACTCCGCTCAGAGGTGGTTTGAAAACGACGATGACTATGGCAAGCGGTTCTTGCCGCTGCCTGGTCTGGGATGCGCGCGCCTGCGGCATCCGTTGCCGAAAGAACGTGAGCGAAGTCGAAGTTTGCAGTCTGGTGAGGAATCGGGGCGACACAGCGCCCGGTCATGGCTGCGGTTGTTTGACGCGCGGCGGCGCGCTTATTTCTTGCCTGGCGCTTATTTCTTGAACGATTGATAGCCATCCTTGTACGACAGCGACAGCCGGCCAAGTCCCTTCGGCGGGTTGATCTTGACCGCCAGCTTGTGCCATTTGGCGTCGCTCGTCATATCGGATGGATAAAAGCCGACCGAATACTGATGCCGCAGTTCGAGCGCGATGCGCGTGCAGATTTCGACCAGTTCCGGCTCATTGTAAGCGTTCGGGAAGAACGACCGCCCGCCTGTCATGCGTGAAATCTCTTCGAGCACCCCGCGCCCGTATCCGGCAAGCGCGTCGGAGGCCGGATCGGTGATGCCGATGGCATAGATTTGCACGTCGGCTTCTTTGACGCGGTTGCGCAATTCTTTGTAGGTGTAGCGGCTGTTGTTGTCCTGGCCATCAGAGATGATGAGCAGGGCTTTCTTCTGATGCCGCCCCTGCGCGACCTTTTCGACGGCCAGATACGAGGCATCGTAGAGCGCCGTCGAGCCTTTGGGATTGACGAACATCAGGTGGCCGACGACCTGCTCGCTTGAGGTGGTGAAATCCTGCACCAGCTTGGCGCGGTCGTTGAAGCCGATCAGAAAGAAATCGTCGTCGTCGTGCGAGGTCTCCATGAAGCGGCGCAGCGCCTTGACCGAGCGCATGATGCGTTCTTTCATCGACCCCGATACGTCGTAGACGATGCCGACCGAAATCGGCGCGTCTTCGTCGGTGAAGTGCGCGATATTCTGCTTGACCTTGTCGTCAAACAGATCGAAGTGATCTTTGGTAAGGCCGGTCACAAAACGGCCATAGGTGTCGGTGACGCTGACCAGGACGTTGACCACGCCGGCCTCAAGATGAACGGTCTGGCCGTTGGCTTGCGGCGGCCCTGTCTTCAGGTCGACGGGTTTCGGTGTGGCTTTGTCGTCGGTTGATTTAGCGGTTGTCGGCTGGCCTGTGGGGTCAGCTTTGCTCGCCTCGCTGGTTGCAGGTGTAGGAGAATTCTTGCTGTCTTTTTGCGCAATCGCGCGGTTGAACGGCGCCAGTGACAAAACCAGAATTGCAATCAGGAAGGCGCACGCGAATGTCCGTCTCATGACTTTTGCCCTCCGGTGGAGCGGACCGGTTTGCCCGGTCTCTGAAGCGTCGACTCACCAGGATTGGGCGGCATGGGCTGTCGCCCCCACGAACTCATTTTTGCTTGCTTGACAGAAACGACGGCCAGTCAGAACGACTCGCCAAGTGCTATACTTCTCGCCCCGCCCTTTGTTCGCCCACTTGACGCTCACATTCTAATCCCAATCCCATTGGCAATCAAGCAAGAGTTGCGACATTCAAGCATATGCTTGACAGTGTAAAGCGGTTTTTCTAAGATGAGGGTGTTTTAACTCCCTCGAAAATTCACAAGGCAAGAGAGGTCGCTCGGCAAATATGCCGACTTTGGGCGAAGAACTCAAACGCAGGCGCGAAGAGCGCCAGATCACGCTGACTGATATTTCAGAAGCGACACGCATCGGCACGCGCTTTTTGAAAGCCATCGAGACGGACAACTATTCCGTGCTGCCGGGCGGCATCTTCACGCGCTCATTCATCCGCGCTTACGCCAAGCAGGTCGGCATGGATGAAGACGAAGCCGTCGCCCTCTACCAGCAGCAGGTCACAGGGGTGACTGCCGAAGCCGCGCCGCAGCGCATCGAGCAGCATCTGCCAACCATTGTCGAGCCGCCACGACCCGCAAGCCCTGCACGCCCGCGCCGCGCCGAGCCGATGACTTACAAGCAGAGCGGGCCGAGCCTGAATTGGACGACCATCGTCATCGGCGGCGGCATCGCCATCTTCCTGATCATCATCGTGCTGGCGCTCGTCCGCCAGTTGAATCGCACCTCGCAGGAGACTGCACAGCCGCCGCGCAGCGCCGCCGCGCCAACTAACAGCAATGCATCAGGCAGCGCGCCGGGCAATCCGCCGGCAGCGCCGCCCGACGCCTCACAGACCGCCGCAACGCCGCCTGTGCCGACAGGCGAACCGCTGGTCGTGAAGCTTGAAGCGACGATTGACAACTGCTCGCTGCAATACTGGATTGACGACGCGCCGAAGCCAACGGCTGTGCTCATCAGGAAGGGCGAGTCGCAGACCTTACCGCCCGCCCAGAGCCAGATGCGCTTGACCATCGGCAACCGGCCCGCCATTAAAATGAGCATCAACAACCGCGAAGCCAGGTTTCCCGAAGGCACAGGCAGCTACCCAGCGAAGGTCACCATCACCCGCGACAACCTTCAGACATTCTTCCAGTAAGCAGACCCGTAGAACGTCGCCTGCACGTCTTGCGTATTCGCAGCGCATCCACTACACTGCTCGCCTTCATCAACACGCATGAAACCCGGACCAGCGAATTACATTCCGACTCTCGATGGCTGGCGCACGATTGCCGTTTTGCTGGTTATCGGCTATCACGGCACGCCTCCGTCGGCTCCCTGGTTTGCGGTTTTTAATTACGGCCATCACGGCGTCAATATCTTCTTCGGCATCAGCGGCTTTTTGATTTGTTCACGTTTGCTTGATGAAGAAGAGCGCTCTGGCGCGATCAGCCTGAAAAACTTTTATCTGCGCCGCGCCTTTCGCATCCTGCCGCCGGCGCTGCTTTACATCCTGTTCCTTAATCTGATGGGGGCGCTTTCATGGATGACGCTGCCGACGACGCTGGAATCGCTCGCCTCCTGCTTCTTCTTTCGCAATCTTCTGCCGCCCGGCGTCAACAC
>JBBWZK010000353.1:0-5239 GCA_039648975.1 Blastocatellia bacterium
TTCATCAATCGCCTCGATGAGATCATCGTCTTTGAACCGCTGACGGACAGCGACCTGTTCGAGATCATCGGCTTGCTGGTGGCGCAACTCAATCGCACATTGATTCGCCGCAAGCTGCAAGTGCAGATGACACAGGAAGCGAAGCAGTGGATTGTCGATAAGACCTGCACGGATCGTTCGTATGGCGCGCGCCCGCTGCGCCGCGCCTTGCAGAAGTATGTCGAAGACCCGCTGTCGGAAGCGCTCATCAGCGGGCGTTTCAGCGAGGCATCGGTGATCGAAGTCTATCTCGAAGGCGACGGGCTGCTAGACCGCCCGATGGCGCTCGAAGAGATGGGCGATGCGCTGCTGGTACAGTCGTGACTCGGCAAAAGAACTGAATAGGATATGCATAGTAAAAGGCGGGCCTTCCCGCCTTTTTGCTTGCCTGGGAGCGCGGGCGAGACGCCCACAGGTCATGCGCCTGCGAACATCTGCGGACGAGCCGCCCGCGCTCCCAAGGAATTTGTGTTTTTATGAAACACCTGGCCCCGGCCCGTAGAATCTGGAAGGTTGTTGGCTTGCTCTCCGCATTTTTGTTACAATAAGCGGTCAATTTGGCATTCTATACATTGAGCAAGAAATCATCAGAGCGAAGACGCGTGCCCGGCTAACGGCGCGGCGGCCTCTATCGCCCGCCTTACCAGCCAACCGCTTCGCTCGCTGGTCGCAGGATTTTTCAACAGCGCTCGCGCCCGAACCCGCGAGCCGTAACGTGCAAACTGAGACCGACTCAGGAATGATAGGGAGTGTGCAATTCATTTATGACTAAGCGTGTTCTTTGCCTGCTTGCAGTACTGGTAGCGGCAGTTGGCGTCTGGCCCGGCAAGGGCTATCTCGCAATGCTTGAGCCGCCGGCATCAGTCAATCAAAATGTGCCGATTGAACAAGTGAACATTCGCGGCAACCGCCGCATTCCCGAATCCACCGTCAAAATCTGGATCGGCACGCGCGAGGGCGACCCTTATAATCCGGCGCAACTCGACCGCGATGTGCGCGCCCTGTACGCGCAGGGCCACTTCGAAGACGTCAAGGTCTATGCCGAAGAAGGCACGCGCGGCGGCAAGGTGATCACCTTTGAAGTGCGCGAACGGCCTCTGCTGCTCGATATTAAGTATGACGGCTTGAAGTCTGTGCAGCAGTCTACCGTCCTTGAAGAGTTCCGCAAACGCTCGGTCGGATTGTCGAAGGAGTCGCAGTACGATCCCGTCAAAGTGCGCCGCGCCGCCGCGGTCGTCAAAGAGTTGTTGGCCAATGAAGGCCGGCCCGAAGCCAAGGTCGAGCCGCAGGTCGAGCAGATTTCGGCAACCGCGGTGGCCCTGACCTTCAAGATCGAAGAAGGGCCGCGCTATCGCATCGCCGACATCGAGTTTGTAGGCAACACGGTCTACTCCGACGGCTATCTGCGCTCGCACATGAAGCTCGTCAAACAGATGGGCCTGTTCACCACCTTCTCTTCAAAGGACATCTACCATAAAGAGAAACTCGAAGCCGACCTCGATAGGCTGCGCGTGCTGGTCTATGCCGACAACGGTTATTTGAAGACGCGGTTCGGCGATCCGCGCGTCGAAGAAGTCGGCAAGGTCGGTTCGTGGATTCCCATAGTCGGCCACAAAGGGCAAGGCTTGAAGATCGTCATCCCGGTTGATGAAGGTCGCCAGTACCGCGCCGCGACGATCAAGGTCGAAGACAACACCGAATTCACCGCCGATGAAATCAAGTCGGTGATCGGCCTCAAGTCGGGCGACGTGATTAAAGGCTACACGGTCGTCAACAAAGGCCTTGATAACCTGAAGAAGCTTTACGGCTCGCGCGGCTACATTCAGGTTAATCCGAACTTCTTCCCTGACTTCAAGGACGATCCGAACGACCCGGCAAAGGGAACCGCGGATATCACCTTCAACATCGAAGAGGGCAAGCAGTACGCGCTGCACCGCCTGGAATTCATTGGCAATTCGTTCACCCGCGACAACGTCTTGCGCCGCGAAGTGCTGCTCAACGAAGGTGAGCGTTACAATGAACAGCTCTGGGATCTGAGCATCCTGCGTTTGAACCAGCTCGGCTACTTCAACCCGGTCAAGAAAGAAGACGCGACGATCAACACCAACGAGAAAGAGGGCCAGGTCGACATCACGATGAAGGTGGAGGAGAAAGGCCGCCAGCAGATCAGCTTCACGGGCGGCGTTTCGGGCATCGGCGGCTCCTACATCGGCATCGATTATTCAACCAACAACCTGCTCGGTTACGGCGAATCGCTGGCCATCGCGGTATCCGGCGGCAACTATCAAAAGGTTGCTTCCTTCTCATTCACCGAGCCCTATCTCAAAGGCAAGCCGATCAGTCTCGGCTTCAGCATCTTCTATCAGGACTATCAGTTCATCGGTCAGGGCTTTGGCGCGGTCACCTCGGCAAACATCTTCGGCGGCTTCTCTGGCCAATCGCTGTTCACACAGCGGACGAAAGGCGCGTCAGTCAGTGTGTCAGCGCCGCTCAGTTACTTTGCCAAACGCTTTCGCATGGGGCGTTTCGTGCATCTCGGCTTATCCTATTCGTTCCGCACGAGCGACATCCTCGATCCGGCGATCAACAGCGACCCCGACCCCACGAAACATATTCCGATTACCTTCCGCCAGAACGGCGTGACGCAATCGACGCTGACGCCGACGGTTTCCTACAACACGTTGAACTCATCGCTCGACCCGACCCTGGGACAATCTTTGACGTTCGGCCTACAGTTTTCAGGCGGGCCGCTCGGCGGCAAGGTCAACACGATTGAGCCGACGGCTGAATATAAGCGATTCTTCCCGCTGTTTGCCGGCAAGGAAGCGCGCGCCAAGATTGAATCGGGCAAACAGACGCGCACCTTCGGCTTCCGCGCCTTGTTCGCTAACATCGGTTCGTTCGGCACGCCCTTCAATTCCAACTCATTCTCGTTCATCGGCGGCACGCCGTTGTTCTCACGCTTCTTCCTGGGCGGCGAAGACTCGATCCGTGGCTACAACATTCGCGGCATCGCGCCGACCGCGCCGATCCAGTCGACGGTGACGACGCGCAATCTTTTTGCGGTCGATCTGGCAGGCAATCAACTGCGCGTGCGCCGGGCGCGGCGCTCGACGAGCAATAGCATTGATCCAGGCGTGCTCAATCAGTTCCTGCTGACCGATCAACCGAACACCAATGTCCAGCAATTCCCGGCTTTCCTGGGCGGCGATACGCAAGTGCTGCTCAACTTCGAGTATCGCATTCCGATCATCGGGCCTTTGCAGTTCGTGCCGTTCTTCGACATTGGTTCGGCCTTCAACATCTACAAGCTCACCGATCAATCTGAACGTAGCGAGTTCATTCCGGGCCAGACGGTCGGCTTCGTCACCTTGAACCCGCGTGGATTGCAGGCAACGGCAAGAGAGATTCGCCGGGCATCGACGCCGGAGACGCCGTCGGGAGCCCTGCCGCCAGGGTTCAGACAGGTGTTCATCAGAGGCGAGTCGTTGCAAACCCAGCAGGGACTTTTCTCGCAGGCCTCCAGCGGTATTTTTGACAACTATCGCGCCAGTGTGGGCGGCGAATTGCGCATTCAGGTGCCGGTGATCAACGTGCCCTTTCGGCTGATCTTTGCCCTCAATCCGAACGCACGGGTGGACAATCCCTTCTTCATCGAGAAGAAGAAAGCGATTCGCTTCTCGGTCGGCAGAACGTTCTAGAATCGTGACGAGTGACAAGTGATGAGTGACAAGACGCGTGCCCAAATTCAACTTGTCACTGTTTACTTGTCACTCGTCACTGATATAATGGCTTTTTCTCAGCGTGCGACTGACGCTCGCCGTTAGTCTCGATCAATTCCAAATACGACAGGAGCAGTTATGTTGAAGATTCGATTTGCTGCTTTCGCAGCAGTGATCCTGGCCGCCGTCACCTCGGTTGCTTCGGCGCAGCAGGCCACACAGGCAGGCGTGGGCGCGGCAATTCCTGACGGCAAAATCGCCGTCATCAATACACAGGCATTTCCCGATGGCATCAATGAGCTGAAGCAAAAGTATGATCAAGTCAGTAATCAATTCAAAGATCGCTCGACGAGACTTCAAGAGGCTCAGACCCGTTTAGCCAGCATGGAAAACGACATAAAAACCAAGGGGAACGTTCTCAAACCAGACGATTTCGCGAAATTGCAGCAAGATTACGAAGATTTGAAGAAGCGCAGCCAGCGCGAATTCGAAGATGCCAAAGCCGAATACGAACGCACCGTCGAAACGACGACGCGCCCCGAGCGCGACAAACTCTATCAATTCCTGCAAAGCTACGCGACGCAACGCGGCATCGTGATGATCATCAACCTGGCCGGCGCTGCGCAAAGCGGCACGCTCGCCTATTGGAATCCCGGTGCCGATGTCACAGAGGATTTCATCACCGAGTACAACAAGGCCAATCCGGTCGCCGGCGCGCCCGCCGCGCCACCGGCAACGCCCAAGCCTGCGCCGACCATCCCGACCCGCAAGCCTTAACGCGCGATGAAAGGAGCCATCAGCATGAAGACTTTGAGAGTAATATTTGCTACCATCGCGTTGTTGAGCCTGGCGACGCTGGCGACGGCGCAGCAAACGGCAGCCGCAGCCGCCGCGCCCCCGACATTGCCGAAGGGCAAAGTCGCGGTCATCAATACGTCTCTATTTCAGGATCAGGTGTTTGAGTTCAAGGCCAAGATGGACGAATTGAACCGCCAGTTCGAGCCGCGCGTCAAAGATGTGCGGGGCCTGGCTGACCGCATTGCGGCGCAGGAAAACACCCTCAAGACACAGAGCCAAGGCGGCGCGCTGTCAGCGGCGCGGGTTGCCGAGATGACCGAACAGCTTGAATCCTGGAAGAAGGACTATCAGCGCAAGGCCGAAGACTTGCAGGCCGACGCGACGCGCGCCAAAGACCGCGCCTTCGAGCCGCTGAGCGCCAAGCTCATCAAGTTTGCACAGGATTACACAGTCAAGCACGGCATTGTGCATCTGATGGATTTGGCGAACTCGCTGCAATCGGGCTTGCTCTTGTGGTACGACCCGCGCACCGACATCACACAGGATTTCATCAACCAATACAACAAGGTGAACCCGGTGCCCGCCGGCTCGCCCGCACCGACAAAGCCATAGGCAAGTAAGCAAGGCAAAAGTAAAAAGTAAAAAGGCAAAAGTCAGGCAGGGGAGTGAATAGATAGGCA
>JBBWZK010000357.1:0-13378 GCA_039648975.1 Blastocatellia bacterium
TCGCTATGCAGATCACCGACCGCAACGGCTTCGTCCTGGAGATCACCGGCTTTGGTGATACGGCGCGCGCGACGCGCTACAACGAGTCGCTGGCGCAACTGCGCGCCGAAGCGGTGCAGCGCTATCTCGCTGACAAGCACAATGTTTCGTTGATGCGCATGTTCGCCATCGGGTTTGGCGCGGCGCGTCCCATGACGCAGAACGTATCGACGGGTGACACAGCCACTTCAACGACATCGCCCCGCGCGCTCAATCGCCGGGTAGAGATTCGTTTGCTCACTAATAATGCGGTGCCGGGCGCGCCGATGCGCACGACGACCACCGGTATGGCAACTCCCGAGCAGAAGAATCCTTAAGTTCTCTGTCGCGTGACAAGCCCCCGCTTGCGACCCGCAGGCAGGCGGTGCGTGATGAACAAACATCATTCATCGCCTGCCTGCGGCAAGGTTTTTTAGTCACCTGGTCTGCGCAACACGAAATCGTCTGCTGGAATAGCGGATCATCAATCCACTTAAGCCCGTTAGGGCGCAAGATCAATCTTGTGCCCTAACGGGCTTAAGTGCTCTCAAATACCTAAAACCATCAATATTGCGCCCCTAATGGGCTAATGATCACAGCGCGCCTTACAGACTTCGGCAGCCGGCCAGAAGATTCTTCACCTTCTCGCATCCAACCCTTCATCAATTCCCTTAACCTTCCTGCGCTTCACGGCTATAATGCTGAGGCAACCGGATTTAGGGTCGTGGCATCACAGGCAGTGAGGTCATGGCTACCATAACCAACACATTGATAATGACCATGACCGCCGAAAGAACCGAGATGACGAGAGACCTGGAACTTGTCAGGGCGGCGGCAGCTGGCGATGCGGCGGCCTTCGAGCAACTTTACCAGCAACACTACCGGCGGGTTTATTCGCTCTGCCTGCGCATGCTCGGCAGTACGACGCAGGCCGAAGACCTGACGCAGGAGGTGTTCCTGCAAGTCTTCCGCAAACTCGGCAGCTTTCGCGGCGATTCGGCATTCACGACCTGGCTGCATCGGCTGACCGTCAATCAGGTGTTGATGCATTTTCGCAAGCGCGGCGTGAAGCTCGAACACACGAGCGAAGAAGGCGACTTCACGAACGTCGTCGACACGCCCTTGCAGAGCACGCGGCGCATCTCGATGGTCGACCGGCTGGCGCTCGAAAAGGCTATCTCTGAATTGCCGCCGGGTTATCGCACGGTCTTCACGCTGCATGACATTGAAGGCTACGAGCACGAAGAGATCGCCGGCATGTTAGGCGTCAGCATCGGCACCTCGAAATCGCAGCTTCACAAAGCGCGTATGCGCTTGCGCGAGTTGCTGATGAAAAAGTAAGCGCATAAGCCATGCGCCTGGATACCAGGAGGCGGACGTCAGGAGCAACGCCCTTGCCCTGATCAAATCCTCACAGAGAATCGGGTGGTTCACATGATTTGCACAGAGTGTCAGGAACTCATATCGGATTATATAGATGGGCTGCTTGAATTGGGCGAGCAGACAAAGGTCGAGCGCCATCTGGCGGATTGCGAGCCTTGCCGCGCCGTGCGTGACGACCTGTTGCAGATCGTTCACTTCAGCCATCAGCTTCCAGAGCAAGCGCCGTCGACGGCCTTGTGGTCGCGCATTCAGAGTGAACTGGCTAAAGAACAGCCGGCAGGCGCGGCGGTGCGCGCCAAGCTCTGGTGGGCGCGGCTCCGAGAGCAGCATTTCAATCTGTCATTGCCGCAACTGGCGGCCAGCGCCGCGGCCTTGACCATCTTGCTTTCCATCGGCATTATCGCCTTTCGCCACGACTCGGCAAGCACGCAGGTGCCTGTCAGTCCGGCGCTGCCCGGCGGCATCGGTCTGCTGTCGAACCCTGAGTTCGATGCGCTCGAACAGCAGATCAATCACCTGTCGGAAAGCATCGAGCAGAAGAAAGGCGAATGGAACCCTGAACTACGCGCCGCTTACGAACGCAATCTGATCTATGTCAACCAGTCGCTGGTCGAGTGCCGCCATCAAGTCAAAGACAACCCGGCAGATGATACGGCGCAAGAGTTGATGTTGAACGCTTATCGTGAGAAGGTGCGACTGCTTGAAGGATTTGAAAGTTTCTAGAATCGCCGCCGCGCCGGCCTTGAATCGGCGCGGCGGCCAACCTCACCCGTTACCGTGCCCCGGAACGATGATGAGCCTGTCGAACAAGTCCTTGATCAAACGCTTGCCGGGCCTGACCATCCCGGCACTGCTCTCCTGTCTGACGCTTTTCGCTTTCGGTGTAACCGCCGAGCCGACGGCGCGATTCGAGCGGACTTATACGCCGCGCGGCAGAGCGCGTCTGACCGTATCCAACGTCAACGGCACGATTCACATCTCCGCCTGGGACAAGCGAACGATTCTGGTGCGAGCCAATATCGCATCGACGGTCGAAATCACCGAACGCGAGATCGGCGATGAGATCATCATCGCCGTTAAACGCAGCTTCCGCCTTGGTCGCGCTGATTTTGAAATCAACGTTCCGGCTGATACCTTGCTCACCTTGAAGAACCTCATGGGCGATATCGATGTACAAAATGTCTCTGGCCCTACCAGCATTGATTCAATTGACAGCAACGTGCGGTTGGTTGGCTTGAACAGCCCGTCCGTAGACGTCAAAGTGACGAGCGGTGATATTTACTTCGACGGCGACCTGCGCGATGGCGGCAACTACACCATGCAATCCCTGCGGGGCGACCTCGACGTCACCGTGCCGGAATCGACGCCGTTTAATCTGAATGCTCGCGCCTTGAGCGAAAACATCAATCTCGGCAGCTTCATCGCCAATCTCGTCAGCGCCTCGCGCGGCCCAAAAGGCATCAGCGGTTCTTACCTCAAAGGCGGGCCGCGATTGTCGCTCACGGCTTACGCCGGGCGCATCCTGCTGCATAAAAAATAGAACGCCGATGTTGATCGTTGCGTTTACTCCTTGCCTGCTTGCGCGTAAGCCGAAAACACCATCCCAATCGATATAATTACAATTTTTTTTGGCCCTCAGACGCCTTGTTTGAAATCACCCTGAACCCGGCGGCGCAAGGGGACGTAATGTTGGGTGACTTAGGGCAGACGTAGCATAATCACTCGCTGGTAAGGTAAAATTCATTGAGCGCAACCAAAAGAGTTTCCGATTTCGAGCAAGGGGTACGAAAAGACGAATTGAGACGACCGACGAAAGCGAAGGCCAATCCGCAAGGCAGAAGCGTCGTGAAGCCGCAAAAACCTCGCGAACGCAAGACCGTTAGCGCCGCTGCTGAATCAGAGTTCTTTGGCGGCGCGTTGCCGGCCAAGCCCGAATACCCTGCGGTCGGGCGGTTGCTTCCCTTCCTCGAAGAGCGCATCTGTTTCAGAATGCCGAGCGACATCAAATTTCTCGATGGCGTGCTGGAATACCTGAACGAGCGCCTGCTGCGATTGGGCTTTGTCCAGCCGGACGATTCCGAACTCATCATCGCGCTCGACGAAGCCATCGTCAATGCCATCAAGCACGGCAACAAGTGCGATGCGAGCAAGGCGGTGTCGATCACTGCCGAGTTCACCGCCGAAGGCACGCGCTTCATCATTGCCGACGAAGGACAGGGATTCGACCTCTGCAAGGTTCCCGATCCGACAGACCCCTGCCGCCTGCTTGAGCCGAATGGTCGCGGCCTCTATCTGATCAATCACATCATGGATGAAGTCTGTTTCAACGACGCAGGCAATCAGTTGACGATGTTCAAACGAAGTGTGCAATGCGTGCCGGGCGAGTCATCGGCAAACGATCAGTAAGCCATCCATCTGGGCATCAAAGCGGCGGGCGATTCCAGGTAATCCAAACCATAGAATGGTGCAAAGGCAGCGCGGCTCAACCTTGTCATTTTGCGCCGGCAACCTGCCGGACATTCAAATGAAAGGTTCTGGAAGAACCAGCGGGCCGGTGTCGCTGCACGGGCGCAAGATCGAGTACAACGCCGCAGCGCGGATGCTGTCGGGCAGGTTATCGCTCATCACACGGCGGGCACATTGCTCATCATAACCATTGATGATCAGAGCGGCGCGCAGCGTGCGCTGGGCGGCACGCGGCCAGGTGGTCAGCGCTTCGATCATCATCACCTCAAACGAGGCGCGCGCTTCAGGCGAAAGACGATCCAGAGTTGCCCAGTCCCATTCGCCGAGATCGCGCATGCGCTGTAATTCTGCCACTACCTTCTCCAACTCGCTCCGGCCATCAAGCGCCTGAGCTTTGCCGCTCTGGTCATTCATAACAGGGGTCTTCACACTTAAAGAGATGCAGGCCATCCGACAATACGAGGGTTTCTGAGCAACGAATGTTCCTCAAACGATTCCTCGGTTCGTCTGCCCGAAAAGGGCGAGCCCGAATTGATAAAAGAAGAAAATGAAGATGACCGGACGGCTGGAAAGCGGGTGCCGGATAGTTGTCTCTGTTACTGAACGCGCCAGCAACGGCAATCCTTCACCCAAAGATCAATAGAAGAGCATTTTTCAGATTGGTTTAATAAGTAAATAGCCACGCAGGCACCAGGGCACAAGGATTCACCATGATTATTGTGTTTCTTTGTGCCTTCGTGCCTTTGTGGCAAAACCTTTAGCCATTCGCCGACCGCTGAAATGAGGCTTATGGGCGCGCTTTGTATTTCTCGTAAAGCTCTGTGTGCCGACTCGCGAGCGGCACCTCTCGTCCATTGATGAAAAGATGTTTGACCTGCGTAAGCACTTCCAGCGGATCGCCATCGGTGACAATCAGGTTCGCCACCTTGCCCTGCTCGATAGAGCCTATGCGGTCGGCGACGCCGAAGATCTCGGCAGGGTAAATCGTCACCGCCTTCAACGCTTCTTCCTTCGGCAAGCCGAACGCCGCCGCCATGCCGGCATTGTAAGGAAGATCACGCGCCGTCGCCGAGTCGGTCGTCTGAAAGGCGATCTTGACGCCGGCCTTAGCGAGCAACCCGGCATTCGCAAACGCCGCATCATAAGCGTCGTCCTCGCGATTGGGCATGCGTAGCACGGGGCCGACGATGACCGGAATGTTCTTGGCTTTGAGTTGATCGGCAACTCTGTACGCCTCAACGCCGCCTGCCAGAATCATCTTGATCTTCATCTCGTCGGCAAAGGCGATAGCGCCCTTGATGTCGCGTTCGATGTTGGCGTTAATCACCACAGGCAGCGCGCCGCGCACCACAGGGATCAACGCTTCCAGCTTCAAGTCAATGTCCTGTTTCGGCAAGCTGGCGTCTTTGGCGCGCGCCTCTTTCGCATCGGCATAGGCGCGCGCGTCGCGCAGTATCTTCCGCAAGTTGTCAACCTGCTTGTCCTGCTCTTTTCTGAGTTCCGCAGATACGCCGCGCTGGCCTGAGAAAGCGAATTCGGAGCCGAGGCCAAGACCGCCCGGCCAGTTGATGTGCATGGCTACGGGCGTCTTCAAGATCATGTCGCGCGGCACCCAGCCGTCGAGGTTGATGAGCGCGCTCTGTCCGGCGATCAGTCCGCCCTGCGGCGCGGTCAGCGCCGTCGTGATGCCGTTCACGCGCGTCACGCTAATGTGCGAGCTGTCCGGGTGAATCGCCACGTCGACGTGTATATTGGCGTTGTTGTCGCCGATCTCTGCCGTATCAATAGAGCCGGAGACTGAGCCGATCTCCGTCAAACCGATCTCGCTGCCGGCATCAATCATGCCGGGATAGACCGAGAGATTTGTGGCATCAATCACTCTGGCATTCGCCGGCGTCTGGACATTCGCGCCGACTGCAACAATCTTGCCGTTGGCAATCACCACCGTGCCATGCTCGATGACCGGCCCGCTGACGGTGATGATGCGCGCATTGCGAATGGCGTAAGTGTCGCCGCCGGTTTGCGCCGCCGCGCGAGGCCAGAGGCTTTCGCCACAGGCCAGCGCGCAGATTGTTATAAAGCCTACAAAAAGAATTCCGTTTCGTTTCATCTCTGGTCTCCGCGAATCCATGTAGGGGCGATCCTCTATGGTCGCCCCAGACTGAAAGTAGCTAAGGCTTCAAATATCTAGCTCTCGTTCAAAACCTTCTGCCCCGCACGCTGGGGCGACCACAGAGGATCGCCCCTACATGCAAGCACAAATCTCATTAATTTATCGGGTCCGTCTCTGGGTCCATCTCTGTCGGGGCGGCGTCCGGCTTTTCATCGCGGCGCGGCTGATTCGGCCCGCTCTGTCGGCGCTGGCGTTCAGCCTTGATCAACTCTTCTTTTTCGCGCTTGAGCGCCTCGCGCTGCTGCAAATCGGTCTTGCGGTCAAAGTAAATCTCGCCCTCGATGATCGTCGTCTCCGGCATGGTGTAGACCGAAAACGGATGCTGACTGAAGATCACCAGATCGGCGTCTTTGCCTACATCTATGGAGCCTGTGCGCTTGTCTATGCCGAGTTGAATCGCCGGGTTGAGCGTCACCATGCGCAAGGCCGCTTCTTCGCTCATGCCGCCATACTTCACGCCTTTGGCGGCTTCGAGATAAAGCCGCCGGGCGCGCTCATCGGAATCGCTGTTGACCGACATGTTGACGCCGCGCGCCGTCATCAAGGCGGCGTTGTAAGGAATGGCGTCATAAGCTTCCAGCTTGTAGCCCCACGAATCGGCGAAGGTCGACCCATAGGTTTTGTGCGCGGCGATCTCGTCGGCGACCTTGTAGCCTTCGAGCACATGCTGCAAGGTCTGCACGTGAAAGCCTATCTCGTCGCCGAGATTCAGGAGCATGAGGATTTCATCGTTGCGATAACAATGCGAATGAATCATGCGCCTGCCTTCGAGAATCTCGACCAGCGCGTCGAGCGCCAGATCGCGGCGCGGCGCGATGGCGTTCTTATCCTTGCCCTTCTTGGCTTCGTACTCGCGCCACTCGCGTTGATAATCTTTGGCGCGCACGAAGGCAACGCGGATCGTCTCTTCGACGCCCATGCGTGTCGCCGGGTAGCGCCGCGATACACCGGGAGCTTGAAAGTTCGAGCGCTTGGGATTTTCGCCAAGTGCGAACTTGATGCCGGGCGGCGCATCTTTGACGAACCAGTCGGCAGCCGGCTTGCCGAGCTTGAGCTTGATGATGGCGTTCTGGCCGCCGATGGCGTTGGCCGAGCCATGCAGCACGTTGGCGGTCGTCAGCCCGCCCGCCAACTGGCGATAGATGTTCGGATGATTCGGATCGATCACATCCTGAATCCGCACCATGGCGGTGACTGACAGCGTGCCTTCGTTGATGTTGCCTTCACCGGCGGTGTGCGAATGACAATCAATGATGCCGGGCGTGACGAACTTGCCTGTGGCGTCGATGATTCTGGCATTCGCGTCTCTGGCTTTGAGGTTCTCGCCGACAGCGGCAATCTTGCCGTCGCGGATGAGGATCGAGCCGTTGCGAATCGTGCCGTGCGACGCCGTCAGGATGGTGGCGTTTTGAATCAACGTCTCGCGCGAAGCGCTTTGCGCTGCCGTAGAAGTGGCTTCAGAAGCCGCTTTCGTGGCGCGCGCGCCGCTCTGAGCAAAGGCCATCACGCTCATCGCCAGCATCAGTATCGCTGAGATTATCGCTTTGAATCGTTTCATCATCTTCTCCTATACAAAGCAGTCGCAAAGGCGATTGACGAAGTTTTCATGTAGGGGCGACCCTCTGGGGTCGCCCCTACATGAAGTATCGGGAGCTTCAAAAATAATCACCTTTCACACAGGGGAGGCCACAGAGGGTCGCCCCTACATGGTTTCCTTCGACTTTGTAATTATCGAGGTCGCGTACCGCTGAACTCAAAGGTTCCGAGCGCCGGAATCGTCACCGAGCCGCGCATGGAATCGCCTTCGATAGTCGCCACGAAGGCGGCATTCACCGTGTCGCTCTGCATCTGTATGCTGGCGCTGAAGCGCAGTTCGTTGCCGGTCATCTTGGCATCGCGAATTTCATAAGTACCATGCGGCGTGTTGAGCGTGCCGAGAATCTGGCCGCTTTCACGGCGCAAGCTGAGGCGCGAGTTGATGTCGCCCTGCGGCGTGTTGACCATCAACGACCATTCGCCCGCCGGGTCAATCGTTGCCGCCGCGCCCGCCGCGCCCGCAGGTCGCGCGCCGCCCGCCCGCGCTGCCGGCGCTTCGGGCTTCTTCAACTCAACTTCATTGCCATCGATGAAGACGTAACGCAGCTTCGCGTCTTTCGACAGCAAGTCGCCGCTCGTGACGACGAGGTTGGCTATCTTGCCAACTTCGATGCTGCCAAGCTGTTCGCTTGCGCCGAGTATCTCAGCCGCATTCACGGTCAAGGCGCGCAATGCTTCGTCTTTCGACAGGCCGCCCTCGACGGCGCGCTGCACGTTGGCCATGAAGTCAGCCGGACGCAACGTGCCTGACGTGAAAGCGAACTTGATGCCGGCCTGTGCGAGCCTGGCCGCGCCTTTCGGCGTTTCGGCGCGGGCGCGCAAGACGCGCAACGATTCGTCTTCGTCTTCAGGCAGATCAGCCGGTCGCTTCGGGTAATCAACCGACAAAATCACCGGCACGTTTCTGCCTTTCAGCAGATCGACGACGCGATAACCATAAAGCGCGCCGGCAATGATCGGCTTCAACTTGAACTCGTCGGCGACCAGCAAAGCGCGGCGGATGTCGCCTTCCGAATTGGCGATGAACATCACGGGCATCTCGCCTCTGATCGCCGGTTGCAAAGCGGCAAGCTTCTTGTCGTAAGCCGGGCGCTCGACGCCGCGCTTGATGCGATTGTAGCGGTCAAGCTCATCGCGGTAATGCATCGCGTCATAAAACGTCTGGCGCACGAAAGCCACTGTGCCCATCAATGAATTCGGATACTGTGAGAAGAAACCGCCGGTGGTCGCAAACTGCACGGTCAGCGCCACGGGCGCACGCACGACCATCTGCGAAGGGTTGTCGCCGGCCAGATTGATGACCGCGCTTTGGCCGGGAAAGATACCCTGGCGCGGGCTGCTGAGCGCCGTGGTGAAGCCGGCGTTGCGCGCATCTTCGATGCCCGGCGCGTTCGGCCTGACCTGATCGGCAGCCGCGAGCGCCGGGTCGCCGTGCGCCGCTTCGGGATTGGGTTGCTGGCCTGCCGCTACCGCCGCCAGCGCGGCCTGACGGCCCTGACCGGGCGCGGGCGTTTGCGATTGCTGGGTTTGCAATCCGAGATTCGACATTGCGTCGATCAATCCCGGATAAACGCTCAAGCCTGTGCCGTCGATCACCCGCGCGTCGCCCGGTATCTTGACGTTTTCGCCGACTTCGGTAATCAGACCGTTGCGAAAGACGACTGTGCCTTTTGCAATCGTCTTGCCCGTGCCGGTAATCACCTGCGCGTCTTTGATCGCATAAGCGTCCGGCGCGACGGCGTGCGCGGCGCGTGGCCTTGTGACGATGATCAACAATGTAGCCGCAATTACCAGGGCGACGAGCGGCGCGCCTGGCATTCGCGCGCCGCGTAAAGCACCATGATGCGACGGCTGAGACTTGGCCATCTGCGTTTGCCTCCAGAAGATCGTTAGGGAGTCATAAGATTGCCTGACGACATGCACTCTGCAACGGATAATCATCACTCAATGCGTCCACTGTTTGGCGCATAATCTATAGCAAACCGGCGCGCTCTGCAAGTTGCGCCGGCTACCGAGATCATCAATAATGGAGCTTCCACAAAAAGGAGGCGCGCAATGGCAGGCGAGTTTGATAAAGATTTCGGTTATCTCATGCCGTTTCTCGACAAGATTGCGGGAGCCGCAGCGGCGCTTGCTGACCCTATAGCGCGAGCCGAACTCACGAAGCTGGTGGCCGATGAAAAGGCCAGGTGGGCGCGCATACGCGAACTGCTCGGCGGCGCGGCGGGACAGGCGGCGGCAGCGCCGTCGACGGCTGCGGCGCGCAGCAACCAGGACAATCCGCAAACCGCCGCTTCGCCCGCGACGCGCGAGCCGTTCAGCTTCACCGTCGGCAGTCTAAGACCAAAGCGGACGTAATCTAATCAGCCGCCGCATCACTCATTTGGCGTGTGATTCTTGAGCCAACAATCTGTAAAACAATCTGGCGTCTCCTTCTGGGAAGCGTTTCGCTACTGGCTGAAGCTCGGTTTCATCAACTTGGGCGGCCCTGCGGGCCAGATCGCCATGTGGATGTGCTGTGGGTGGTGATTGCCGGCGGATTGATCGGCCTCGCCTACAGCCTGCTATGACCAGAGCCATGCAGCAAAAATCAAGCGACAGCAAGCGCCGGCGATTCGCGGCAAGCCTCCGCGAGGCGCTGGCCTTAGAGCGCAACGTCGCGGTGATGTCGCTTGCCGTCTTCCTGCTCGGCGCGGGCGAGGAGCTATGGAAGAGCTTCATGCCAAAGTATCTCGAAGCGCTCGGCGCGGGCGCGGCGGCAATCGGGCTATATGGCACGGCGCGCGATTTTCTTGACGCGGTCTATCAATATCCCGGCGGCAGCATCGCGGATCGCATCGGCACGCGCCGCGCTTTGATTCTGTTCGCCTCGGTGGCGGCGATTGGCTACGCCGTCTATGCCTTCAGCCCGCATTGGCCGCTCGTCTTTGTCGGCCTGGTCTTTGCGATGGCATGGGCGAGCATGGCCTCGCCGGCGATGTTCTCAATGATTGCCGAACGCCTGCCACGCGACAGGCGGGCGATGGGCTTCACGGTTCAGGCGATTCTCAAGCGCGTGCCGGTGCTGCTGTCGCCGACGCTTGGCGGATTGCTGATTGCGACGCTGGGGCTGGTTCGCGGCATACGCGTGGCGCTGCTGATTACCATCGCCCTGACGTTGGTGGCGATACTGGTACAGCGCCGGCTCTATTTCGTCAGTCTTGACCCGGCAGCCTAGACGCCGTTGAGCCTGCGAGCGCAATTCGGCGCGCTGCACAAGGCGCTCAAGCGTCTACTCATCTCAGACATTTTCATCCGCACCTGCGAAGGCATGGTCAGCGTCTTCGTCGTGCTCTATGCGACCGATGTGATCGGCATTACGTCTTTACAGTTCGGCTTGCTGGTCGGCGTGCAGATGGCGAGTTCCATCGCGGCTTACCTGCCGGCGGCAAAGCTGGCCGACCGCTATGGGCGCAAGCCTTTTGTGGTGGCGACCTTCATTTGCTTCTCGCTCTTTCCGCTCGCGGTTGTCTTGTCACACAGTTTCGCGGCGCTGATCCCGGCTTTTGTGATCGGCGGCCTCAGAGAGCTTGGCGAGCCGGCACGCAAAGCAACGCTCGCGTTCAGCCGGCGCGTGAACGGCCATGAAAGAGAGTGTGAGAACTGCGCTGCACGCGCTCGGCTGGAACGTCTTGTTAGGCATCGCATGGCGCAATTCGTATTATTAATCCGAATCAAGGACTGCGCTGGGGAAGATGCCTAACTTCAAGTTAGTCGGCAATCACCTGATGGAACCAAGTGCTTTAAGCTTCTCTTGCAGCAGAGACGGATTATTGCGTCGAAAGGCTTCGGCAAAGGCTTCATCCTCCGCGATGCTTTGATCAATCTCATCTCGATGATCATAGTAGTAAGCCATAGCGATATGCACAGCAGCCAACGGCAGATTATATTTGCCGGCGATCTCAATCAGAGATTGACCCATCCGCAGGTGGATTAACACGATGTCTTCAACAGTCATCCGCGTGCCCGCAAGGCGCGGCTTGCCGTTGCGTGTGCCCGGCGTGGCTTCTATGTATTTGTTCAAGGCTAATTCCATCGGTCACTTCCTTGTGATGATTTTCTGCTGGCCATTGAACCAGGCAGAATCAGAAATATTATATCGCAGGAAGAGATTTTAGCCCTAAGCTTTGTTTCTCACAATGGCAAGTCCGCCTGAAACATGAGCATAATCATGTCGTTGGTAATCTTCTTACTTTGCAGGAGTCATTGATGGCATTAGCAATTCATCCGCCGAGCCCGAAACGCAAACCCATCATGGGTCACTTGCTGGAATTTCGCCGCGATCCGCTTGGCTTTCTGCTCAACGCCGCCGAGGAGTACGGCGACCTCGTGCATTTCAAGTTCGGGCCGCAGGACATCTTCTTCATCAATCATCCAGACACCATACGCGACGTGCTGGTGACCAACCACCGCAACTTCACCAAGAGTCGCGGCTTAGAGATGGCCAAGCGATTCTTGGGCGAAGGCTTGCTGACCAGCGAAGGCGAATTTCATCGCCGCCAGCGCCGGCTCGCACAACCGGCGTTTCATCACAAACGTATTCAAGCTTACGCTAACCTCATGGCCGAATATGGCGAGCGCCGCCGCGCGCATTGGCACGACGGGCAAACCCTCGACATCGCCCAGGAGATGATGGGCCTGACGCTGGCCATCGTCGGCAAGACGCTCTTTGATGCGGACGTCGAAGGCGAGGCCAAAGAGATTGGCCGGGCGCTCACAGACATCATGCATATGTTTGATCGCATCACGACGCCGTTTCCCTGGTTGCTTGAGATGTTGCCGCTGCCATCGAATTTTCGCTTCGCCAGGGCGCGCGCACGGCTCGACGAGACGATCTATCGCATCATCAACGAGCGGCGCGCGACGGGTGAAGATCGCGGCGATTTGCTGTCGATGCTGTTGCTCGCCACCGACACCGAAGGCGATGGCACAGGCATGAGCGACCGGCAATTGCGCGATGAAGCGATGACCATCTTTCTCGCAGGTCACGAGACGACTGCCAACGCGCTGACGTGGACGTGGTATTTGCTATCGCAACACGCGGAAGTCGAAGCGCGGCTGCACGAAGAGATTGATTCGGTTTTGCAGGGACAATTACCGACGGCGGAAGACTTCCCGCGATTGCGCTACACCGAGAGAGTGTTGGCCGAATCCATGCGGCTCTATCCGCCGGCGTGGGCCATCGGGCGGCGCGCGCTAGCCGATTATCGAATCGGCGAGTATACGGTTCCGGCGCGGGCGATTGTGTTGATGAGTCCTTACGTGATGCATCGCAACCCGCGCTATTACCCTGAACCGGCGCGCTTCGACCCTGAGCGTTGGACGGCGGAAGTGCGTGAAGCGAGGCCGAAGTTCGCTTACTTTCCGTTTGGCGGCGGCCCGCGCGTCTGCATCGGCGAAGGCTTTGCGTGGATGGAAGGCGTGCTGCTGATTGCCACCCTGGCGCAAGCCTGGCAAATGCGACTCGCGCCCGATCAACAGGTCGCGACGCAGCCGATGATCACGCTCCGCGCAAAGAATGGCATTCGCATGCAGATGAAAAAAAGGGAACGCGGGCAACTTCCAGATTCACAAGAAAGTAAAGGAACCCCGCCGCAAGCAGCGGGGCTTTCCACGCGTTTCACTCGAATAGCTTGAATTGCAACTCGCTTTCTTTCTCGGTGCGATGATGCTGAATGTATTTGCGAATCACTTCTGCCGTTA
>JBBWZK010000375.1:0-21470 GCA_039648975.1 Blastocatellia bacterium
TGATTTAACTTGTTGCACTAAACGCAACAGATAGTCGGGGGCTTGGGAATTCTGATGGCTCATAATTCCCAATATTGCAGAAACCGTTTGGTTTCTGCTCCCTCGACTAATTACGCGCACGCTTCAAGTAAGTAGCAGATGATTCTTTGACATCGCGTTTACAAAACATGCAAAAAGCCTCGAAAAAACGGCTTTCTTGTACAGCTTTGTCAACGAACTATTTGCCGGTTACTTAACTTCTTAAAACACAGTGAGGCGTGGGCACAAGCGGAGTTTAACGCGAGTAGATTGCGGTGTCTTGAACGTTCTTGCTACTCGATTGATACTGACCTGGGGGAACGCCGACCAGACGTTTGAAGTGGCGTGTCAGGTGGCTTTGATCGGCGAAGCCGGTCTGCGATGCGACTTGCGGAATCGACCAGCCTTGAAGTAAGAGCGCCTTGGCTCGCAAGACGCGGATCTGGGTTTGAAAGGCGTGCGGCGGCATGCCGAACTGTTCAGAGAAAACTCGATTGAAATGGAAGCAACTGAGGTTGGCAATGCCGGCGAGATGTTCTAACGAAACATTCTCTGCATAATGCTCGGCCAGATAATCATAGGCGCGGCAGACGGCTTGCCGATCCAAAGCGAAGGCGCGCGGCGTCGGGCGATGCTCGGCAAAGCGAGCGATCAGCAGAGCCAGCAAGTTAAGCAGCAACGCCTCTTTTTCGAGGCTCGATGAAGGCCGCTCAAGCGCGACGTGCAAATCCATATACTGTCGAATCACTTCCTCGTCGAAGACCACAGCGGTTGGAAAGAAGGGCAGGCCCGGCGCTTTTCCATAGATTTCGCTGGCCGCATCGCGCATCAGTTCCGCATCCACGAAGAGCGTCCGGTAGCTACAACCGAAACTATCGTGGGCGCGGTTCGCATGCACCTCGCCTGGATGAATCATAAAGAGGCCGGCGGGCGGCGTCAGCAATCGGCTGCCGCGATAATAAAGGTCGCCTGAGCCGGATTGAATCAAACAGAATTGATATTCCTCGTGCCAGTGGCGCGGCACAGGGCGGGCGACCCCAAAGCCGCGCCGCAGTTCAAGACGGGTGAGGTCGTGCGGTCGCCAGACCTCTATGAGATCGCGTCGCTCTTTCGATTCCATGCTCTTACTGCCAATCGCCGCCGCCATCGTGTTGCTCCTTCGAGCGAAAGCCTGAAGTCGCAGGCGCAACTAATCGCTGGGGATACCTGAGCAATGCGCTCCGGCAGTCGCGAGAGTCTAGCGGCTCAACATCCATCACAGAAAGCGCCTTTAACCAGATACAATACGATGGCCACTCCAACGATAATCGCTACAGCAATGGTGATCTTTGCTCCCGTCGAAAGATTGTTCCCCTTGACCTGTACGACATCCGGGTAAGCGATGGTTCTGGATTAGCCACTCTTCAGGGCGGTCACGGCGAATGAGTTGTCGCTGATCTCACTGATGTAGCCGGTCAACTGTGTTTTGTCTTTCAGCTTAACATCGACGCGGGTTGTCTCGCCCACGCCGAGTTTGAGGATACCGGCTTTGACCTTCTGAGCAAAGCGGGTCTCTTTATCAGTTGGCAAGTTGGCAGCGGCGGTTTGCTGGCAAAGGATTGTGAAAGTCAGCAGGCAGGCAACCATCATTGAAGCGGTCTTCTTCATGCCTCCTCCAAGCATTAGCTGATGGGTGGTATAAGCGTCGCCTGAGTCTATCACAGTTTAAGGGTGTAGATGATAGGTATGCCTTTAGTGCGCAACCAAATTGAAATGTACACGGAGAGCATCAATGGCCTTCTTCCGTTCATTATCATTCAAGTTTTCAGACGATTGTATTGCGCCTATGGCATCATTCACTACATTCTCAATTAGGTTGACGATGTACTCGCGGAGTCTTTCTGCAGCCCAGTCAACACCATTATTTTCATCACCTCGATGGTTGGCAAAGAGCATCATCCCTGGCCCTGGGGTGGGGAATCCCCAGCGGACTACCAATTGAGCAGCTTCGTCCATGTTGATATTGCTATAGTCTATTTTATCCAGAATGACGGCTCTGTTAGCGAATTCCTCAAGATTCATTTTTGCTCCTTTCGCACTTGGTATTCATTCTTGAGACTCATCTGCTGATAGCTCAAGTCTCTGCATTAACTCTTGAAGAGTAATTCTGAGTTGATGTACTTGGTTCTCTAGTTGACTTACTCTTTGCGTAAGGGCACTGAGGTCGGCTCTAAGTCCGAATTGTTGTGCTTCGTTTTGCATATCGCGAAAGTTAGGCATTGGGTCCTCCTTTGATTTGAGTTACAACTTGTGCCCGCAGTAACTCGGTGCTGTGCTGGGGCAAGGGTCTAACTACTTCTTCGCCAGCACGACGGGCGCGGCTTCGGCGGCGCGTATGCGCTCAAAGAAGCTGCGCACCTTTGGATAATCCGCCACCGCTATGGTCGCGCCGCGCACCACCATCTTGCGGGTGAACTGCAACTGCCCGTCTTTGACTTGATAAGCCGTCTCGTAGCTGCCAAAGGGCGCATCCATCTTCACAGGGTCAGGCAGTTCGTCGACTTCAAAACCGGCAGGCAATTTCACACGCACGGTCTCCGTATAGGCGTTCGAATGCAGCACGACCGGCTGCCGGCGCAGCCCCGCGGTCAGGGCGAGCGCCTCGCGGCGCGACACAATCGCCGGCTTGAAGACCAGCAGGCGTTCATGCATCAATTGCGCATAACCTCGTGCGGTGAATTCCACCTGCAAAGCAAACTTCCCTTCCGCAGCATTGTCCGACGGCTCGACCTTCGAGACCGCCGCGCCGCTTGCGCCGTAGGCGATCCAGCGCTCGATGGCCTTCACGTAATCGGGTCGCGACAGGCCGCGAAAATGCCGGCGCTCGCCGACCGCCGACTGGCCGATGGCGCGTTCCTGTAGGCTCGCGGTAATCATCCCGTCCGCGCCGAGCGTCACATCGGCTTCGCGCTCCAGCCGGTTCGCTTCGGGCGGCGTTACAGGCATCTTCATCAGCGCCCCTGCATCGCCGGCAATCACCAGGGCAAAGCTGCCCTGCTCGTGACTGGGCAGATCGCCCACCGGCGTGTTGTCATCCGTAGCATCAAAAATCAGCAGACGCCCCAGTGTAGGGTGCGTTACAATTGCCGGCGTCTGTGTCTCATCGCTCACGGCGACAGCAATGATGCAGTGATTGAATTGCTGCGGCGACGGCCATTCTTCGCGCACGAAGGTTGGATCGCCTGAATAGATGCTGACCAGATAGGCCTTGATGCCGACGGCTTTGAGCATCGCCCGCATCAGGTTGGCTTTGTCTTTGCAGTCGCCGTAGGACTTGGCGAAAACGTCTGTGGCCGCGTGCGGACGGTAACCGCCGCCGCGCCCCAGCCCGGTTTGAATCGACACGTAGTTGACGTTCTGCACGTAGCGACCGATAGCCTGTATGCGTTCGAGTTCGGTCTTCGCACTGACCGTGAGCTGTTTGGCCTTACCCGCCAGATTGTCGTCAAGCGTCATTTGCGGATCGCTCAATTGCGTCAGCCAGCGCGACACGTCCGCCCAGTTGGCGAACGTCCTGCCGAGACCGGGCCTGACCCCGTCGGGCGGAAAATAACTCATGGCCAGACGCGGCACGATGTTGGTGATGGCCGGCCCCATGGGTTCCTCTTCAACGTAAGGCAGATCACGCATCTCCCAGGTATAGCTTGAGCCGTTGACGACGGGCTCGACCTTCGGATGATTGAAGGTCACGCCTTCAGCCCGCCATCCCTTGGGCAAGGTCAGCGTCACGCGTGACAGCAACGACGGCATCTGATGTTGAAAGCCCCACTCGAATTGCGTGAAGACCGAGCGATCTTCGGTGGTCGCTTCGTAGCCGAAGATGGCGCCCGGCTCGGCATCCGATTTGGCCGTAATCACACGCTTGCGCACTTCGTTATAGATGTCGTTATCGACCATCGCCATGTCGAGGGTTTCGTCCTTGCCGTACTTTTTGACCTCGCCCGAGGGCCGGATCAGCCAGGCGCGCATCTCGCGCACTTTGCCTGTGTCCGTGTTGTAGACTTCGTGCGCCCGCGCCTCATCGCGGCCTTCGCGCGTGAGAATCTTAACGGCGTAATAATTGGTCGTCACGACGCGCCCGTCTTCGTCAACCGTGACGCGCGATTCGTCCCACAAGACGACGGCGGGCACTTCTTTGCCGAAAGTCGGCGTTGTCGAACCGGCGGCCTGTCTGAGCCACGCGGGCGCATCGTCGCCGGCGCGCGCCACCGGTTGCGGCAACAGCAGCGCCGCAGCAAACAGAGCCGTCAGCGAGATGATAACGCGCGCGGCAATGTGAATCAGCTTACCAGTCGCGCCTGACGCGTGGCGCGAATCCAATGAGCCCATGAGTCTCTTCATGGCTAATACTCCTCCATGATGGCGGTCATTGATCAACTTTGAAAAGGCGCGGCGGGCGATGCCAGACCGCCCCTGCCGGTTTACTGTGCTGCCGCCTGCTTGAAGGTGATCGTGTGATTGTCGCTTTCGTGCAACGCCTCGAAGACCTTCTTAACGCCGGCGTAGCTCGCCTGCGGAAAGATCAGCGCATTGAACATCCACGTGCGGTTGTAGACGAACTGCTCGTTTTTGCCGATCACCTTCATGTTGACCTCATACTTGGCGAGATCGCTGGCATTGAACGGCGCGGGCTTATCCGGGTTATCGAGCGCAAAGCCCTTCGGCAAATTGATCGTCACCGTATCATTCTCCATCCAGGGGTAGTGGAAATAGAGCTGATGTTTGCGCTGGCTGGCGGTGAACAAAGCCGGGATGCCTTTTTCAAAGAAGGCCGGCTGTAGAAAGAGCCGTTTGCCGGTGCGCTGTGCATATCCAGGAACGCTCACATGGAAACGGTAGATGAACGGCTTTGCCGGATCGGTTACATTTTCAATCTTGATGTCCGAGACTTCCGCCGTGCTCATGCGCGCCTTGATCATGTCGCGCAAGCTCTGCTCGCGCTGCTCCGGCGAATCGTCGTCGTTCTCTTCTTTTTTGATCACTGCCAGGTGGCCTGTGTACTCGATCTGCACGTCGCCTTCAACCGTGCCGTCTTCGCTGAGCGTCAAGGTGGCGGTGCGCTTCTCAAGGCTTTTTTCCGGCGGCGACAGCGGCGTCATCACGAATACGGGCTCCTTGGCGTCGCAGATGAGCGCCCGCTGTCCTTCCTCCTGCCAGCGCAACATGCCGAAAGGCACATAGGTGCTGCCCGGATCGAAGAAGCGCCAATCATTGCCCAGCTTCACGGCGATGTCATACGACCCCAGCATATAATCATCGGCGAATGACGGATCGAAGAAGGTATCGCCGCGGTCGCCAATGCGGACGACGCGCGCCTCAAAACCGGCAGCCGTGGCCAATGCCGCAAACAGGTAATCAATCTCGTGGCTTCTGCCCATGCCGCGCTTGAGCGTATCGGCGGGCGATTCGTTGGCTTTCAGCTTGGCGCGCTCGTCAGCCGTCAGGCCCGACGCATCGTCACTGACGTTCTTGATCTTCGTGCGGCAGAAATCGTAGAGGCGTTCGAGCTTCTGCTCAGGCGTCGTCGCATCGCCGATCATCGTCGCCGCCGCTTTCTTCACGTCGTCATTCACCTTGAGCTTCTTTTTGTACTCTTCATATTGCTCGCGCCCGTACTTGGGCCAGAACTTATCCGGCGACAGTTGCTGGTCAATCGTGTAATAGACCAGCAGCCAGGTGCGCACCTGATCTTCGGGCGGCATGTGCGGTTCTTCGCGAAACGCCGGCACATTCTTCATGGTCGTACTGGAAAAGCCGTCCTTCTCTTTTTGAAACGGCTCGAACCGGCCATTGAACATGCGAACGCTCATTTGCAGGTTCGGCGCGTAGTAGCCGCTGAGGCTCAGTGGTTTGAAAGAATATTTGACGAACTGCACGGGAATTTCCCGCTGAAACTGGTAGCGGTCGTACAGGCTCAGATGATTGCCGCGCACTTCTTTCCAGCGATATTCGATGATCGCGCCGGGCTCGACCGCCGGCATGGCAAACGATTTCGCCTTGAGCTTCGCGCCACTCACCTTGACGATGGTGCGCTCGAAGACCGCATCCTTCTTCAACTCGATAATCGAGCCGTCCGGCTTAATCGTGCGCCCGGCGATGTCGGTGATTTTGATATTGCCGAGGTAGGCAATATCAACCTGGCTCTGTGATTCTTTGCCGCGCTCAGTGAATATTTTAATGCGAATATAATGATTGAGCACCGTGCGCAGGTCGCCATAACTCATATCATCGGCGACACGCACTTCCCAGAAAATGGCTTCGGCGTCGGCGTCAGGCTCGACCAGAGGGGTCTTCATCGCCAGATGCGCCGGATCAATCGGCTTCCAGTCTTCGCCGGCAAAGGCGGATGAGTTGGCCAGTCCTATAAAGACAATAACGGCAAGCAAGGCTCGCAAAAACAAACGTCCAGTCATGAGGAAAACTCCTTTCTGATCAACGCAAGACAACGCTGACTGAAGCGTAATATCTTGTTTCCAACATTGAGAAAATTTCACCCTGAGGGAATGCGGAAAAAGATTATAACTGAATAAAAGGGGAAGTGTAAATAATTTGTTAGGAAACGGTAGCCGGTGGTCGGTGGCCAGTTGGCGGCAACTCAACATCTATCGCATCCCTGGTGCCAATTGGCGGCCAAAGGTGCGGTAAATCTGATGACCGGCCACCGGCCACCGACCACCTACTTTTGGAAGACCTGTTCGACCGGCATGATCTCGACGCGACTGGGGTTGAAGTTCAGTTTATAACTCTCGATCAGCTTGTCTTCTTCGAGAATCTCTTTCGGCGGCGGTGAAGTATAGCTAATCGGCGAAGGCTTGTTGGCCACTGCCGCTTCCTTGAAGCCGGCGGCGTCTTTGGTGATGACGACGATCTTGAGGTTGTCGGCTTGCAGATACTTTTTGATGGCGCGGTTGACATCCGCCAGGGTTAGCTTTGCCAGTTGCGCGCGCACATAATCGGTGAAGCTCGGAATGCCGTAATAGCGGCTGTCGAGCGCGTAGCCGAGTTGCGCGTCCTGATCTTTTGTAAGCACGTTCACAAATTTGCTCAGGAACTGCCGCGTCGCTTCAAAGTCCTTTTCCGTCATGCCGTCGCGCATCAGTTTATTCACTTCATAAAGCCCCGCGCGCAGGGCGAACAAGCCGTTCTTTGGCTCGACCGGACGAATCCACACCTGAAAGATCTGCTGCTGGCGCGCCAGATTCGGATCAGGATGAAACTGGAACATGCCGCGCGGAAAGTATTCGATGTAAGCGTAATCACCATAGTTCAAGCCGCGAATCTCGCGCAGCCGCTGATAGAGGTAACTGCTCGACGAGCGATGCTGCCCCAGGTAAGACTGCATGACGAGCAGCGCCGCCCAGTCGGCATCCTTGCGCGTCACCGGCAGCGGAAAGCCGAACGAGATGGCCGTGCCCAGAGTGTTTTTCTCTATGACCTGCATCTCCAGGCCGCTGATCTTGGCAGGCTGCGGCAAGCCGAGTTTCTCTGCCCCGCCGGCGGGAAGACGCGCGGCAAAGTCGCGCTGCACTTTTTCGTCGAAGCCTTTCGGATAACCGCCCGCCAGCCCAACCACCACATTCGCCTGCGTGTAGTGATCGCGATAGAACTGCTTGACGTCGTCAAGCGTCAGCTTTTCGAGCGACGCAATCGTGCCGGCGTTGTTGTGGCCGTAAGGGTGGCCCGCTTCATAGATGAACTGATAGAGCGCCTCTTTGCCAAGCTCCTCATCGTTGGCCTGGCGCAGGCTGACTTTCAAGTAGTTGAGCGCGTCTTCGCGGATGCGCGTAAAGTCGTCAGCGCGCCAGCCGGGATTGAGCAGCATCTCCGAGATGATCTGGTAATACTTCGGCAGATTATCGACGTGCGTCGTGCCGCTGAAGACGGTCATCTCTTTATCGACCTGCGAGTTAAAGCCGGTCGCCATCGGATACATGGCGCTGACGATCTGTTCGTAAGTCATCTCGCGGCTGCCGCCGTTGGCCAGCAGACTTGCGGTCAGCGCCGCCAGTCCTTCTTTGCCTTTCGGGTCGCTTGCCGCGCCGACGTTGAAGAGCAAACGAAAGGTGACGAGCGGCGAGGAGTTCGGCAATGACACGGTAGCCATAGGGTTCGGAGCCTTTCCAGCCTCGGCCATCGGCGCAAAGACCGTCGAGGCGATGATGAGTGCGAAAGCTAAGGCGTGTTTACTTCTGCGTAGCATTCTCTGGCTTCTCCTTTTGCGACAGGGTGACGATGGTGCGATGCTCAGGGATAAAGTATTTCTTGGCCATCGCCTGCAAGTCTTCGGGCGTGATCGCTGAATAAATCTCGTAGACCTTGTTGATGGTTTCCGGCGTGCGCCGCAGCGCAATGAACGGCGCGAGGTTGGCGGCTATCGCTTCACTGTTGTCAAGCGACAGCGCGAAGCTGTAACGCAAGTTCGACTTGACGGCGTCGAGCTTATCCTTCGCCACCAGTTGCGTCTTGTAGGAGTCGATGGTTTTGATGATCTCGCTGCGCACATAAGCGACATCTTTCGCATCTTTGACGCGCGCGATGATGGTGACCAGATAGGGGTCGCGGTGATCTTCAAAGTCTGGCGCGAGCACATCGACCTTCTGCTCTTTGATGACCAGCCGCTGATAGAGTTCTGAGGTGGGCGAGAATCCCAGGTTGCCGATCAGATCGAGCGCCGCCTTGTCCTTCTGCTCGTCGGAGTAGGCCGGCGCTTTGTAAGACACGGCGATCCACGGCAGCGTCGGCTGCGGCCAGTCAACCTGCGCCGTGCGCTCTTCTTTCTGCACCGATTCAGTCGGAATATCCGGCACGTAAGCGCCGCGCTGCCAGTTGCCCCAGTATTTCTTCACCAGTTCAAGGACGTTATCGTGTTTGATGTCGCCTGAGACGACAATGGTCGTGTATTCGGGCCTGTAGTAGCGCTTGAAAAAGTCGAGGCTGTAATCGTACTGATTGGGCATATTCTCGACATCGCGCAGATAACCCATGGTCGTATGCTTGTAGGTATGCGCATCGAAAGCCGTGTCGCGCAACACCTCATAGAGCTTGCGCGTCGGGCTTGAGGCGTTCTTGTTATACTCGCCGAGCACGGCGCGGGTTTCGGTTTTGAAGAGGTCTACGGGCACTTTCAGATTCTGGAAGCGGTCAGCTTCGAGCGATAGAATCTGATCGAAGTCTTCTTTGGAAAAGACCGTGTGATAAACGGTGCGGTCGTCTTCCGTATAAGCGTTCGAGTCCGCGCCGGCGCGCTTGAGCGCGCTGTTATACTGCTGCGGCGTGGTCTTCTCTGTGCCGCGAAACATCAGGTGCTCAAACAGGTGCGCGAAACCTGATTTGCCCGGCTCGATCTCGTTGCGCGAGCCTGTGCCAACGACAATGTAGAGCGCGACGATGTTCGGATAATCGGTCGGCACGGTGACGAGGCGCAAGCCGTTCGGCAGATCGTCCATGAAATACTTGTACGGAAAAATCTTATTATCGGCTGATGCAGTTAGTGGCATAAGCAATCCTAAGACGAGGAAGGCGACAAATAGCTTTTTCATTCTAACTCCCCTCTGGTGTTAATGCATGATTATGATTCGTCATCGAGAGCATGCGCAAGGGTTGGTGCATATGAATGGATGATTGCGAGCACGGGCAGGTTCGATGATGCGTCGAATGACGATGAAGAAAATCGGCTGGCGGCACGCTACGCGTTAGGTTCAGCGATCACGCCGCAGGCGGTGGCGCGGGCGTGGTTTCGCCAGACGCGAGCAACGCGAAGTCGGGATTGTTTTTGCGTTTCCAGACGAATCCATCAAGGACGTAGTGCGTCAGTTGCGGCAGGGCGAGCAGCGGCACGAGAAGAATCTTCAAATCGCCGATCTCCCAGGCGCTGCCAAACAACCAGCTACGGTCTTGCCAGACACCGCGATCCCAGAAGAGTTCTTCGAGATAAGCAATCGCCCACAGACTGGCCAAAAACAGCAGCGGCCCGCGCGCAAAGATTCGATAAACGCCGCGCCCGCCGGTCTGCTCCATGCGGCGGCGGCTGTACCAGTAGATCAAAGCGAAGTACGGCACGCCATGAATCACCACGTTGGTCACCGTGAACGCATAATCGGAATTGTAAGCCACAATACCAACGTACCAGCAGACGGCGGTCGTCACCACAACGATATGCTTGCCGGGATTCCTTTGCTTCTCAATCAGCCAGGCGTGCAGCGACTTCACTGCATACGCCGCCATCGCCAGCCAGTAGAGCGGCGCGGCGAACTTCGCGAGCAGCAAAGGCAGAGCCGTGAAATCACCCGTCATGAACCACCAGAAGCGGCGCGGCAGGTGCGCGTGCCAGTAGATCAACGGATAGACGCTCGCGGCATAAATCGCCACCGTATCAATCCAACGTCCGAGCGCGTCACATTCGCCGGCTTTGGTGCGATAGAGCGCCACCCATCCATATTGCTGGCGCACGAAATGAAAGACGGCGACGTAAGCCAGCACGCGCCAGAAGACCTGCTCGCCTTCCGAGTACAAAGCTATGCCGATGGCCAGCCCGATCACCGGCACCAGCCAGTAGAGCGCCGGTCTGCGCTGCATCTCGTCTTTATCGAGATAGACGCGAAAGACTGTGGACCAGACGTGCGCCACGTCGATCATCAACACCGCAGGCACCCAGGCCCAGTCGGGCGTGTCGCCCTAGAGCACGCCGGCGCGCGCGCCAATCCACAACGCCAGCAAAGACAAAATCGCGCTGCCAAGAAAGACGCTCAAATCGGTGCGCGCAGAGAATAACCAGACGGTGCGACGCGGCGACGCGGCAGTGGGGAGACGCGGCGCCGCGGCGACGCGTCGCCGCGGCGAGTCACTGGTTGATTTGCTGCTGACTGCTGAACTCATAGCTCTAGCTCTGAAAAAAAGCGATTTTAGTTTAGAGCCGGTCAAAGACCGCCTCTAAACTGAGGCGTATCGTCGCCGCGTCGCCGCGTCGCCGTGTCGCCGCGTCTCTGCCAGTATCTCATCGGCGGCCCGCAGGCCGTGATAGAAGGCTTCTTCAAACAATGCGACGCCGCTCAGGTCTGTGTGCGCGAAATGGATGTTGCGATACGACCGCGCAGCGTCGCGGCGCGCGGCGCTCCAGACGAAATTCGGGCGCGGGCTGATCATCGCGTGGCCCCATCGCATTACATCCAAGCGTTCCACCAGCGCGCGAATATCGCGGTGCGGGCGCGATAAATCGGTCAACGCAACGTCGGCAAAATCGCGCCACTCCATGCCGAGCAGTTTCTCTCTCGCCTCGCGCGGATCATCATCGTCGCACATCGGATAGTAGTAAGTGAACACCGTCGGGCCGCGATCCAATCCCTTTTGATGCGTCGCGACGACGTAGCCGAGCGACTTGCTCTCGTACAAGACATTGTCCCAGCAGAGCGCAAAGCTGTTCTCGATGGGGCGATCTTTCAAGAACAGGTTCGCCACCCACCACGCGCCGTAATGAAACTCGGCGACGTGCGGCGGCGGCTCGTCGCGCCAATCGCGTATCACATAGCGCGCCAGGAAATGCGGCGCGGCAAAGATGACGTGCTCGGCGTGAATGCCGATGGCGGTCTGCGCGTCCTGATTGACAGCGATCACGTCAACGCCGCTCTTGCCATTCGTTTCCGTAGGGATGATCTCCGCCGCCGCAAAGCCGAGCCGCATTTTCGATTGTGATGCTTGATACAGATGCGCCACCAGTCGCCCGTTGCCTTCGGGCCAAGACATCAACGGCTCGGCCTCGCCGCCCGGCTGCTTGACGCGCGAGGCGAAATAAAAAAGTCCCGCCCATGCGCTCGTCTGCTCAAGCGTCAGGCCGTAATCGTCGCGGCACGAATAATCCACCAGCCAGTGCAATCGTGGCGACGTGAAGCCGCGCGCCTCCATCCATTGCCGCATGGTCAGCTTATCGAGCGCCGTCACCTCCGTATCGTCCGAACAATTGGCAATCGGAATAGTGAAGGCGCGGCGGCCACGCCCATCGCGCCAGCCGACCCAGCGCGCGACTTCTTTGTTGAAGGCATCGAGCTGGGCCAGGTCGTCCGTCGAAGCGCCGGCGCGCAGGTATAAGCCTTCGTACCAGCGGCCCTTGTAATAAACTCTTTCTTCGGGGTCGCGGCAAAGGAACTGCTCGGCGATGACCGGCTCGCCCTCAGCCGTGCGGCCTTCGACGATGCCCATCTCGTCGAGCAGCGCGATGAGCGCCGTGTTCTCCTTCATCGGCGCGGGCAGATAGTGCGCGCCCCACGGATAAGCGATCACCGACGACGAGCCGCTGCGCGCCGTGCCGCCGGGCGCGCGTTCAAGCTCAAGCATACGGAAATCGTCAACGCCTGCCTTCAACAACTGCCGCGCGGCGGTAAGCCCCGCGACGCCGCCGCCGACAATGACCACCTGCGTTTGTTCCCAGCGGTCTGGCGGTATTTCAATATGTAATCTATCTCGCAAACGATGGCCGAAGACATCGGACGCGCCGACGATTTCACCATCCGGCAAAGACGGCGCTTGATTCGAGCGACACGCCGCGAGCGCCGCCGGCAAACCGAGCAGGCTGGCGAGAATTTCGCGGCGCGTGAATTGATGACGCATTGTTTTTCTTGAAGAAGTCAGATTCCATTCTGACTTCTGACTCCTCACTCCCTCTTCTGACGCTTTATCTCGCTCGTGGCCGGCGCAGGATGGAGACGACTTCCTTGCCGCCGATTGCAGTCTCACCGACGGTGACGCCGACGAATTGATAACCTGCCGCTCCGGCTTCGTTCAATTCCTTTTCCATTGTCGAGGTCTTCTTGGTGGCCAGGAGCTTATATTCCCACAAAGCGACTTTCATTTCGGGGTCGCGTTCCAGAATCACAACGACTTCTTTGCCGCCGAATGTCGATGAGAAGACCGTCTGCCCCTGATATTCAAATCCGGCATCGCCGGCTTGCTGCAACTCTTTCTGCATGGTCGAGGTTCTGCTCGTCGCCAGCAGCTTGTACTCGAATTTCGGCTTGCCCTCGCGTAGCGAATCTTTGACCATGATGACAACCACTTCGGAGCCGCCGAATGAGGTTTCGCCACCCATCACGCCGCCGAAGCGATAGCCCGCCTCTGCCGCCTGATTCATCTCTTTTTGCATCGTCGAAGTTTTGTTGGTTGCCAGCAAACGATACTCGACGCGGCCCTGTTGCATCGCGGCAGCCGTCGTTGCGTTGTCGCCCGCTCGATCATTCAACACGGCGGTTGCCGGCAACGCTGATTTCACATCGTTCGAGATGGCTTGCGCGAACGACCAACCGGCAAGCAACAAGATGCAGATAAAAACACGAATGAACATACAGACCTCCTGAAGGATTTTATTATGCCTTTGGTTTCTTACTTGCAACTTCGCAGCCCGATTCATCGGGCTTTCCCGCAGGGCAGTTAGGCCAGCCGTTTTACGGCTGGTTCGTGCAGCAACGATTTTTATGAGGGCGTTTCAAGGTTCTTCTCCGAATGGCTTTAGCCACATCGCTGCTATTAAGGCTAAAGCCGAAGAATTAAACACGCTGAAGCGCGCTCAAAGAGCGTTGCCACGTTGCCAACCAGCGCTCAAAGCGCTGGCCTATCTGCCTGCGGGTAAGCAGCCTGAAGGCCGCTGCGGAGTACTTTACCTTCTCACTCATAGCGCTTCCATTCTGATTCGTAGTAGCGCACGAGCGCCTGGTTGTCGAGCCGGTTGATCTCTACAGGCAGCGGGCCGAGATCGACCGGCAGCACGAACAGCGCCGCCATCGCTTTGTCATCCAGATAACGCAAGCCTGGCGGCGCGACCGTCGGTGGATCGAACGGCGCGACGCGGGCCAGCGCGTAACCCCAGACACCTGAGAATGACGGCACCGTCTTCTGATACGGCCTGACTTTGAAGCCTGCCGCTTCGATGGTCTTCATTATGCACCAGTAAGCTTTGCGCGCCACCAATGGCGAGGTGCTCTGCACACTGATCGCCGCTGCCGGCGTCAGCCGCGATTTCAGCAAACGATAAAACCGCGTCGTGTAGAGCTTGCCGAGCGCAAACGTATTCGGATCGGGAAAATCGATGATGGCAGCGTCGAACTGCTCGTCGGTAGCTTCGAGCCAGATCATCGCGTCCTGGTTGACGACGTGAACGCGCGGGTCGTCATAGGAATACTGGTTCAACTCGGCGAGTGGCGGAAAGGTCGCAGATAAATGGGTCATCGTCGGATCAAGATCGACCAGGGTGATCGATTCAACTGATGGATAGCGGCGAATCTCGCGCAGCGCCAGACCGTCGCCGCCGCCGCAGACCAGTACGCGGCGCGGGTGATTGGCCAGCATCATCGCCGGATGCACCAGCGCTTCGTGATAGCGGTACTCGTCCGCCGAACTGAATTGCAGATGGCCATTTAAGAACAACTGAAAGCCTGTGCGGCCTCTGGTGATGATGATGCGCTGATACTGCGTGGTGCGCGAAAAAACTATTTCGTCGGTAAACAAATCGTCTTCGGCAAGCGAGGTCAGCGTGTTCGCCTTAATCACACCAATCGCCAGCAGCGCGATGACGATCACGGCGCGGACACGCAGGCTGGTGACGCTGCCCTTGATCAGCGGGCGCATGAACCACGTCGCCCACAAACCGACGCCCGCGTTCAGCAAGCCGAAGATCAGCGACGTGCGCACCAGTCCCATCCTCGGCACGAAAAACAGCGGGAACAGAATCGCCGCCACCAGCGCGCCGACGTAATCAAACGTCAGCACGCGCGACACCAGTTCTTTGAAATTGAGGTTGTCCTTCAGTATGCGCATCAACAGCGGCAATTCCAGGCCGACCAGCGTGCCGACGGCGAAGACGATGCCGTAGAGCGCGATGTGAAACCAGCCGAGCCGCGCAAAGCTCAGGAACAACAAAGGCGCTGACGCACCGCCCAACAAGGCGACCGCCAGTTCGATTTCGATAAAGCGGCGCGCCAATCCCTTATCGATGAAACGCGACAACCACGCGCCCGCGCCGAGCGCAAATAAGTAAATGCCGATGATCAGTGAGAACTGCGTCACGTCGTCGCCGAGCACGTAGCTGGCGAGCGTGCCGGCGAGCAATTCGTAAACCAGCCCGCAGGTGGCGATGATCAGAACGTTGAGGAATAGGACAGGCGTGCGATTCATGATGGGGCCAGGGGCCGGGGGCCAGGGGCCGGGGTTAGGAACCAGGGAATGGCCAGGAACTAGAGATCAGAAGGAAAGAGGAACGGATTAAAGCCGCCTCCTACTGGTCTCTAGTTTCTGCTCCCCGGCTCCTGGCCCCGGCCCCCGGCCCCTAGCCGTGTACCGCTGCCGAAACGATCAGCGCGATGCCGATGATGACCGAGGCGATGACAATGCCAAGCGCGATGTTCTGATCATCTTCGAGTTCTTTGCGAACGGAAAACGGCGCGACTTTGACGATGACCCAGAAGGCCAGCGCAAACAACAGGATTCCCAGGATTGAGAAAGCCAGCGTGGTGACAATCAGTTCCGCCAGGCCATTCAACTGCAAGGGAGCGAAGAAGGCCACCTGCCGATGAAGCGGCGCGAATAACGATGCGTTAGCGAGCAAATTGATGGGCATTTACTTTCCTCCTCGATAGCCTGCGTACCAGATGCTGGTGTGAAACGAACGATAGCCGCCCGGCGATTGGCGCACGTCGGCGGGAATCCGTTGCCGCGCCGGGTCGCCCAGTTCTCTGCCGGTGAAGGCCAGCAAGCCATAGCCTGCAATGATCAGCAATCCGATGATGAGATAAGCTCGACTCAGCATATTGCTTTTCCTCATGTAGGGGCGACCGTCTCTGGTCGCCCCAGATCACGCCTGCGTACACTGGGAAGGCCACAGAGGGCCGCCCCTACTATCTACTTATGAACTTGATTGAAACGGGCTGTAGTCGCTGTCTTCCCAGCGCCTGGCTTCAAAGCGCCAGTGATAAATCAGCATGACGATGGGAAACAACGACAGAAAAAACAGCACCAGCACAATGTAACCGCCGTTGAAGACGCCTTGTTCGACACGTATGGTCACGGCCATCGGCTGCTGGAATTTCTCCCAGCGCGCCTCGAAGCCGAGAATGTATGTCCCCGCCGGCAGCGCCGACAAGTGTACATTCGGCGAGCGGTTGCCTTCGCTCCACGATTCACCGTCTTCGACGCCGTAGTAATATTCAACCGACAGCGAAAAGGGCTGGCTCTCGTCGGTCGCCTGATTGATCACATCGCCTTGAATCTCGACCCACGAATTATCGACGCTGGCCGCCGCCGTGATGACGACGTTCTTGCGGCTTTGCAATTCAAACGGGTCGGTGAACTTCACCTGCGAATCGTCGAGGTTCTTGATCGGCTCGAGTTGAAAGGTTTGCTCGAAGATTTTTTGTGAGTGGGTCGTCGCCGCCATGACGATAGTCATCACGATGGTCGCCAGCATCAGCAGGCCCCAGTACTTGTAAATTTTCTTGTGCGGATAGGGTTGATTCGGCGCGATCTTCGACGGGCGCGGCAGCCCGCTAATGCCGAAGGCTTTCTCGACTTCCTGTGGCTTCAGAAACGTGCCGAGCGACCAGTTGATCTCGCCCGACTTGACGGCCTTCGGTTTCTTCTTCGACTGGCCATCGGGCGGCGGCGCTTGCACGGTGTAGGTCGCCTCCATCGACAGCATCAACGGCGGCGCGATGTAATCGGCGGCGCGCACGACTTCGCCGGTCATCACTTTCCAGTAGAACTCGCCGTAGACGTGCTCGACGCGTGCTGCGGTGTCCTGATAGAGCTTGAAGCGTTTGCCGTTGTAGATCACGGCGCGTTCGCCGGATGACATGACGGCGGCAGGCGGCACTGTTTCAACGAAGTTCCAGTTATCATCGCTGCGCACCAGCCAGCGAAAGCCCACTTGCGGGTTATAGAGCAGATACTCTTCCCAGTAATAACGCACGCCCTCGAACTCGACGCTGCGCACCAGAAAGCCGATCAGCATGAGCCGTGTGCCGTTGAACTCGCCCATTGAGCCGAGCGGAATGATCGGCTTGACGCGCGGGTCGAGCGCCTTGAGAAATTGCAGCTTGCCTTGACTGATATCAAGCAGCGAACTGCAATTGGGACAGGTGACGCGTTCTGATTTGTCTGGGGCGCGCAGTTCCAGCGGCCCTGCGCATTGCGGGCAGTTGAGTTGCGCTGCCGCAACGCGCCGGGCTTCGCGTTCGGGCGGCACGACATCGGGCGGAAAGCCCAGCTCGGCCAGATGCAATTCGCGCCCGATGAAGATGAGCGGCGGCTGTTGGCTATAATCAAGCGTCGCAAACTCGCCGTGCTGCCCAGACAGATCGGCGTAGTCGTACTGTTCGCCGGGCGTGACTTTGTAAGGTATCTCACCTTTTGCGCCGAAGGCGCGCGCGGTGCCTTTTTCGGCGACGATGAGCGGCGTGTTCAGCGGCAGCAATGGCACCGCCTCGCCGAGTTCGAGCATATCGAACGGCTCGATCAAGCCTTGCTGCGGAATGTTGCCCGGAAAGGTGAGATAGAAGCGGCCCTGGGCTTCGGCGAGCCAGCCCCAGCGACCATCCTGAAACGCCGCGTACCATTCATCCCAGACGCCGCCGGCGGCGTGGCCGAGTTGCGCGCGGCCCGTCAATTCAAACGGCACGCCGCGATAGACGCCGCGCAAGCCGACTTGCAAGGGCGAGCCTGTGTCGACGAGGTCGGCGACTTTGCCGAGGTCTTCGAGCCGGCGGTCGCCGCGCGCGACGACCGAGTTGCAGTAGTCGCAGATGACGACAATCGACGAGCCGATCTTGAATTGAATCGGCGCGCCGCACGCCGGACAAGATGCTTGCACAGGGCTCACGAGTTTGCCACCTCAAGCGCCACCGACCGGTCGGTCGCCGGCGCTTCGCTTGCGCTGCTGATGGTAGGCGTGGCGTTTTCGCCGTCGGCGTTGCGAGTAATCAATCTGACGATCACGCGGGTCGCGCCGAGCATCTCCTGCAAGCGCGCTTCCCACGGCCAGCGCGGGCGCGGGCGGCAGCAGTAGAGGTTGAAGGTGGCGACGCCAAGCTCAGGATAGGTGTGACAGGCCAAATGCGATTCGCTCAGCAAGTAAAGGCCGGTGACGCCGCCCGGCGCGGGAAACTGATGCCACTGGCCGTCGCCGATGACTTTCAAATCAAGTTCGCGGATGATCCGCTCGCATAGCCCGCGCCCCACGGCAAGGTCGGCGAGGTCGGCGGCATTGCAGCCGTGCGCATCAATCATCCATTCCGTGCCAACGTTCATTTGCTCTGCCGGAGAATTCATCGCTTACTTAAACCACCGCTTTGACGGCGCAATCATTCAAGACCTGACCTGTCAGACATCAAGTGCAGCCACATCATTGCTTCAATATAAAACTTGGAAACGCGAACGAGGTGACGAGAGGATAGCACGAAGAAGGCAAAAGGCAAAAGGCAAGCCGCAAGAGGCAAAAGTTCAATCGCGACGGTACGCGCTCAGGCGATGTTTAACCGCCTCAAACTTGCGTCTATTCAAATCGATTTAGCGGATGCGGTGCGACGGGTAGCCGATGTGTATGTGCGCCCCGGTGGCTGAGCCGGCGACGGCCTGACGAAAAGCGATGAACGGAATCCCCTGGCTGCGCAGGTAACGCATCAAGGCCTGACCTTCGGCACTGTCCGGGTGGACGGCTACATCCATTGCGTTGCTGTGATCGAAGCCGAGTTGCGTATGCACAGCCGTCTGTCCGAAGGCGCTGATGGGCAAGGCGTGGCGAAACTGGCCGAGAAAGAAGCCCTGGACTTTCGATGCATCGGCAAGTATCCAGTGCGCCGGGCCGTTGTAGCGTATGAGCACAGCGCTGCTGACCGTGCCGCCAACGCGCGGCGGCGGCATCAAGGCGAGTTGCGCTTCAGCTTTCGCTTCGGTCATGAGGTTGTCGGCTTCAGCCATCTGGCGGCGCGTCTCGGCGACTTTCGCCTGCGCGCTGGCAAGCAATCGTTCGCTCTCTTCAAGCTCGCGCTTCGAGACGATCTGTTGGTCGACCAGCGCCTTGCGTCGCTCAACGGTTTCCGCCGCCGTCTTCACGTCGCCCTCTTGATAAACCAGCAGCTTGACGAGGCTCTCTTTGTACGCCTGCGCCGCCGAGATGACATCTTCTTTCGCTTTGGCGACCTGCGCCGCAAGCCCGGTTGGCGGTTTGGGCGTCGGCTTCTGCTTGCGCTTCTGCGCCTGTGCGTCAAAGGTCGAAAAAAGTAAGATGAACAGCAAAGCGATGATCGCGAGCGGCGCGAAGCGTTTGCCACACAGCGACGAAGACAGCAGTCGCTGGTCTGGCTCGTTGCCTACGGTTGTCTGCGTTGCTTTAGCGTATCTCATAATTTCCTGCCGTCATAGCGTTCGGCAATGCGCCACCGTTGCACCATCACAACCTGGCCGTCGGGCTTGAGGCGTATGCTGATTTCATCGCGGCGCGTCGCGCGAGCCTCCTGGCCGCGCATCAACAACTCGACGACTTCGCCGTAACGGATGGCCTTGGAAAACGTCCTGAAGCCAACGATGTCGCCCACTCGAATCGTCCTGATCATTCCTGCTCCCCATCGCTTGCCGCTCGCAATACCTTCATCAGGATTTTAACACTTGAATGGCGCGTGGTCAGCGAATTCCTGATGATGTGAGCGAGTACGCCAAGCGGTTGAACACAACAGAGGTGATAGTTAAGCAGACCAGTTGACAAGGTGAGTGAGCTTCCTTCTGGCAGTGTAGTATTGAATTCTCTGCCGGCTTACCAAGGCGATCTTGCCCATCCTTGCATTCTTCGATTTGAACTCCGGCAGTTTGAACAATCGCCGCAACCAGTCAGGAATCTCATCTACAAATTCGGCAGAGAGCTTCATGCAAACAATGCAATAGGCATTATTTGCAGGAGTGCGCCGCCAGAAATCCGAATGATTGATGGTGACAAAGGTTGGTTGCTTGGTCAGGCGCAGCAAACCGGGAATGGCATCGTCTTTGATAACGGTTCCCGGTCGCAAATCTTTGATGATCAGGATAGCGCCTCGATACCAGGATGAGAGATGATCTGCCAGATTCAAGCCTTGCAATTCTTCATCGAGGACGATCATCCAATCTCCGATAACTTCTTGCCTTGCTGATCAAGGGCGCGTGCCGCTAGCGCGAGTGCTTCCTGAATGGCTTTCACAGGCAGGCTATAGCCTTCGGCGACACGCTCCATGCTGCGTCCGGCTGCCAGCAAGCCAAGCGCGTGGCGAACATCTACACGCGTGTACTTGAAGGTGGGCCGCCCGCCGCAAACGCCCGGCGCAATGACAATGTACTGTCCTACTGGATAATACTCATACGGCTCGCCGCCAACGATTTCACGCACCAGTTTTTTAGCTGTGATCTTCATTGTGCAAACACTCAGCAGCTATCTTACGGTCAGCCTGCCGGCAACGCAATTCGTGAGCGATCCGTTGGACAGCGAGCGCACACCGCAATGAACTTGTCTTTCAGTTTAGCCGCTTCTCGAAGCACACACTCAACGGATTATCGACATACTGCCCATAACAGGCGATGCGCTGATAGCCGGCTGACTTATACAGCCTGGTCGCTTCGGGCTGTCAATCCTGATGTGAATCCGATGAAGAAACCTGTAAAGGGCTGCCGGCTCCGGTATCGCCGCCCGCCCCGTTCGAGTACAGGCGATAGTCCTGACCGTCGCCTGTCGCCTCGTAAACGTAATCGTTGCCCCACGGATCAACTTCGGGCAGCGAATCGAGGTACGGCCCCAGCCATTGATTGACGCGCGCATCATCGCTCGGCTTGAAGGCCGCCGGGCGATTGATCAGCCCGCGAATGTTTTCGGCGCTCGTCGGATAGCGACCGACATCGCCGCGAAAGCGTTCGAGCGCCTCGGCCATGAGATTCAACTCACGCTGGGCCATCTCGGTGCGTGCCATGGCGCGGCGCTGTTCCGGCGACTGATGCATCAGCGTCAGCCAGATGGCGATTGCCGCAGTTGTAAGCAATACCACAATTGTACAAACAATCAGGGCGCGCTTGCGGCGGCGCGCGCGGCGCAAACGGGCTTCATGCACTTCAGGACGAAAGACCATGGTCGGGTCGGCGCGGCGCGTCGTCTCTACCTGTCGCGCCGTCTCGACATGGGCGCGCGACGGCCTTGCGCCCGCCACCGGGCGGTAACAGTTGACACAGTAGCGCAGATGCGCGGCAAGCGCCGCGCCGCATCCCGCGCATCTCTGTTTGTCTGATGATTCCGCGACCATCGGTAATAGAAGTTTAGACCCGCCCGCCGATTGATACAATGATCGAGGCAACTTTGCCGGTCATGCGCGGACTGCCGCAGGCTATGGAGTGCGGCGACAAGTCGCCGCCATGGTAGTCTTTCACCA
>JBBWZK010000394.1:0-16585 GCA_039648975.1 Blastocatellia bacterium
TCGGCCAGTTGATCTTCTGTCGTGCCGTACGACAGATTGCCTACGAATATTCTCATTGTCTCTCCTGAGTTTCTTCAGAAACTGGTTGGAAGGAACTCGCGCTGGCTATCCGGGCGGAAGTTGAGCAGTGTCAATCTAGCAGACCGTTCCGAACAGAGAATACGCGCTCCTCAATCTAATACCTTGCGACGGCCACGCGCGCCGTCACGGCGAACGTTCGTATCGTATCAGCAAACCCCTTGGTTGTCGAGAATTTTTAACTGCCAGGGCAGCGCCAATCCTGTAGATTTTAGATGTTAAATTTTGGATTTTGGATTGCGGATTACAGAAAGCCATCACGTCCTATATTCGCTCTGATTAAAGATTATAGGCCTGGGAATCGGTGAATAGACTTCCTCTCCGGCAATCCAAAATCCAAAATCTAAAATCCAAAATCAAGGCAGGCTCTTGACCATCAGGTAGCCGTCGTCGCCGCTGGTATAGTAGCGCGGCATGCGGCGGACGATCTTGTAGCCGAGATTGAAATAGAGTTTCTGCGCCGCGTCGTTGCTGGTACGCACTTCGAGGCGAACCGTGGTGATGCCGTTCTTGAAGAAGCCCTGCTCGACGGCGCGCATCAAATAGCGGCCAAGCCCCTGGCGGCGATGCTCCGGGTCAACGCCGAGCGCCACGACATGGCCCGTGCGGTCGGGTTCGATCATGCCAACGACGAATGCCAGCATCTCATTAGTGGCCGAGACCACTTTGTAACAGACCGCCTGCTGATGCGACAGCAAGTAGCGAATGGTTTCGCGGTCGTAAGCTTCGCCGTCCGAGAAACAGCGTTGATCCAGACGCCAGCATTCATTGATATCGATCTGCGTCATCTCCGCTATAACAGGCTGGGTCGTCGCTGCCATCAGGGCCTCGCTGCGATTGCTCTTTGCTTTTAGCCATCTTGGCCACATCGTCGTGTCCTGGCTAGATAAACGGCATTGTCAATCATTGCAGATGGATGTTAATTAATCACCTGGCTTTCAGGTCAAGCTTATTATACGCCAACCGCATACCACAGATAAACACAGATGATGAGAATAGATGAACTCAGATGATTCGTGCCACGAAGCTTCCGGCTGGCGTATGGATTCTGGCTTGCTAATCTGTGTTCGTCTCTGTCAGTTCCATCTGTGTTCATCTGTGGTGGGCGATTGACTTCTCGTAATCAGGCGAATAGGCTACTTCGTCTTAGCGCAAGACGGTGAGCTTGCGCGACAGCCAGGGTCTTGGATTCAGATTATGATTTACCGCGAAAAAATAATGGCGGCGCTCGAAAGCCGCCGCGCCGACTTCGCGCACTTTGATACGGAATTTCGCGCGCAAATGACGCTCTATGCCGGGGCGCTCGACCATCTCGTGGCGTTAAGCGGCGACGAGTTGCGCGCCCGGCTTGATCAAAGAGATGCGCCGGGGGCGCTGCCGACCGATGAGCTTGATGAGTCAGGTTCGCTGGTCGCACGATTCGCGCACGACTGGCGCACCCACGAAGAAGCGCGTCACTGGAGCCTTGAGACACTGTCGGGGCGAACGACTTTTGCCGCCGACGGCAGTCAGATTCTGCCCTCGAAAGATTTCTCCGTGCCGGTTGCTGCCGTGCAGGTCGCGTGGTTCGAGAATCCGCACACGCCCGTCGGCGGCTACATCAAAGACGCCACCTTCGAGATACTACCGCCCACAGAGATACTCGTGCGCACGGGCGGCGCGACCGAACTCTCCGAGCAGGTCGTTCACAAACGCCGTTACGGCATGGAAGCGGCTGCTCTGCGTAGTTTCATGCACGGCGTGGCAGCGCGCGGCTTTGATGCAGACAAGCCGCCGGTCGTCTTTTTCGATAGCCTGCTGGTCATCTCTTTTGCCGAATTGCTGCCCGATGAGCAGCGCGAGTTTTATGTAAAGGAAATTACTTCGCTGCTCGATACGTCAAAGCAGACAGGCGTGCCGCTGGTCGGTTACATTGACACCAGCTATGCGCGCGATCTGGTGAATATGCTGCAAGCGGTGTTTGATCTGCCTGATGCGCAGAAGATTCACGATGCGGCGCTGCTCGCGGAGCGCATGGCATGGGGCGACCGCACGGCCTTCTTCTGCTGCGCGCGGCGCGGCATTCTTGAATCGTATGGCGATGAGTGGCGGCGCGGCGTCGGCTTCGTCTATTTGCAAACCACCGGCGACGGCCCGCCGTCGCGGCTCGACATGCCGATGTGGATTTATGAGCGCGGCCTGCTCGAATATGTTATCGATACGGTGCGCGGCGAAGTCGTCGTCGGCAACGGCTACCCTTACGCGATTGAAGCGGCGGATCAGGCCGCCGTCTTGAGCGGGCGCGACCGCGAAGCGTTTTATGCGCTGTTTCAGGAATTCGCCGAGCGCGAACGCCTGCGCCTGCGCGTCGCCCGCAAGGCTGTGAGCAAAGCGCAAAGGAGATAGGGGCCGGGTGTCCGGGGCCGGGGGCCGGGAGTGGAAGCGCTCTTATCCGGCTCTGGCCCCTGGCCCCTGATTATGAGAATCGCACGAATTATCACATCGAATTCGCACGTTGATTACATCGGGCGAGTGCTCGATAAATTGGAGACCGCCGAACCGCCCGCGCCCGAGCAGTTTCAATTCGGCCAGTTCGTGGCGATACCGACAGGCGCGACGACGATGGTCGGCCTGATTTACAACTCGCAGCTCATCAATCCAGAGTTCGGCAGGCTGGGGCCGCGATTATCGAGTTCTGCCGAAATGAATGCGGTCTTCAGTCCCGATCTGGTCAACGAGCAGGGCATCTTCATAGGCTTGCTGCTGGTTGGCTGGACAGAAAGCGACGGCGCTCGCCATCAAGGCATCCCGCGCACGGTGATCCCTGTGAACTCCGATGTGACGACGATGACCGATGAAGAGGTGCGGGCGTTTCATACGGACAAGCGCGAACGCCTGGCGATGCGTTATTACTCGCACGTTCTAACTCACGCGCGACAGTTCGCGCCGCAATTGTTGCTGGCGGTGCTTGATCAGCTTGAAGGGTTGTTCGGCAATCAATCGCGCTCTGAAATCGCCGTCCTGCGCCGCACGCTCAACTGGCAACAGGTCTTTCAAAGCAAGTCGCTTTAATCACCGGTTGCATACGACGCCTCCCGCCTCATGTCTTCAGGCCCCTGCCGCCTTGTCTTTAGTCTCTGAGGCCGACGCTTCGGATTCGCCTTTCCAAAACCGCACGGGCGTCAGCATTGAGACCTGCTTTCGATAATTCGCGTACTTTTCTCCATGAGCGTGCAACAGGTCGCGCTCTTCGAACTGAATGGCCAGGAGCATATAGGCGGTGGTCATCACTGCAAAGAAGAGGTGGCCGAGCGACATTCGCGGCGTGCTCCAGAAAGCAATCATAAATCCCAGATAGAGGGGATGGCGAACACCTTTGTAGAACCCGGTCACTTTAAAAGACGTCGGCGGGCACTCCTTGCCTTGCAGATAGAAGTAAGCCTGCTTGAGTCCGAATAGCTCGAAGTGGTCTATCACGAACGTCGAGAGTAGAACGAGCAGCCATCCGAGCCAGAACAAGCTTTGCAGCACCAATCGACCCTTTGGATTCTGTACGTCCCACACGACACGCTCGGCAGATGTCCCGATAGGCCGCCATTGCCAGAACAACAGCAACAGCGTGAGGCTGGCAATCAGTACATAAGTGCTGCGCTCAAGCAGCGGCGCGACAACCTGTGTCCAGCGTTTCTTGAACCACTGGCGAGCCATGACACTGTGCTGAATGGCAAAGAGGCTGAGCAGCAAGGCATCAATGATTAGCCTCTGCGCCAGCCCTTCGACTCCTGCCCTGTGCGACAGATCGATGGCTGTCGGCGTAATCAAATTCCTGTCCGGCCCATAGAGGTTTCCTCCGCCGACGAAGCCGATGGCGTACAGAAAGGTGCCGAAGAAGATCAAGTAGCAAATAACCCCGTATGCGAAACCGATGATGCGTGTGAGCATAGTCTCCTCCTTCTTCACAAGTAAGAAGATTGACTGAAGAAAGCAGAGGCTTGTCAGCCGGTTCTTTCTCCGATTCTCAATGCAAGAGGCGTTAAGATACGAGCCCTGTAAATTCAATCCCGGATGATTGGTCGCACGCATTATATGCCGCCGCCGGTTAATGTCAACAGCGGTTGGCGACGGCGCGAGCGGTGCGCTCGCCGAAAGGACTCGGCCTGGCAAGTATGGCGCGGGGTGCGGGCGAAGATTGACCAACTATCAATCGACTATTCAAAGAAGACGATGAAGGTGTGGTAGATACAAACGAGCGCGTAGATGCTGGCGACGGCTTTGATGCCGACTTGCGCCAGGCGTCGCTGCGAGAAGTTGTAGCAGAACATCAGTCCCAAGGCAGTCAGGAACATTTTGACAAAAAAGAACAGCACGGCATTGCGTTGAATCAGCGAGTCCATCAGCGGATTGCCTTCGGCAGCCACGCCGCGACGAATGTGCTCCATCGTCGCCACTGCATCATAGCCCGACATCAGCAGTGATAGAAGAACATACATGAACAGCCGCGTGTTGTGCAGCCGATATTGCTGGAATAGTACACCAGTCCTCACCTTGATCACCTCTTCTGCTCAATCTTTGAGCGGCGAGCGGAAATGGGGCTTCCGTTACTCTCGCGCTCCGTATCGCTGCAAACTAAGTGCACCGACGATGCCACCGATACGCCTTTCTTTCGCGCGAAGCAATTCCCTGCGCGGGGTATCTTTGGCTCTTTTTCGTCATTGCCTACACTTTCATGATATGGACAATGGCTGCGAAAACTCACAAGCCTGGAGAGTGATGCGTGATGCGTGATGCGTGAGAATAACGATGAGCTTTAATCAACTCATTGCGCATTCATTCACGCATCACGCGTGACGTATCACGCATCACGTTTCTATCAAACGCCCGGTTCATTCGCGCGTTCCCGCTATGTTAGAATGCAGCCGGCAACGCCATTGCATTGCAATCTTGAATCCACGATTTGAAATCATTTTATGAGCAGAACGAAAATCATTTCCGCGCCGCGTGGCAGTCAGATCAGTTGCAAAGGCTGGCATCAGGAAGCGGCGCTGCGCATGTTGATGAACAACCTTGACCCGGAAGTCGCCGAACGGCCCGATGATCTCATCGTCTATGGCGGCACGGGCCGCGCGGCGCGCGACTGGGGCGCTTTCGAGGCGATTGTCCGCAGCCTGCGCGAGCTTGAGAATGACGAGACGCTGCTCGTGCAATCGGGCAAGCCGGTCGGCGTCTTTCGCACGCACGACTATGCGCCGCGCGTCTTGATTGCCAATGCCAATCTAGTCGGCCACTGGTCGAACTGGAATGAATTTAACAGGCTCGAACGCATGGGGCTGACCATGTACGGACAGATGACCGCCGGTTCGTGGACCTACATCGGCAGTCAGGGTATCGTGCAGGGCACCTTCGAGACTTTTGCTGCCGCTGCTAAGAAACACTTCAACGGTTCGCTCGATGGCCGACTCGTCGTCAGCGGCGGCATGGGCGGCATGGGCGGCGCGCAGCCGCTCGCGGCAACCATGAACGGTGCGTGCTTTCTCGGCATTGACGTTGACCCGGCGCGCATCGACAAGCGCATCAAGACAGGCTACTGCGATCTGATGACCTGGAGTCTCGATGAAGCGTTGCATCTGATCGAAGAGGCGCGCGCTAAAGGTGAAGCCGTTTCGGTCGGGCTGGTCGGCAACTGCGCCGATGTGCTGCCGGACCTCGTGCGGCGCGGCATCGTCCCGGATGTGTTGACCGATCAGACGAGCGCCCACGATGCCTTGAACGGTTATGTGCCCAACGGCCTGACGCTTGAAGAGGCCAATGAGTTGCGGCTGAGAAATCCTGAAGAGTATATGGCGCGCGCGCTATCGACGATGGCCACACACGTCCGCGCCATGCTCGATCTGAAGCGACTGGGCGCGGTGACATTCGATTATGGCAACAACCTTCGCACGCAGGCTCAACAGGCGGGCGTCGAAGAGGCCTTCGAGATTCCGGGATTCGTGCCGGAATACATTCGCCCGCTGTTTTGTGAAGGTCGCGGGCCGTTCCGCTGGGTAGCGCTTTCCGGTAATCCAAATGACATACACGTAACCGATCAACTGGCGATGGAGTTGTTCCCGGATGACGAAGTGCTGTCGCGCTGGTTGCGGCTGGCGAAAGCGCGTGTGCAGTTTCAAGGCTTGCCGGCGCGCATCCTTTGGCTCGGTTATGGCGAGCGCGCCGAGTTTGGCGAAGCGATGAACGATCTGGTGCGCACAGGCAAGCTCGACGCGCCCATCGTCATCGGGCGCGATCATCTCGACACAGGTTCGGTGGCGTCGCCTTATCGCGAGACCGAAGGCATGCGCGACGGCTCGGATGCCATTGCCGACTGGCCTTTGTTAAATGCATTACTGAACACCGCGTCAGGCGCATCCTGGGTATCGATACACAATGGTGGCGGCGTCGGCATCGGTTACTCACTCCATGCGGGTCAGGTGAGCGTCGCCGATGGCACGGCGGACGGCGCGCGGCGTTTGAATCGCGTGTTGACGAACGATCCGGGCATCGGCGTCGCGCGCCACGTTGACGCCGGTTATGCTGAAGCGAGCCAGACGGCCAAAGAGAAGCGCATCAAGATTCCATCTCTCGAAGCGCAAGACACGAACTTGAAGAGTGACCAGTGACAGATAGAGAGAAAGACGGTTGAGCCGCGCCTGTATCTCGGTTCAACGGTTCAGCTTGCGGCAGTAGGCGCGGATGAAAAATGAGCGGTCGCCGATCTGCAAGTTGGGATCTTTATCGGGGCCGAACATGACGCACGGCTCGTAGTTCTCATCAATCCACTGCATGAGGTGCTGGCAGTAATCGCGCCCGAAAACCGCCGCGCCGAATTCCGAGGTCAGGCGATTTGTAATCAAGATTAATTTTGTATCGGCAGCGCCCAACTGGCGAATGGCGCGTTCTTCTCCCGCTGCATCGAGAAAGCCCGGCGTCGTGATCTCTTCACGCAAGGGATTGCGCCGCCCGCTGAAGAAATTGAGCGATGTGCCTTCGGGCATGACGGCGATGGCATCGGCAGGAGCGGTGTGTTGTTCAATGTAGGCGAGCGCTTCATTCCACGCCTGCCCTATATCGGGCACAGCGATGATGGTGCCGCGCGCGGTGGCAATCGCTACGGTGTTGCGGGCGCGAAAGCGATGCGCCAGCAATCCGGCGGTCAGCCCTACATCGACAAGAATCAGCCCCAGAGCGAGGTTGCGCGCCAGCCGCCGCGCTCGTTTGTCTTTGAAGATTGCGCCAAAGGGCTGCGTCCATCCGTAAGTAAACATCATCACCGACGCCGGCAACAGGTATGAACTGTAAGCGCCGCCGCTGCGAACGCGCAGAATGACGCGCGCCAAACTGGCCAGCGCATAGACAGTGCAGACGATCAGAATCATTGTATGATGGTTTACAGAAACCGCTGCGGTGATCTCCTTTTGAAAGCGCACCAGCAGCGCGACGAGAAACCCTGCGAGCAGCAGAGGTATTGTTAGATACGGCCCCTTGTCCCAATCAAACTTCGCCGCAATGGGCAATAACAGCAACACCGACACAGAGACCGCGAGCAGAGCCCATACAGGCAAAGGGCTGGCGCGGCCTGCATCTGTGACCCGCAACCCCGGCAGCGCGACGCGCCTGGTTTCCGGCCCGCGCTTGATGCGTGTAATGATCAAACTGATGGCGGTAATCAATGCCGCCAGCGCGCCGAGCTTGACCGTCGCGCCAAGCATTTGCAACAGCGACCGTCCCGGTTGATCGAAACCCGAGATACGCTTGTTGAAGTAGACCAGCCCCGGCGCGAGATTGCGCAGAAAGAGCCAGCTTTCCGCAGAGAGCGTATGCCAGCCTACACGCACGGCAATGAACGCGTAAACGCCGACGATCAAGGCGACCGCAGGCGCAAGAAACCAACTGACCAGCTTTGCGCCGCGCCGCCAATTCGGATAAGTGACGAGCCCTGCGGCGGCGATTCCGGCGGCCAGCGCCGCCAGTCCCATCTCTGTCTTTGCCAGCGTCGCCAAGCCGGCGAAGATGCCTGCGAGCAGGAAAGCATAAGGCGAAGGATGCAGGATGCAGGATGCAGGATGCAGGATGGCGTCTATCTGCGCTTTACTTTCCGCTGGCGGCGCTTTGCTGGCTGTGTGCGGTTGGCGGCGCAACGTCCTCACCAGCAAGGCCAGCGTCACGAGGCCGAGCGCCGAGCCATGCAACGCGCCATAAGAGTAAGGCAGAATATAGTTGCCCGCCTGCTTGAAGGCGCAAAGCCACATCACGCTCAAGGTGGCGGCGGCGGCGGCCAGGGGATTCATCAGTTGCCGCGCCAGCCAGTAGACCAGCGCGAGGATCAACATCGCCGTGATGATGCCGTCAGCATAAAGCACATTGAGCGATGCGCCGAAGAGTCTATAGAGCGACGCGTTAAGGTAGGGCGACAGCGGGCCGTAGATGTGACGTACATCCGAATAGAGCATCTCGCCGCCGGCCAGACGCAGCGGCTGATTCATCTCGCGCCCGCAGTCGACGAGCGGATTGCCCCAGCGTTGCCACGAAACCGCGAGGCCGAAGGCAAATGATGCTGTGATAAGAGCGATCCAGGGAAGATCGCGCCTGTTCATCTGTGATGTCACGGTGAAGCGCGATTATAGGCGATTCCGACCGCGAGTGACAAATCGAAGCCGATAGGATAATCCATGAAGAATCTTGAGAGGCGCTCAGTGATTAGGCGGCGTCGCGACACTCACGCGACCGCGCAAAGCCCTGCGTTTGCTTACCAGTGCAACTCTTCGATTGCTATACTCTCGATGACGGCTGTAGGCTGCAATGCGGATTCTATGATGTAACAAGTTGCCGAATCAATCATCAAGTCGCGGCGATCAATCTTATGACAAAGCTAGACAGCACGAAATCATCACAACTCTTTGCGCGCGCCGAGCGCGTGATTCCCGGCGGCGTCAACAGCCCCGTGCGCGCCTTTCGCGCCGTTGGCCGCGAGCCGCTCTTCATACGCGAAGCCAGAGGCGCGACCGTCACCGATGCCGACGGCAACCGCTTCATCGATTACGTTGGTTCGTGGGGGCCTATGCTGATGGGCCACGCGCACCCGGCGATCATCGAAGCCGTGCGCGACGCCGCGACGCGCGGCACCAGCTACGGTGCGCCGACTGAAATTGAGATCGAACTGGCCGAAGAAGTCGCCCGCGCTATGCCATCCATCGAAAAAGTGCGCCTCGTCAGTTCGGGCACCGAAGCGACCATGAGCGCCATTCGCCTGGCGCGCGGCTTTACGGGCCGCGACCTCATCGTCAAGTACGAAGGCTGCTATCACGGCCACTACGACAGCCTGCTCGTGAAAGCCGGCTCGGGGCTGGCGACCTTCGGCACGCCTGACAGCGCCGGCGTGCCTGCGGACTTTGCGCGTCACACGCTGGTCATTCCTTACAATGATGAAGCCGCGTTGCGTCAAACATTTATTGAGCGAGGCAGCGAAATCGCCTGCGTCATCATCGAGCCGATAGCCGGCAACATGGGCTGCGTGCCGCCCGCCTTGGGCTACCTCGAACTCTTGCGCGAACTGACCGGCGCGCACGGCGCGTTGCTGATCTTTGATGAAGTGATGACAGGCTTTCGGGTCGCGCACGGCGGCGCACAACAGCTATATGGCATCAAGCCGGATTTGAGTTGTCTCGGCAAGATCATCGGCGGCGGCCTGCCGGTCGGCGCGTTCGGCGGACGCCGTGATGTGATGGATGTAGTCGCGCCGCTCGGCCCGGTCTATCAGGCGGGAACGCTATCGGGCAATCCGCTGGCGGTGAGCGCAGGGCTGGCGATGCTGCGCTTGATTGCTGAGACGAATCCCTATGTTGAGCTTGAACGGCGCAGCGCCGCGCTCGCAGACGGACTGCGTGACGCGGCGGGCGAAGTCGGCATTGCGGCGACCGTCAATCGCGTCGGTTCGATGATGACGGCATTCTTCAGCGACGAGCCGGTGACGAGTTGGGACACGGCAAAGAAAGCCGACACGGCACGCTATGGGCGATTCTTCCGCGCTATGCTCGAAGAAGGCGTTTACCTCGCGCCGTCACAGTTCGAGTGCGCCTTTGTCAGTTATGCGCACAGCGATGCGGAGATCGAGCGCACGGTAGAAGCGGCGCGGCGGGCGATGCGTTCACTGCTCGATTGATATGTCTAATACTAAGTTATCCGTCATGAAATGCCTGCTTCGCCACGAACGAGGAAAATAAGCGGTTCTATTAGAATCAAAGACTGAGATGCTCATACTCAGAGCAGACGCTTTCTTTATATGCGCTCCTAGTAGATATTAAGATTGATATATAAGTTACTTTGATGTTATGTTCGCGGTTGAGGAATCAGCCGGATTTTAGATTTGCTTCGTTGCTGTTTGCAAAAGGAGGTCAGACCATGTCTCAGCAATACGGAAATTTGCCTAGAGGAGGGCATCGTGGATTCGTGGAGTTTGTTTTCCTAGATGGGTGGACAATATTTCTCACGTCAGCAAAGGGGGCCGCTGATTTTGATTATAAAACGGCCACTGTTTTTGACGCTACTCTACCTAAGTATTATGGAGGTGAGTATGATATGGATTTAGCAAGAGCCAGACGTCTTAAAGCTATGGCTGATGAAATGCACCAGTATCGAAACTTTAAAAAGGCGATAGTATTGCATTGTAATCATGGTAGATCGAGGTCGGTGATCTGTCTGGGTATCTATCTCATGTCCCGTTGTGGGAATTCAGCACAAGGAGCTATATCAGCATTAGAATCTGCGTTCCTAAGTGCCGGTGAGGAAGGAACTCCACATTTCCATGCAGTGGGGCTAAGAGTCGCTCCTGCGCTGATTGCGTATGAAAACTTGAATCCTTAACTCATGCAAATCATGTCAGATGAAGATATAAGTATTGAGAACCTGCTGAACGGTAAGCCTTCCGGCGAGAGTCAGAGTTCATTTAAGCGATGGTTGGAAAATCGCACAGCCCCTTGATCCGCATACTTGCAATCGAGCTTCAGTGCAGACCGCATCTAACAAGCAAAGGCAAGTTAGAAGTTACTCAATCGCATCGAGCGCGATCTGTTCGAGGATGAGCGCGGCGGCTTCCTGCGGCTTGGCGCAAACGCCGCTCTGTTGCGCGTCGTAGTAGAAATAACCAAACTCGCGGTCGTCTTTGATCCAGTCAAGAAACTCACGCGCATTCATACGGCGCAGCGTGTCATCAATCGCTTCGCGCAACACGCCTGCGCGGATTTGACCGAGCGATGCGCCGCCGTCGCGTGCAACTTTGCACCGCTCGATGAGCGATTGAATTTCAGCGCGCGACATAACTTGCTACAGAAATTGCTGCCGGATGGTGGCGTGGCAAGGGGATGCGCCAGATGCGCCCGATGGGTTGCGCGGGCTTGATGCGGCCTTCGACCTGCGGCGCTATCGTGCCGGCTTTGCGTATGGCTTCCATCACGACATCGGGTTCAACGGGGCCGCCTTCCGGGTCTACCAGCACTTCTGCGCCTTTCAAATCGTAGCCGTCGCCGCCGCCGAGCAGGTACGCATTCACCACCATTGTGTAGGATTTATCACTTTGAATCGGCTGGCCGTTGACTGCGATGTCGATGACACGATTGCCTGCGGGTTTGCCGGCATCGTAAGTGAACGTCATGCCCGATACCTGCGGAAAGCGCCCGTCTTCATGGCCCGCCTGACTGACGCCGTTCTCAAGCACACGCTTGAGGTGCGCGCCCGTCAGCCGCACCTTTGCCAGCGTGTTTTCAAACGGCAGGATCGTCAGCACGTCGCGCTTGGTAATCTCGCCCGGCCCGTAGGTCGCGTCAGAACGAATGCCGCCGCTATTGACTAGCCCCAACTCAGCATCGAGAGCCTGGCGATAAACGTCTGCAATAAAGTTGCCGAGATTACTTTCCTTGAAGCGCACGGTTGCCGAGCGCGCGTCGAGCATGACCGATGTCTTGCCGAGCACCTCGCCGAGACTGGCGTTCAATTGTTGCTCATAGCTGGCAACCACCGCCGCCGTGTCGGCGTCGTCTTTGACCGCATCGGTTACCGGCAGCGGCACAAAGTCGTAAGAATCAATCCTGAACTTGCCGCGCGTTCCATGACCTGTGCGCGCCAGTCGCAAATCAATGCGACCGAGATTGCGAGCGTCCGAGCCTTGTTTGAGAATCAGCGTGCGCCCGACCAGCGCCTGCAAAAATTCGTGTTCGTGGCCGCCGATGATTAAGTCCAGGTCGCCTGCGGCGGCCAACCGTTTGTCGTCGCGCATCGGCAGATGCGTCAGCGCGATAATGATGTCCGCGCCCTGTCGTCTGAGCCGCCGCGACAATCGCGCGCCTACCGTGACGGCATCGTCGAAACGCACGCCGGGGCCGGGATTCGACATCGTCGCCGTGTCCGCAAGCAGCAAGCCGATGATGGCGACGCGCAGGCCGCCGAGGTTGCGCATCAGGTAAGGGCTGGCGTTGCCGAAAGGCTTGCCCGTCGCTTTGTCTATGACGTTCGCGACCGTATAAGCGAAGCGCGATTCTTTCATGCGCTCGCGCAGCGTGTCTGGGCCAAAGTCGAATTCATGATTGCCGAGCGTTGCCACATCCAGCCCGGCAGCGTTCAGCGCGTCGATCATCTGTTTGCCTTTGAACAGGCGCGAAGCAACAGACGGCGAAACAAAATCACCGGCGAGCAGGAAGAGCGTGTTCGGCGATGTGGCGCGAATTTGCTTCTGCATCGTCGCAACCCGCGCCATGCCGCCGCGCTTGCCTTTATCCACAGGGCTGATCTGGTAAACATCGTTGAGTTGCAGAATGGTCAACGTCGTTTGCGCCGCCTTTTGGCCGGTCTTTGTCGAAGGCGGCGACTGTGCGAGATTCGTATCTACTGCAATGAGCAGGCAGAAAACCGCAATCATAGTTTTGATTCGCATAGGCTTGTCCTGATGTGCTGCGGGGCGATGCGCGACCAACTTGATAGAAGCTGACCGCACGACTCGATTAACGACTTTGCGGATAGCGATCTTTGTTCGGGTCCAGGTGCCGTGTTGTATTCTCGGTTACGCTCGCCGGCGGCAGCGTGTAGCCCGGCGGTTCAGGCGGCAACTCGCCGGTCTGTCGCTTCGGCGGCATGTTAGCCGTTGTGGGTTGATTACCTTGCATCTGCTTCAGCGCCGTTTTAGCGCCGACGATTTCGGCAACCCCCCGGCCAATCAGAGAGAAGGCCGGAAAGAGCATGGCCCACCACCAGCCGCGCCCGCCGGGACTGAATAAGATGGCGAGCGCAACAATGATAAAGCCAACGCCCATGAGCGTCTTGGTGATACCATGCCCCAGATTCGGCGGGCTGTTGCCGCGACGGCGTCTGCGCCTGCCTCGCGAATCACGCTCATCGGGCAATTGACCAGTCAACGCCTGTGGCACCAGCGATAGGTTTGCGCCACATGTCCGGCAGAATTTCGTTCCTTCAACATTTTGCGATCCGCAGTTCGGGCAATACATAATGTTCAACCTCGTCCTTTTCCCGAAGCATAAACGCAAGCGCGAAGCTTTGCAATCGGCGCAGGACGGACTGCCATTGGTGCGGCACTGTGGCGATGGCGGTCAGGGAATGTCTCATCTCAGGTAGAATTCGATTTGCAATGATTGCCAGAAAGTAACCGCCTTGCCGTCTTTCATCGCCGGCGAAAACCTCAGTTGGGCTGCGGCGCGCACAGCCTCTTCGTCCAGACCATGACCGAGTGTAGTCAAAAGCACAACCGTCGCCACCATGCCCTCCTCATTAATCAATACCGCTAGCCGGATCACGCCTTGCACCTTATTATCCCGAGCGTCCTGGGTATAACGCGGCATGGGAGCATTGAGCGGAGTGGGCCGCTTGTAAGAGGGGTCGCTGTGATGCTTTGAAAATTCCTCCATCGTTTCAAGCGCCGCGACGCGTTGCTTGATGGCTGTCATGCCCGCCGCATCCGGTCCGGCCAGTCGCAACGCCTCTTTGTATGACTCAATAGCCGCTGGTCGCTGAGCTGCGAGTATCTCAAGCGTCCCTTTAAGGATGAAGGCGCTGACGTATCGTGCGCCAAGCCGAATCGCTGTCTCCAGTTCACTGGCAGCCTTTTTGGGATTGTTCTGTTCGTACAGCAGGACAGCGAGTAAATAATGCGCATCAGCGAAGTCTTGACGATACTGAATCGCTTTTCTCGCATACTTCATCGCGTCGTCAGGGTTGCGAAGGCTTTTGAAAGCGAGAGCCAGCAGCAGATTGGCTTCGGGCGATTCCTTGTTTAGCTTCAACGCCTCGCGTGCCTCATTTTTGGCAACGGCGTAGTTCTTTGCCTCAAACGCCTCATTGCTTTTCTTGATGTGATCCTCAACCGACCCGGTGCTTTGCTGAAGGGCGCTAGCCGATCTGAAATGCATCGCCCCCGCCGCGCCGGCAACGGGGACGATGAAAAGCAAAATCGTCAGAGGCAGGATTCGCAGACTGCGCATCTTTGTAAGTTGATTCACGTTGACTAAATCCTGGTTGTTTATAGCGGCTTTCAATTGGATGTAGCGCAATCTGTCAGATTGCGCGCGTCATTGCGCTCGCGTCAGCCCTGCGCAAGCTAACCGCTTGCGCTACATGGCTAAACTCATTTGCAGACTGGTCTAGTTCGGATTGACGAAGACCAGTTCGACGCGGCGGTTCATGGCTTTGGCCGCCAGCGTGCGCTTGGTCGACAGTGGCACGGTCGCGCCGCGTGATTGGATTTTGAAATTCGTGCTCGACAAACCGAACGCGGCGATGTAATCGGCGACGGCTTGCGCCCGGCCCATCGCGAAGTCGTCGGCATTCGCTCTCTGATCCGAATGGCCTTCAATCGTGAAGACGGCCATGTCTTTGTGCGACGACAGCGCCTGGCCGAGCGCGTCCATCTTGGCTTTCGCCCGCAGGTGCAGCGTCGCCTGATTGGGAATGAACAGGTTGTCTGGAATCACGGCTACAAAACCATTCGAGGTCGGTTTAACTGTCAGGATGCTGCCGACGGCAATGCGCAACTCTTCAAAGCCGCGACGGCGGGCTTCTGTCTCGCGGCGCTCGCGCTCGGCCCGCTCTATCGCTTCAAGGCGCGAGGCGCTCTCGTTGAGCTTTGCCGATGCGGCGGTGGTCTGCGATTGCAATTCTTGAATCTTCGCCTGCGCATCGTTGAGATTCTGGTGCAGGCGTTCGGTTTCGGCGCGCAGCCGGTCGTTCTCGGAATGCAACTGGCGATTCTCTGCGCGCGCTTCCGCGCCTTCGCGCAGCGCACGATCCAGTTGTTCGCTGGAATCCCGCCGCGCCAGTTCGGCGGCGCGCAAGCGTGCATCGGTGTCAGAGAGTTTCTCGCCCAGTTCGGAAGCCGTCTCGTTGGCTTTGCGAACTTCGGCGTCCCGACGATTGATCTCGGCGCGGCGCTCGGCGGCGACAGCGCGTTCTTCGGCGACCTCTCTGGCTTTCTCGGAAAGCGAAATGGAATCGCGCGACACGCGACCGACTTCGTGTACGTTAGCGCCGCGACGGTAAAGGTCTTCCGCTTGATTGAGCAGATTGATCGCTTGATTGAAGTCTTCAGGTGTGAAACGCTCGGCGTCCGCCAGCCGCGCGATCTGCGCGGCGCGGCGCGCTTGTAATAACTCCATAGGCGTCTTGTTGTAATCGCGCTCGGCGATCTCCGGCACGGTGGTGTCTTTGTAGAATGTGCCGGTATCGCCTGTGAAAAACACCTCGGAGGTTTGCACCTGAACTTTGGTGGTGGTCGGCGCAAGGTTTTCAAGTATGACCTGGCGCGACGGCAGCTTGACCAGATAATGCGGCTCGGCGGTGATGATCATGGCAAAAGTCTGGTAAGGCGTTGCGGCTTTCAAGCGCGCCGTGCTGCCAGACAAACGGAACTCGCCGAGATTATCGATCTGCCCGGCAGGCGTGATGGCCCACAGCACGTAGGTCGTATAATCGCCGCCGTAGTTGAATGCCGGGATCATGTTTTCGATTGTAATATCGATCTCGCTTTCATTGCGCTTGCGCCAGCGCTCGACGGTCGCTTCGCCGCGCGCCGTCGGGCGCAGGGTCGTGCCGGCCAGGCGCACGGTCACAGGGTCTTTGAAGTAGGTGATGGCAATCGTGCGACGGCGGACATCGCCCTGTGCGTGGACGATTGCTGCAAGTCCGAAAGCCAGGATCAAGGTGATAGAGAAGAGAACAAGCGCAGATTTTTTCATAGGGTCGGAATCCTCTCGCGACGAATTTTCGCAGACGCGATGCGGAGCCAAATGGATGGGGCGCTCCGCTGTCGGCTGCCTGCCTGATTCAAACGCTGATAGTGTTGCGAGGTTTCACAAGAACAATCTTAGCAAGCGCCGGTGACGAGCGACAAGAAGCTGAGATGTCACACCGGTCGGCTGCAAAGTTGTTGTGAGTCATGTAGGGGCGACCCTCTGTGGTCGCCCCAGCATACAATGTACAAAATTCCAGGAAACGACAGACT
>JBBWZK010000397.1:0-9602 GCA_039648975.1 Blastocatellia bacterium
AAGACGAAATCGCGCACGAACTCTTCGCGCAGGTCTTCGATGTAGAGCCGCGATGCGCCGGTCGCCATGGCTTTCTCTTCAAGCCCGCCAAGCTCTTCAGCCTGGCCGACATCGGCGGCAAAGCAGACCACCTCGCAGCCGTAGGTTTCTTTGAGCCAGCGCAGGATGACTGACGTATCCAGGCCGCCGGACTAAGCGAGCACGACTTTATCGATCTTCTCTTTCGTCATTCGATGAACTCTCCAGTGGATGATTGCAAAAGATGATTAACGCAGACGCGTTGTGGTGCGTGTGGCGCGACGGCGCGTGCCGTTTGCTCGCGCCCGTTGATTGGCTGGCCGCTCGCGCGGCGCGACGGCTTCGGCAACCGCCGGCGCGAACAACCTGTTGATCTGCTTCATAGCGGCGCGCTGCGCATCAACGTTCTTGACGGCGACGAATAAGGTATCGTCGCCGGCGACGGTGCCGACGATGTCGCTGACGTTAGCCTGATCGATGGCCAGCGCCGTCGCCGACGCCTGGCCGATAATCGTTTTGATAACGATCAGGTTATCTCCGGCGGTGTCGACTTCGATCACCGGGCTGCCGGCAAAGGCCGCCTGCGGCGCGGTGTAGCGACCTTGCAGCTTGGTCAGGCCGAGTTCAACGATGTCGCGCGAGACGCTCGACTGCGTCGCCTCGATGCCGCGCCGCCCGAGTTCGCGCGCCAGTTGCTGCTGCGTCGCCACGCGGCGTGCGCTGATGATTTCGAGAATCTTTTCTTGCCGTGCCGTTTTCATAATCACCGCCGAATATGCAAACAGGCTGCATATTCATTGAATAAGATGCATAATTATGCAATAAAGTTCGACTGTCGTCAAACGTTTTTAATTTAATGGTTGCGCGGGAAAGGGAATCGACATGAGGGCCGCGCCTCGTATAACAGGCATCGTGACCGCTTTGGGGCTTGGCGCAAGACGACTCTATGGCTTGCCGGCAAGCTCCTCGTCATAACGTTCAGAAAGAGAGATAGCTGGAGGCTTCTTTTAGAATACGTCTCATGGTCAGCGCCTCTAAAGGCTTCAATACGATGATGGTGTCATTATTTCGTTTTCTTATATAGATCACCTTCATCACGCCCTTGGTAGGCTGAAGTAGCTGCTTATTAAACCACCTGAAGGCGTTGGAGTTGGGTTCCTCGTCCACGCGGAGCGTCACCGTCTGATTCCTGACCGGCAACCACCGAATTTTAGCGCCGGCTACTTCTTGCTTGGGCTGCTCCAACTGTAAGGCGATGCTGCATGAGCTGAAATCTACAACCTTTGCCTTTGCCATCACCGCCTCTGAACTTTTAAGGATTGAGGCGATGGCTTTACCATTATTCCTTTCGTGATGTGGCATCCACTCAACTGTGAATTCCAACTTCGGGATTTGACACGACCGGCGGACCCGTTTCCGCCGGTCGTGTCCTCCCGGTTTGCGAATGATCCGCTGGGCACCCACCATATTTTTGAAGTCACAGCCATTTTCATTGAAGTTAATCTGCAGAAGTTTCTTCTTGTCTTCTAGGATGCCGACCATGTGAAACAGATCAGCCTGTGCATTAGTCCACTCCTGCTCGAAGTGGCTTTCCATAGTTTGCACGTTCGGGCTGTTGGTGGTCGCGTCATACCGGAAGACCGGCATTAGCGGCCCCAGTGATTTGGGATCAATTCCCTCCGGGCAGCCGTTCGTGTAAGACTGGTAGTAGATGACGTCATCCACAATCAGCATCCAAGCATCCGGCGTGTGCGAGTAGAATCGTGCCCTCAGCTTCATTTCGTCGTTATACCGATCTAATACCCGCACGTTCTTGCTAGAGTCGCAGAAGACCTGTTGCGAGAAGAACGGATCATTGTCCATGACGTCACGTTTACATTGCCTGGTTGTCCCGACGATGATTTCGGCAACGCTCTGTGAGCTTTCCAGCAGCGTCCTGGACACCGCTTCTTTAGACAAGGGGTTTAAGAGAATGATACGCACGTCAACATTGTCGCGGAGCTTGCTCTGCAAGAGGTCGGCTTTTTCTGTTAGCTTGAAGACCTCTGACATGCCGATGCCTGACAGCCAAATCCGCTTCTTCGCGGTTTCCAGCGCCGCGTATAGGTCCGTGCCTGCCTTGCAGCGGGAAGGATAAATCTTTGTCAGCCCGATGCTGCTTGCCTCGGCAACGAGTTCATTCAAATGCTTCGCGGTGTCTTCAACCAGAATCCGGTTAGATGCTAAGTTCCACCGCCATATGATGAAGTGAAAAGCAATCGCGCCAACCACCGCCGTCAGGATATGGTCGAGAACCTTGAACCACCCCTTATCCTTGAAAGAATTGATGGTCTCTACCACTGTGCCAATCAGCGAGGAGCTTAGGAAAAACAGGGCGAGCAGAAATAAGCCGGTGATAGCTATTGTTACTGGAACAGAAAGGCGAGACTTTTTGTAACTCATGACACCCCTCCTTTGCTCTACATTGGGGGCGTAGTTCTATTTCCACTGTCTTAATTGCTAATTATCTAAACGGATGATTGCAGAGGCGCACATACTATCTCAAACGAACTTCCCTGTCAATAGCTAATTCTAATATTTTCAGTATTTACGGGTAAATTTTGTGGTCACTTTGTGTCAACATTGTTAACACGCCGAGTGATTAGCGGGGATCACTTCTGGTGCTTACGGTCATTTTTAGTGAGTCGGGCGCGGTGGTTCTTCAGTTTGGTTTGAGGCGAAGGGTCATTTTTCCAATTATAAATGGCTTGCCGGGAGATGCCTAATAGCTCTGCGGCTCCCTTCGTCTTGGTGGTTCTTCGCTGCGCCTGTTCCAGGAGCCATTCTTTCAATAGCTCTTGAAAGAATTTATATTTGCGCTTTAAGTCATCCGCGTCGGCAGCAAAAACCTGCTCGGGCTCTATGACAAAAGGTTTTTCGAGCCCTTCAACCCTTTCTCTTATCTCCGCAGCAAAGTCGTGAACAAACTGGTGCTTGATCTGTGGCTTGATCTGCTCCCACTTATCAAAATGTTCTTCAGCCTCACCAAACTTGTGGATAGCCAAGCAGACGCGCGTCAGGCTCAAGTAGCACATGGCCAATATCTTATGATTGACCGGGAATAGCTCTCCTCTGGTCTGTCCTGGAGACTGCATGGATTTGATCGCGCTTTCAATATTCGCATAGGCCTCATCATACTGCTCCAGAGCCTCTTCGGCCTGACCAAGGGCTAACCGCGCTTCGCACAAGACCTCCCTAAATCCCTCGGCTGCCTCAATCGCTCTTTGCGATATCTGCTTGGCCGCCTCGAAACGGCCCTGCTTGCGCGCCAAGTGACTACTTGCGATTAGGCACCGGGCAAGGAACTTCTGGTCATTTCGCTTTTTGGCATATCTTTCGACTTCAGAGAGTTTATTCTGGCAGGCCGCGTCATCGCCGATATGAAAGTAGGAGATCGCCAGTTCCAATGACGCCCGATACCTTACTTCCAGATGCTCTTCATCAAACCTCGTTTCGCATTCCTGAAGCAAGGCTATTGACTTCTCCAACAGGCTTCTATTGCTGTTTCCCGAATAGGCGCGTTTGGCTGACGCGATGAGAAAATCCAAGTAGGACTGGTAAAACCTCCCACCACAATCGAGCAGCAATGTGCGCGCCGGAATCAGACTCTGTAAGGCGCTGTCAATATAGCCGCGCGTGAGGTTGGTGAAACCTATGCCTAACCCCAGGCTTATGCCGGCCTTCCATTTACTGAACTGAATGTTTTCATCATCACCTTTGTGAATGGCCCTGCGATGGTACGCCTCACAGCTTTCTGCGTACTTGGCATTGGCGAGTGAATAGTTTGCCAGCCCCCGGTATATCTTTCCTTGAACGTATGTGATGAAGCCTATGGTCCCCCAGCACGGGTCATTCTCCTTAACCAGGGATTCAAGGGTAAAGTCATAGAGCATTGCGGCCAGTCTCTCGGCTCTGGGATAATCGCGCTTCTTGTAAAGCTCATTTACTCCGGCACAGGCGAAGCGGATCTTGGTTTTCAAGACGGCCCTTTCTTCGGGCGGGTATTCAGTTGCGGAGGGCAAGAAGGTTGAAGTAAGCAGCTTCGTGCCCTCGGCGATCAACTCTTCTGATTCTTTCTTATCGATTTTGTTAAAGTAGTCATAGACTTCTATAACAATGGCCCTCGCTTCGTAATAGCGTAGCAGGTTTTGCCTTCTGGCCAGTTCCGGATTTCTCGTCAGGAGATTCTTCAATTGTTGGGTCAGCGAAAACAGATCGGACCGCTTTTCAAGGGGGAGCCGTCTGACCCGAGGTAGATTCGCTGATGGCAGGGCGTTTTCAAAGGTTCCTTTCTTATATAGCCAGTTGATTTCATTTAGTACGGCAACAAAATCGTCTTGCTCGGAAAGTTTATCAAATGCCGTTTCGCAGTTATCGTTTTTCATCCGGTGAATGCCCTTTCGCTTCAGGGGGATGGAATATAATTGATACAGGCAAGAGTTACTTTTAACAAAACTTTCGCTGTATGGGAAGCCGGCAAACTTGAGGTGTTGCTCAAAGCAAGCTCTACCAAAGACAGAATCCCGGCGTCTACGCCAGCCAGGAAGGGCTTAACCTTTCTTGAATCGAAAAAGTCTTCATTGAAAAGAACGGGACAAGCCCTTCTCTTGTTAAGCCTTTGGTCATGGTTCAGCCACATTTTTGGATCTACTGATGTAGCTTGTCAGATGAACGCAAGCACGGCACATAGCCCGTCCGTTTAGCAAAGCTATGGCAATTTTCCGGGATGATAATGCACCACCTTGATGTTTGCTTTCATTCTGGGATAATGAAAGGCCATTCAGCAGGTCGGACTCTTATAAACCAGGAGGCTTGTATGTCGCGTTCACGACTCGTTTCATGGTTGCTGTTGCCTTTGGCGACGCTCTTTCCTTTCACCGGGGTTTTGTCTTTCAAAAACCCTCCAGCCCGCGGCCTTCTGCTCGTGGCCAATAAAGGCGATCAAAGCCTGGGCATCGTTGATCCCGCATTGGGCCGGCAACTGGCGACGGTTGCAGAAAACGGCATCACCGGGCACGAAGTCATTGCCTCGCCGGACGGGCGCATGGCTTATGTGCCGATCTACGGAAATTCCGGCGTCGGCAAACCGGGGACGGACGGCAATAATCTGGTGATTATTGATATTGCGGCGCGCAAGGTAGTCGGCCATATCGATTTCGGGCGTGGCCTGCGCCCGCACTGCCCGATATTCGGGCCGAAAGACGGAATGCTTTACGTCACGACTGAACTCGACAATTCGATCACCGTGATTGACCCGCGAACGCTCAAGATCGTTGGGACCATTCCGACAGGGCAGGCGGAATCGCACATGCTGGCCATTACGCGCGACGGGCAGCACGGTTATACCGCCAATGTCGGCCCCGGCACGGTCTCTGTTCTCGACCTCAAAGCGCGGAAGCTGATCACCATCATCCCGATTGCGCCGGTCACCCAGCGCATCGCGGTTTCGGTTGACGACCGCCTGGCGTTCACGGCGGATCAAAGCAAACCGCAGCTTGCCGTGATTGACACCGCCACGAATAAGATCAAGACGTGGGTGGCGCTGCCGGAGGTTGGCTATGGAGCTGCCCCGACGCCGGATGGCCGCTGGCTGGTCATCGCCCTGCCGAAAGCCAACAAAGTAGCGGTCATCGATCTACGCCTGCTGAAGGTCGCGCGCACCTTAGACGTTCCGAGCACGCCGCAAGAAGTCGTGGTGCGGCCCGACGGGCGAGAGGCTTATGTTTCCTGCGATACAAGCGGCAAGGTTGCCGTGATCAACCTGTCAGAATGGAGAATTGAGAAATTGATCGAAGCCGGAAAAGGAGCTGACGGTCTGGCATGGGCGGCATTGAAGTAAACCGATCTGGCGCAGCGAATAACTTGCGCGGCAGGTGGTGATTGAATTGATCAAGTCACCCGCCTTGCCAACCGGCCTGGCCGATCATCGCTTTCCAGCATGCCCTGGTTCGGCAAAGGAAGAGCCGGGGCGCTCCCGGCCCTTTGCTTCTCTATAGCCTGTCAAGCAAATCATCTGACCAATTACAGCGGCCCGGCAGGGCGTTGTCGCCGACGCGCCGGGCCGCACGGGTCTTTTGTGGCAGGGTTATTCAGTTGCGAACTGTGCCTTCAAGGTGAGCTGGAAGCTGGAATGTGCGGGATCATTGGTGCTCACGGTTGCGGTCTTCGTCACCTCGCCTTTATAGGCGTCGGTCTTTTCAACGGCGAGCGTGATCTTGCCCTCGGCTCCCGGGGCAATCACCTTATCGAAATGGCTTGTCGTGCAACCGCATGACGGAGCCACGCTTTTAATCTCCAGATTGGCCTTGCCGGCGTTCTTGATGAGAAACGAATAGGTGAGCGGGGTTCCGGGTTTAATCGTGCCAAAGGAATGCTCCAACGAGGCAATGGCGAGTTCCGGTTTGTCGTCTGATTGAGGCTTGCCCAATGCCAGGGCCGCGCTGGCGACCATGAGCAAACCAAGAGTTGCAAGGATTACTTTCATTCTCATACAACGTTCCTCCTGATGTGAATCGCTTCTGTGATCGAGCTGTCAAAACGAGAGTGTTCGATGGAGGACTATATAAGATCGGCAATCTCTAAACCAGCATGGGCCTGTAACTTTTTTGTAAAAGAGATCGCCGGGCAAACAGGTGAGACGGCGAGGCGAATTAGATTGACCGCAGAAGCAGCGAGCAAGAGAGGCTTTCGAGGCGGATGCCTCTGCGGTCAATCGCGGGGCAAGCGCCTGTGCGTGCTAAATCAGAGGGCAAGGGAAAGGCAGACTCGCTTATATGGAGTGCGGTGAGTTGTCACCGCTTTCTCTTGGCGATGCGTAAAAGCGGCGACCAGTCAAAGCACTCCAAATGCTGCCGCCCTCCCATCCTCATGCGGTTTAATTTAGATGGCATAGCCTTTGTCGCGGAAGACCAGCAGGTAAATCCCTGCGGCGATGACCGGCACCAGCAGAATCAAGACGATCAGCACGACTTTCGAGAAGGTGTCGCGGCTTGAGTTCAACACATGATTGATGGCGAAGATGTCGAGGATGATGGCGGCGATGCCCCATATTGAAACCATAAGCAATCTCCTTTGATCATTGAATGGCAGCGAACCGGGCGGCGGTTGCTGCCTGTAAAAGTTACGAGCCGGCGAGTGCGAAAGTTCGCCCCAGCGGCTGAAAACATATCTCTAAACAGATATACAGCGCAACACGGCGGCGGGCTTATCTTGACACCGGCGCGAAGCGGCCCATACAATCGCCTCGGTAGCATTGCACCACCCCTGCGATCAGGAGCGAGGTTGAACATGCCATTGCGGCGCCCATCTTTGATTAAATTCCTGCTGACGATTCTTTGTCTCGCGGCGATCGCATCGCCGCTTGCGCCGCCTTCTCGGTCGCTTGCTGAAGAGGGCGACTTTCTGGAAACTTTTCAGGGCTATCTCAACCCCGCGCCGCTCGGCCTGGACGCGCGCTATGCCTGGACGCTGCCGGGCGGGCGCGGCGAAAACGTCCGCGTCTGTGATATTGAATACAGTTGGAACCTGACGCACAGCGACCTGAGCAATGCGGCGGCGAATCTCTTCATCTACGTCAAAGGCGTTTATCCGCTGCCCGATCAAGCGATCAACGAAGCGAGCTGGAATCATGGCACGGCAGTCATCGGCGAGATGGTTGCCGCCGACGACGGCGTCGGCATCACCGGCATCGCGAATCGCGCGCAACTTGGCCTGATCAATCCACTGACCGGCGGCAGCACGCCGGACGTGGCCGCCGCCATACGCCGCGCCAGCGATGCCATGGAAGCCGGCGACGTGATCCTGCTCGAACAACAATCCGTTCAAGGGCCGCAGTTCGATCCGACGACCGGACGCGGGCTGGTGCCGATTGAATTCGAGCCGGATGTGTTCAACGCGATCAAAGCGGCGACCAACAAAGGCATCATTGTTGTTGAATCGGCGGGCCACGGTTCAGAGAATCTGGATCGCGCCTCTTATGACGGCAAGTTTGATCGCACGAAGCGCGATTCGGGCGCGCTCATGGTCGGCGCGGGATTGCCCGAAGGCGGCATTTACGGGCCGGGGCCGGATCGCACGCGCACCGCTGAATCGAATTACGGTTCTATCGTCGATGTGCATGGGTGGGGCCGCTTCATCACCACGACAGGCTAGGGCGACCTGCGCCGCGAACAGGGCGAGAACAACTGGTATACGATTGACTTCGGCGCGACCTCTGGGGCTACGTCAATGGTTGCAGGCGCGGCGGCAGTGATTGAAAGCATCGTCAAAGCGCGTGGTGAAGAGCCGCTTGCGCCGGCAGCCTTGCGCCAATTGCTGAGGGCGACGGGGGCGCCGCAAGCCGGCGACGTGAATCAGCGCATCGGGCCGCGCCCTGATCTGCGCGCCGCCATCGCGGCGTTGGACGACTTGCCGACAGGGCCTGTGCCGTTGATCTCCGGGGTGCGAATGAAAGGCGCGAGCGGCAGGCTGATCGTCGATGGCGAGCATTTCCTGGTTGGCGATTCAATCATCGAGATCGATGGGCAGACGGCGGGCAAGCTCAAATATCCTGCGGCCTTCATCCTCCCCAATGGCCAGATTAGCCGCCTGATGACCAAGACCGACGTGACCAGTCGGCTGCCGCGCGGCGTTGAGGTGTCGATTACCGTTTATACGCGGAGCACGGGGCAACGTTCCGCGCCCTTCGTCTTCAGCCGCTAATAACCGGAATTACATTTGGCAATCCGATCAGGCTCTCCGTTCTGAATTGAGCGGAGAGCCTGATCGTCATTTCAGCGGCAGTTTCTCAGGCAGTGCTCAAGTCGTTCTCTGGCCCGGCGCTCGCACTCGCGCTGTTCGGCGGGCGGCAGATGGCGGCAAGCCCGGCTCGCCTCGCGGAACTCTTCGCGGCAATGCCCGGCACAACCACGATCATCGGGCGAGGCCGCCGTCGCGGCGATCATTCCCACGCCGAATACCAGAAGCACCAGTATCAATAACACTCTGCGCATATCTTCTCCTTTCGATTTCGAGCAAACAACTCCCCTCGCGGCGCGTTGCAGCCTTGGGGAGCGTTGGTTTGATTTGAGGTGATTAGTGGGGAGAACCGTTCGTGCTTATGACGCGGCGAGCCGTGCGGAGGTTTGAAAAAATCAGGGGCGTGAGCAAAATAATCGTGACTGAAAATACACGATTACCGAAACGCAGTTCAGCAAAGGGGAGTTGCTTGAGCATGGGTTGTCGAGATAAGTCGCCAGGTACGAGATAACCGGCTTCGTCAATCATTCGCAAAGCGAACCGTTTTTACAGCCGTCAGCATCAGAGGAAGCGCGAATGCCACGCGCCACTCGACGGGTTGTGAAAGACCTGCGAGCCGGGTATGGCGAGTGACAAATAAGCGGTTCTCGTATTACGATGAATCCAGCCGATCAAGTCAGCTTCAAGAGCCAGGGTTAATAAAGGGCAGGTCATTTAACTGTCTGATAAATGCTATCGCCGTCACCGTCTTCAACACATCGAAGTTTACCGAGTAGATAAAGAGCCTGACGAGCGGCGCGGCACTGGAT
>JBBWZK010000038.1:0-11795 GCA_039648975.1 Blastocatellia bacterium
CGCCATCAACTGATTCGTGATGGCCGCGATGACCGGGCTGCGACATCTGCACGTCGTTCTGCGTCACGGTGGTGGCAGTCTGTGCGCCCGAAGGCGCTGCCGCGCCCGTCTGCGGAGGCACGGGCGACGTGGCTTCGGGAATCGGCGGCGCTCCAGGCGGTACATAGGTCGTGCGGCGTCCGCCACGGCGTTCGCCTCCTCTGCCACCGCGCCCGCGACGGTCGCCGAGGTCAGCACGGTCGCCGCGCTCAGTCCGCTCGCTGCGCGGCGCGGCTTCCGCGCCATCGCCTGCGACGCTCTCCCCGGCTTCGCCGTCCGCCGCGCCCTCTTTGAGCATCTGCTGGCCTTCGACGATGGCGTCGGCCATCTTCGCCGCAAACAGACGCACGGCGCGCAGCGCGTCGTCGTTGCCCGGCACGATGTAATCAATGCCATCGGGATTGCAGTTCGTATCGACGATGGCGACGGTCGTGATGCCGAGCTTGTTGGCTTCGTGGACGGCGATCTCTTCCTTGTTCGAGTCAATGATGAAGATCACGTCCGGCAGGTGGCGCATATCGCGTATGCCGGCGAGGTTTTTTTCAAGCGACGAGTGCTCGCGTTCAAGCTGCAGGCGCTCTTTTTTGGTGAGCGCATCGAAGCGCCCGTCTGTGCGCATGGCTTCGATGTCCTTCATCTTCTGAATAGACTTCTGCACCGTCTGGAAGTTGGTCAGCAGACCGCCGAGCCAGCGCTGGTTGACATAGAACTGATTGCAGCGTTTGGCTTCTTCGGCGACGGCGTCCTGCGCCTGGCGCTTGGTGCCGACGAACAGGAAGCTCTTGTTGTCCATCGCCGCCTGGGTGACGAACTTCACGGCTTCTTTGAAGAGCCGCTGGGTTTTCTGAAGGTCAATAATGTAAATTCCGTTACGTTCGCCGAAGATGTATTCCTTCATCTTCGGATTCCACCGCCTGACCTGATGTCCGAAGTGGACGCCGGCTTCAAGCAGCTCCTTCATGGTTACAGTAGCCAATCTTACCTCCTACACGTTGAACTGGTTTATGTACTCGCCGGCCCGCGTTCCAATTGTCCTGCTGGAACAACCAATCGCAAGGGCCGACAATGGATTTATCAATTTTGGATTTTGGATTGCCGATTTTGGATTGAAGAAGCAGTTCGCCGCCTCAATCCAAAACCCAAAATCTAAAATCCAAAATCGCCTTAGCGTTTCGAGAACTGGAAGCGTTTGCGCGCGCCCTTCTGGCCATACTTCTTACGTTCTTTGGCGCGCGGGTCGCGGGTGACGAAGCCTGCACGCTTCAAGCGCGTGCGGAATTCGGGATTGAACTCCATCAGCGCGCGCGTCACTCCATGACGCACCGCGCCCGCCTGACCGGCCTTGCCGCCGCCATCGACATTCACCAGAATGTCGAATTTGCTGACCGTGTCGGTCAGATGCAGCGGCTGGCGAATCACCATGCGATGCACTTCGTTATCAAAATAATCTTCGAGCTTACGCTTGTTGACAATAATTTCGCCGGTGCCGGGCCTGATGAAGACGCGCGCCGTGGCGCTCTTGCGGCGGCCCGTTCCATAATTCTGAATCGTCTCTGCCACTATCGAATCTCCTTCAACTCATGCGGCCCGATATCGGGGCCGCCATGACTTATCGCTTGACCTCAAACGCTTCGGGCTGCTGCGCCTGATGCGGATGATCAGTGCCGACGTAGACCTTGAGCTTTTTGCCCATCTTGCGACCTAGCTTGTTCTTCGGCAGCATGCCGCGAATCGCCAGTTCGAGGATGCGTTCGGGGTGCTGCTGCAATTGCTTCTGCGCGGTGATCTCTTTGAGTCCGCCGGGCCAGCCTGTGTGATGGCGATAGACTTTGTCCTGCCACTTGTTGCCGGTGAAGACGACCTTCTCGGCATTGATGACGATGACGTGATCGCCGACATCAATATAAGGCGTGTAGGTCGGTTTGTTCTTGCCCATCAAGATGCGCGCCGCCTCGGTTGCCAATCGGCCAACGGTTTGGCCGTTGGCGTCAATGATATGCCACTTGCGACTCTGCTCCAGATTCTTGCCGCTCGGAACGAATGTACTCATGGTGCGAATCTCCAAAATAATCGTAAAGAAGACGAACAGATAGGATACGAAAATGGCCTTTGCCTTGTCAAGTTAAGCCGGCGACACGAAGTGATCTCTCAATGCCGCGAGGAAAAGCCCTGTCGGCACGCCTTCCGATCAACATCCTGCTTCAGTTGGCTGGTGGACAAGCATCGCGCTGCCTTAACCGTTTCAACGGTTTTCTCTGAGCAAGCGGCACAGGTGAAGATGGTCGCTTGCGAGTCGGATGACCATCCCTGACGACCGCGCTGTTGCGCTTGGCAAGCCAACGCCGCGAGTTTATAAATAAAGGAAGCCTCATCGGGAGAATTCAAACGGCGGTTCGAGGAGAGCATCATGAGTAAGCGGACGAGAACAGGTCTTATCATACTGTGCGTGGCTTTGGCGTTCGCCGGGTTTAGTAATACGACGAGAGCGCAGGCCGGGCAGGTCAAACGTGAGGCGGCGCAATATGTCTGTCCCATGCACCCGGAGGTGAAATCGAAAAAGCCGGGCAAATGTCCCAAGTGCGGCATGCGTTTGCGAGCTGAAGAAATCGTCGCAAGCCCAGATAAAGAAGCGACCAAAGAAGTGACCAAAGAAGCGACCGCCGACAAAAAAGATGCCAGCATCAGCCCGCCGCAGATACCCGATACCCTGGTCACCGATCAGGATGGGCGGCGGCTTCACTTCAATAGCGATCTCGTCCAGGGAAAGACCGTTGCCATCAACTTCATCTTTACGACTTGCACGACCATCTGCCCGCCGCTCACCGCCACCTTTCGCAAATTGCAACAGGGCCTGGGGGCGCGCGCAGGCCGTGAAGTGCAGTTGATTTCGATCAGCGTCGATCCGCTCACCGATGTGCCTGAGCGATTGAAGAGCTTCGCCGCGAAGTTTGATGCCGGGCCGGGTTGGAGTTTCGTGACCGGCAGCAAGCCCGACATTGACCGTCTGTTGAAAGCCCTCGGCGTCGCGGTCGCCGACAAGACCGAGCACACGCCAATGATCCTGATCGGCAATGCCGCCGCCGGTTACTGGACGCGCACCTACGGGCTTGCCCCTGCAAGCACGCTTCTCAAAGCGTTAGATGAAGCGGCGAGCAAGAGCGTGGCGACCAACGCCAGCGCCAAGACTTCGGCGACCGTCCAATCCGGTAATGAAGCAAAGCAGGCGAAGACGCCGGCTGAATCGGCAGCCCTCTATTTCCCAAATCTTACCCTGTTGACGCAAGACAATAAGCCTGTGCGCTTCTTTGATGATTTGCTGAAAGGCAAAACGGTTTTAATCAACTTTGCCTTCACGACCTGCACAGGCGTCTGCCCGCCGATGACCGCCAACCTGGCCAGGGTTCAAGAATTCTTAGGCGACCGCGTCGGCAAAGACATCACCATGATCACGATCAGCGTCGATCCGACGGTTGACACGCCGGCGGCGCTCAAGGCGTATGCCGAAAAATTCAAGGCGAAGCCCGGCTGGTATTTCCTGACCGGCAAGAAAGAAGACATAGACCGCGTGCTCTACAAAGTCGGCGGCTATGTCGAAGACAAAGCGCAGCACAGTAATGTGCTCATCGTCGGCAACGTCGAGACCGGCGAATGGATGAAAGTGTTTGCCCTGGCAAAGCCCGCAGAGATTGCCGCCGCCGTCACCAAGGTTGCGGCGAAGGCGCAGCAGTAAGCCCGTGAACCGCTCGTTAGAACGATTTTCAATCGGGTGTAGCGCAAGCTAACAGCTTGCGCCGGCTTTGGCTCACACCGATTGATGCGCAAGCTGTTAGCTTGCGCTACATGAAAACAAGCTGAGGGCGCAAAGCTCGTCGAGGAATGCCATGTCATCTGCCGCGCCGGCGAAGATATTCGTCAGCTATCACCACGACAATGATCGTTACTTCTTTGAAGAGTTTCGCCGGCTTTTCGCCAGCCGCTATGCGATCAGCGACGATGCCTCTGTAGAACGAACCACCGGCAGCGATGATGCGGAAGGCATCGTCCGCAATCTGCGCGCCAACTACATCGCCGGCACAGAGCATACCATCGTGCTCTGCGGCCTGCTGACGCCGTGGCGGAAATTCGTCGACTGGGAGATCAAAGCCACTCTCGATGAAGCGCACGGATTGATCGGCATCAATCTGCCAACCAACCCCGCAGGCGCACAAGGACGCTATATCGTGCCTGGTCGTCTGGCTGACAATCTTCGCAGCGGCTATGCCGTTTTACTTCAGTGGCAGCAAGTCAAGCGTGCCTCCGACTTGCTCGCCGAATCGCTTCAGCAAGTGGCAAACAGACCGGCTCATTTGATCAGCAATTTCATGCCCCTGTTGCGCAAGGGCGGTTGATCACGATTGGTCTATCACCTGGGAGCGCGGGCAAGTTGCCCGCAATTTTCCACAACCACATGACCGGCGGGCGAGACGCCCGCGCTCCCAGGTCTAAACCGCAACAGACCGCCTGGCTTCTTTGTTAAATTTCTCCTGCAAACCTGTCTCTCCGGTCACGCGCAACTTTATCATTTTCCACTTCCACGGGCGGCGATTCACATTGTGGATTGCTCAGATTTAGGTTTGGTGATATAAAGTGGCCGTCTTGAGCTTGTGGCTCGCATCACCAATTCCTTTCAGGTTGGAGGCCGATATGAAAAAGTCACCTTTCTGTCTTGCCCTATGTTTGTTTTATTGCCTTTCGGCATTCACTTCCCCAACCTTCGCGCGGCAAGTTTCGTCCGCCAGTTTGCTGGGCGAAGCTCACGATGAAACGTCGGCGGTCATCTCTGGCGTCAAGATTACCGCGCGCAATGAAGCCACAGGCTTTTCAAGGACGACCCTCAGCGCCGCCGACGGCAGTTATCGCATAGATGACCTGCTGCCTGGGCGTTATACGGTCTCCGCCGAAAAGCAAGGTTTTCGCACGTTGCAAACCGATTCCTTCGTTCTGGAAATCAATCAGAAAGCCAAGCTCGATCTGGAATTGAAAGTCGGCCAGGCGGCAGAAAGCGTGACGATCACCGCAGCGGTCTCCTTGCTACAGAGCGAAGAAGCTTCGGTCGGCTATCGCCTGGATTTCCCAACCATACGCGACCTACCGCTGGTTGATCGCAACATCGTCTCGCTGGTGACCCTCGGCCCCGGCGCGATTCCGCGACAACTCGGCGGCTTCGGCCACGACATCGTCACCGATAATCAGGAGAGTCGCGGCACGGTCGGACTCAACCCGCCCATCAACGGCGCGCGCTCAACGATGAATACGTTTCTATTAGATGGCGCGATGAACACAGACCTGCACACGCGCGCCATCGCCGTGCTGCCGCCGATGGAGATCGTCCAGGAGTTTCGCATCATCGCTTCGCTGCCGGCGGCAGAGTTCGCTCAGTCAGGCGGCGGCGTGGTCGATATTGTGACGAAATCGGGCAGCCGCAAATTTCACGGCAGCGCCTTCGAGTTCTTCCGCAATGAAGCATTCGACGCGCGCAATCTGTTCGATGATCCGAACCTGCCGCGTCCGATCTTTCGCCAGAATCAATTTGGCGGCTCGCTCGGCGGCCCGCTGCCGCTCGCCTCGACCTTCTTCTTCGCCGACTATGAAGGGCTGCGCGGCAGAACCGCGACCTCGTCGCTCGGCACCGTCCCGGACGAAGCGCAACGCTCAGGCAATCTAAGTAGTCTTAACCCCATTTTCGATCCATTGAACGTTATTGCTGGCAAGCGGCAGCCCTTCGCCAATAACCGGATTCCGGCCAACCGCATCGATCCCATTGCCAAGAAGTTCCTCGACCTCTTCGTGCCTCTGCCCAACCGTCCGGGGCAGGCCAGCAACTTTCTCGACGCGACGCCGAATGAATTCGTCAAAGACAATGTCTCAGGGCGCATCGATCACGAGTTCGCCAATCAGAGCCGTGTGTTCGGACGCTACACGATCAATGACGAGCGCAACCGTCTGGCCGGGGCGTTTCCGCAGCGCCCGACGCGTGAGGAATTGCGCGCCCAGCAATACGCCTTTGGCTACACCTTCGGCGCAGGCCGCTGGCTCAATGAACTGCGCGCTTCGTTTACTAAATTGAATCTGCTTGAGCTGCCGGAGAGCGCCTTCCAGACGGACGTTGCGAAAGACCTGGGCATCACCGGGGTCGCCGACAACCCGGAAGATTTCGGCCTGCCTTTCTTCTTATTATCGAACTTCAACCTGGCCTTCGATACGCCGAACCGCCCGCAGACGCAACGCGATAATCTCTTCCATCTGTCGGAGGCGGTGTCGTTGACCAACGGGCCGCACACGATGAAGCTCGGATTTCAATTCATTCATTTTCGGATGAACTATCTGCAAAGCAATCTGTCGCGTGGCCGCTTCACCTTTACAGGGGCCTTCAGCGGCGATCCGACTTCGGCGTCGCCGACCGGCGATCCCTTCGCGGATTTCCTGCTCGGCTTTCCGCAGGTTACGGACCGCAGCGTAGGCCGTGCCGAAGCGTTTTTCCGACAGAACAGCTTTGCAGGATTCGTGCAGGACGATTGGCATGTGAGCAACCGGCTGACCTTGAACATAGGCCTGCGCTACGAATACTTCTCGCCGTTCAGAGACAAGAACGGCAATCTGGTGAATCTCGATTATTCAAACTCGCCAGCGCCGCCGACGCTCGTGCGCAGCAGCAGCGCCACAGAGCCGGACCGCAACAACTTCGCGCCGCGCATAGGTCTCGCCTGGCGTCCGGCGGGCGGCTTCTGGGAGCGCCGCGACCTGGTCGTCAGAGCCGGTTACGGCGTCTACTTCAATCCTGAGATTGCCACGGAGTATTACAATCTGGTGCGCAATAGTATTATCAACGAAACCAACTTTACGCTCGGCACAGAGCCGCCTATATTGACGCTGCACGATGGCTTCCCGCAAACCGCTTCGACAGGATTTCCGAGTTACTTCGGCCTCGACCCGAAGGCGCGCACGCCTTACGTGCAACACTGGAGCTTCAGCCTACAATACGAGTTGCCCTTCAAGATTCTCTTCGAGTCTGCCTACGTCGGCTCGAAGGGGACGCATCTCGGCAAATCGCGAATCTTCAACACGCCGTTGCATGCGGAGATCGGCGAGAACCTGCCGCCGCGTCCCGGCGATCTGCAATCCCTGCGGACGTGGCCTGAACTGGGCAAGCTCACACAGCAGCAACACATCTCGAATTCGTCATACAATTCCTTGCAGCTCAAAGCCGAGAAACGGCTGTCGAACGGCTTGAGTTTTCTGGCCAGTTTCGTCTGGGCGAAATCGATTGATGATGGCGATACGGTATTGGCAGGCTTGTTCGACAGCGTCACGGCGCAGGACGAAAGAGACCTGAGCCAGGAGCGCGGCCTGTCCTTCTTCGATGTTCGCAAACGCCTGAGCGTCGGTTTCACCTATAACCTGCCGGGCACCAGGGCGCTCTATCACCTCTTTTCCGATTGGCAGATCAGCGGCATCATCACCGAACAGGATGGCACGCCGTTGAATCCCGTCTATTTCTTCAGCGACTTCGCCAACACAGGGACGCCGAACCGGCCCGATGTCGTGCCGGGACAGAAGATCAGCTTGCCGCGCAACCAGCGTTCAGCCGACCACTGGTTCAACACGGACGCCTTCACCGCTCCCAAGCCCTTCACCTTCGGCAACGCCGGGCGCAACATCATCCCCGGCCCGGGCAATAACATCATAGACTTTGCCCTGCACCGCCGCTTCGTGCTCGGCGAGCAGCGCGCCTTGATGTTTCGTGCGGAAGCCTTCAACCTGTTCAATCATCCGAACTATGGCATCCCGCTGCCATTTGCGGACTTCGGGCCGTTCTTCGGCAAGGTCGTCGCCACAGGCGAGCCGCGTCGCATTCAGTTTGCTCTGCGATTCGATTTCTAAAGCAACTTTCAATTGCATTAAGCCGAACCTCATGTAGGGGCAACCCTCTGTGGTCGCCCCAGAGTGAAATCTACTGAACTTCAAATGCCAACGACTTGCAGGCTGGGGCGACCAGAGACGGTCGCCCCTACATGGCAAACTCATTTGCAAATTGCTATAGCATGGCGACACCCCAGGAAAACGAGTCGGGCGAGAGCGCGGCGCTATTGGCAGAAGAACCTGCGGCCACGGTCGGCTTCGTCGCGCGATGGCTGGAGAGCAGACGGCTGGCGCGCTCCTTCTGGTTATTCCTGCTGGCCTCATGCCTGTTCAACACAGGCATGTTCATCTACGTTCTGCTCTATAACCTCTACCTCCTGGACATCGGCTACAAGGAAGACTTCCTCGGCTTGATGTCGAGCTTCTCAACCGCAGGCACCGTCGTTGGCACGTTCGGCGCGGTGATTTTAACTCGTCGCCTGGGCTTGCAGCGCGCCGTGATGGTTTGCCTTGCCGGCACGGCGACCATTGCCGTGCTGCGCTCTCTGGTCTCTACCAGGGCAGCGCTGCTCGGCCTGGCCTGTCTGGGCGGCATATTCTTTGCGCTATGGGCCATCTCGATTACGGTCATCATCGCGCAAACGACGACCGCCGCGCTGCGGCCATTCGCCTTCAGCGTCTACCTGGCGACAGTCATCGGCATAGGCATCATCGCCGATCCGGTCGGCGGCCACCTGCCGATATGGTTAAGCCATCTGCTGGGCATAGCGAGCGCCGCCGAGAGCAAACAGATCGCTATGCTGATCGGCTGTGGATTCATTTATCTAGCGGTCTTGCCCGTCCTGTTTATGCGGCTGGGCGAGGAAACCAATCATCAACGGTTGAAGTACCCGCGCAACGCTTTCGTGGTGCGCTTCATGCTGGCGGTCGCCGTGCTCAACATCGCGACGGCGTCGTTCAATCCTTTCGCCAACGCTTATTTCTCGCAACAACTGAAAGTGCCTGTCGATCAAATCGGCCTGATCTTTTCAGGTGGCCAGATCGCGCAAGTCATTGCCATCCTGCTGTCGCCGCTGATTTTGAATAAGCTCGGCCTGATCAGAGGAATCATGTTGATGGAGGTGGCGGCGGGCGTCTCTTTAGGCGTACTGGCGACCGGGCCGCCGGCCTTTGCTGCGGCGTTGGGATTTGCCGGCTACGTGGCATTTCAATGGATGGACGAGCCGGCCATGGAGAGCCTGTTGATGACGCGCGTCGCGCCCGACGAGCGCAGCGGCGCGTCGGCTTTGATGTATATGACGATCTTCGCATCGGGAGCGATTGCCGCACCGTCGGCGGGCAAGGGGCTGACGCGGTTCGGCTATCCGGCGGTTCTGGCGGTAGCGGCTTCCCTGCTGCTGCTGGGCGGAGTGTTATTCTGGTTACTATTGAAAAAATACGACAAAGATACTGACTGATCGGCGCGCGAACGGCACAGATGAGAGGCTAAACGCGTGTTTTGAAATTTCAAGCTCCGTAGGAGAGCAATGTTTATAGAAGAACAGTTGGTTAATACAATCAAGCTCCGTAGGAGCGTCATGTCGACATTACGCTCCTACGGAGCTTGATTGAACGAAACGGCTGGCGTTCTATAAACATTGCGTGCCTACGGCACTTGTTACCAAGAGGCTTTAAGCGACTCGCACCACTACCCTTGTCCTATCCAATTGGGGGCAGCGCATTCTTCCCAACGCCTGCGAATGGCCTGATACGCTTTCTCTGATAAATCGCCTGCCGCAACTACCGCGAGGTTTTCGTGCCAATGTTCCAGGCTCTCTGTCCCGACGATAGCTGTATGCACGCCCGGCACGCTCAGCGTGAAGCGCAGTGCGGTGGCTAAAGGCTCTGTGCCATCGCTTGCTTGAAGGAAGCCGTAGTTCAGCCGTTGCAGTCTATCCCAATAATAGCCCTGCGCATATTCTGGCCGCTTACGATCTATCCACACCACATTGGCCAGAGGCCGCTTGGCGATGACGCCCATGCCCTGTTGCTCGGCCAGCGGCAAGGTCAGCGCAATGGCTTCCTGGTCGGCGATGCTGATTGAGGTTTGCAGGGCATCGAAGACGCCGCATTCAACGGCGTAGCGCGCCGCCGCAGAGTCGCCGCTGTAGCCGATCAAGCGCGTCTTGCCAGCATCGCGCGCCTTCTGCAAAACCGCAATCACATCTCCCTGACGCAACACATCTTCATTGCAGGTGTGCAACTGTAGCAGGTCAAGATAATCGGTTTGCAGCCGGAGTAAACTGCGATCTATGGCGAGTTCCAAGACCTCTGGGCTCCAGTCCTCCAGATCAAAGCCGGCTCGATGACCGCATTTGGTAAACAACAGACACTCGTGACGCCTGCCGGCAACCGCATGGCCAATCAAGTCCTCGCTGTCGTAACACTCCGCCGTGTCGATGACATTCATGCCGTCATCGAGCGCCGCCGAGAGCAAGCGGTCGACAGTCGCTTGCGCAGGTCTGGTGAGGCCAATCACGGCCCCGCCAAAACCGAGGACGCTGACTTCAAGTCCGGTACGGCCAAACGGCCTTCTCTGCATAGGGTTCTCTTTCTATTTGGTAACGGCGAGCCGGCATTAGGCGGCATCCAAAAGCTTCTTGGCTACGTCCTTCCCCGCCGTTGGTGGTGGTAAAGGTTTCCCATCTTTTTTCAGGATTTCAATCCATTCATCGACGATCTGACAAAGCTCTGCATACACTTGCGCTTCATCAATCCCATGGCAGCAAGGACCAATAACGCCTGGACATTGGCCCACGAAACATTGATCTTCATCAGACCATTCAACAAGCTTTACATAGCGAGCGCTTTCCTTCATTGCTCTACCTAAGGCTTTCACTTCAACTGCATTCTCATTAATTCCGGCTCAGCTATGGGCATGCCGATTTCATATAAAAAGTCTGGGGACATATTCGCTCCGTTGTCCCAAACAATAGTGTCCAACTCTGAATGCACCCTGGCCGCCTTGAAGTAGTTGATCTCTCTCAATGGTTCAAATATCTCTCCATCGAGATGTGGTTCCAAGTCCGCCAGCCTTACGCTCCCGTCATCAAAGGTCAGCAACAATTTATATTCCGATACATATCTCACGCCCTTCACAAAGTGCATATTATACCTCCTATTCCAAAGGCAGAATACTCCGCAACGGTTTCATCGCCTTCGCAAGTTCCCAATCAGGCATTCTCGATAAACCTGATTCAACTGCTCCGCTTGATGCGCCAGTGTGAACCGCTCTACCATCGTCTTTCGCCCTTCCTGTCCGAGACGGCTTCTCAGCGAAGCATCTGCCAACAACGTCGCAAGCGCCTCGGTCATCTGCTCAAGATTGTTGTGTTCGACCAGCCAGCCATTTTCGCCGTGACGCAGAATCTCGGCGATGCCTTCGCCGTGACATGCAATGGCCGGTTTCGCCGTCGCCATCGCTTCGAGAAAGACGCAGCCCATCGCCTCTGCGCGGCTCGGCAGCGCAAAGACCGTGCAGCGCCGCATGGCTTCGGCCACTTCGCGGCGGCTTTTGACGCCGAGCAGTTCAACCCTGTCGGCAATCTTCAACTCTCCGGCAAGCGCCAGCAAATTAGACCGCTCCTCGCCTGCGCCGATGATCTCGCAGCGCAGCAAGGGAAACTGATCCGCCAGCCGCGCCATGGCGCGCAATACTCTGTCCTGAGCTTTAACCGCCGTGAGACGCCCGACGCTCAAGATCGTCAGATTCGCGCCGTCACCGCTGCCATTGGCCGGAGTGAATAATTCCGTATCGACGCCGTTGTAAACCACTGTGGTCTTCAGCGGGCTTCCCACGCCTGAGAGAACTCGTCGGC